>JAEWBE010000082.1 GCA_023391275.1 Bacillota bacterium | reverse complement strand
ATCATGTGGTGCCATTGCATGGACATCCCCGCCATGAAAGAGCGGGACGGGTTTATCGGGTTGCATGACTTCCCCGGAGAGCTTATCCACTTGTTTGAAAGTGCGGGGTTTATCTATCATTCCCGTGTGGCGATCTGGAAAGACCCGCTGACGGAAGCCACACGGACGAAAGCCCTTGGCCTGATGCATAAGCAAGTTGTGAAAGATTCGTCCATGTGCCGGGTAGGGCTGCCGGATTATCTGGTCGTGATGCGCAAGCCGGGGAAAAACCCGGAACCTGTGGCACATCCGAATGGATTTGAATCCTTCATCGGGGAGAACGAGCTGGTTGCACCGAAGCGGGAACCAAAGCTGAAATCTCAGTACACAATCAACGACAAGCATTCCCACATACAGACAGAAGACCCAGTGTATTCCCATCAGGTATGGAGGCGATACGCTTCCCCTGTGTGGATGGACATTAATCAGTCTCGGACCCTGAACCGGGAATCGGCTCGGGAGGAAAACGACGAAAAGCATATCTGCCCGCTGCAGCTTGACGTAATCGACCGAGCAATGGAATTATGGACAAATCCAGGGGATACGTTTCTATCCCCGTTCGCTGGGGTAGGAAGTGAAGTCAGGGAGGCCGTGGCAATGGGGAGGAACGGTATTGGAATTGAGCTTAAGGACCGTTATTTCTCCCAAATGGTTTTGAACTGCAAACAGGCAGAACTGGAATGTAGCCAGCCAACACTGTTTGACGTAGTGGGCAGCGGGCAGAAAGAGGGTGCCTGAATGTTTCAGCTGAGAGAAATACCGAAAGTTAAGGGCTCCATCCTCCAGAACACCAAAGAGTGTTATGTGACCCGGAAAAGGGAAAATCGATCAAGAACGGATAATTTACATAAACATCATATTTTCGAAGGGAACCCAAATCGAAAGTTATCTGAAAAATACGGCTTATGGGTTTACCTCACCGGACTATACCACAACCAATCCAATGAGGGCGTCCATTGTGGAAACCACGATCTCGACATGCAGTTAAAGCAGGATGCACAGCGGGCATTTGAACAAACCCATAGTCGGGATGATTTCATAAGGATTTTTGGCAGAAATTATTTAGATTGAGGTGGAAAACATGGCCAAAGGGGAAAGCAGTTATCGATACTGGAACCGGCTGATCAGCACAGCCGGAAAAAATAAAGACCGGACAAAACAAAGGAGGAATAACAAATGCAAGCAGCAGCGTTCAAGGTAGTCTGTCCGTATGAAATTGGGGATGAAATTATAACGGAAAACAGCGGAATACAAGTGATTACGGACATTGTGACCATTCACTCACTCAAAACCGGGAGAGCGGAATTTCAATATGAGCTTAACAACAGCGGACAGTATGTGAAATTCAGGAGGTCAGAAAATGAATGATACGTTAGAAAAAGCCGAAAATGCAGTAGCGAATTTTAGGCATGCGCTTGAAATCGAAAACGGGAGTTCCGCATATGTAAATTTACGAAATATTGAAAGAAATTCAATGGCATGGATTCCGGAGCTGGCGGCGGAGTGTAAAGCATACCGTAAATTTGCTATGACAGCGGCCACGGTTTCCGCCCTTGCTGCTACGTGCGAAAAGGATCCGCAAAAGCTCATTTATGTCTGTTCCCCGTGCCGGGGAAATGTAAAAGTCAATATCGCCGCGGCCAGAAGATATTGCTATGAGGTAATAGGCGCCGGTTACGTACCAATTGCGCCGCATGTTATGTTTGACGGTATGCTGGATGATAATCTTCCGGATGAGCGCGCAGCCGGAATGCGGATGGGACTGGAATTGCTGAGATTTTGCAGTGAGCTTTGGGCTTATGGACCTTACGTATCATTTGGGATGCGCAAAGAAATTGAACTGGCCGAAGCCTTAAAAATCCCGGTGAAATACATAAAAGTGGTGAACGGAAATGAATGATACAAAAATAGACTGGTGCGATATGTCGTGGAACCCAGTCACCGGATGTCTGCACGGTTGCCCTTACTGCTACGCACGGAAAATTGCCCATCGGTATGGCACACCATACAGCGGCACAGATTTACATGAAATCACCGGAAAGGTGAGAAGTTATTCAGATGCAGTACATAGCGGTCCATATCCATTTGAGTTTGCGCCGACCTTCCACCGGTACCGCCTCGGTGAACCAGCACTCAGAACAAAGCCACGTAATATCTTCGTTTGCTCCATGGCTGATCTCTTCGGTGCGTGGGTACCGGATGAATGGATACGCGAAGTATTTGATGCTTGCGGAAATGCCCCACAGCACCGTTACATATTCCTCACGAAAAATCCTGCCGGAATTGATAATGCAATAGATTATTATTCGTGCGAAGATCGAGGTTGTGAAGAGTCCGTAGAGTTTTTTAAAGATTTTTGGTTTGGAACGACCGTAACATGCCAAGGGGACATGTCCAGAGCGGAATATCTTTCAAAGTTGCCCGAAGGTCATCTGTTTTTAAGCATTGAGCCAATTCTCGGACCGGTCACACTGAATTTAGAAAAAGAGCGTTGCCCTATTTGCGGGTCATACGAAGTTTATCGGGATAATCCGCGTACATGTCAAGGAGCTAAACCCTGGTACTGCGATAATTGCGGGGAATGGGAAAGTGCAGATGGGGCAGACCTGAAGCCGGGAATTGAATGGGTGATCATTGGTGCCGAAAGTGGAAACCGAAAAGAAAAAGTAATCCCACAGCGGTCATGGATAGAAAGCATAGTGTCAGATTGCCAATCGGAAGGTGTTCCGGTATTTATGAAATCCAGCCTTACTGAAATATGGGGTGATCAACTGATTCAGGAGTTTCCATGGGAGGCAGAACCATGATTGATGTTTTAGCAAGCATCCAGCCGCACTGGTGCCGCGAAATCCTTGCACTGCACAAGCCGGTGGAACTCCGCAAAAGCCGCCCGCGCATAGAAGAGGTATTTAGACTCTATCTTTATGAAACCAAAGCGGGCCGTGGCATGGTAGTCGGAGAATGTATCTGTTGGATGGTTGAAAAAGCAGGGCGCCGGTCCTACAGTCCTGCTATGGTGGAAGGCAGCTGCTTATCAATTGATCAGATCAATGCCTACGCGAAAAACAAACCGGTTTATGGTTGGTATCTGGGGAAAATTGCAGAGTACAAAACACCGCGCCCATTATCTGATTTTGGTTTACAGCGTGCACCGCAAAGTTGGTGCTATATCAGGGAGGTGGCTTGATATGCCTACATACGCAAAAGACACAAATGTTTCAAGCGAATTATCCAGACTCGAAATTGAGCGTACTTTAATCCGTTATGGCGCTGATAATTTCGCTTATGCCACTGCGTCGGGGAAAGCGATGATCGGATTCACGATGAATGGAATACAGGTCAAATTTATATTGCCTCTTCCTAAAAAAGAGGAGTTCCGACTAACACCGACCGGCCGCGATCGCACGGATAAAAGTCAGTATGACGCTTGGGAACAGGCCTGCCGGCAGCGGTGGAGAGCATTGAATCTGGTTGTTAAAGCCAAACTGGAAGCTGTTGAATGCGGCATTTCGGTATTCGAAGAAGAATTCATGGCCAATATCGTTCTTCCCGATGGTAGCACCGCGGGAGATTTTATGTTACCGCAGATTGCAAGAGCTTATGAAACAAGTACCATGCCTCCAATGCTACCAATGTTGACTGAGTAAACAAAAAGGCCGTACCAAATTGTACGGCCTGAGAAAAATTAATATCTTCGGAACTTGCGGCGGGTCAATCCAAACAGAACACCTAAAACTGCAATGCCAATTATGTACCATCCGCCACTTTTCAGGAAAAGATCAAGACCCTTAAGAAGACCATCAATGATGCTGCTATTAAAAATATCGCCAATCTCTTTACCTGACATATTACACCTCCATAATTACTTTATAGACAAAAGATACTACTAAATTATTAAAAAGTCAAAACAAATTGGATTCTGCCGTAAAGCAAGAGCCACTGCAATAAATAAATATAAAACACTTTCTTCATTTTAATGAGTTATTTATTTGTTGCAACCAATCAATTATGGGAAAAGCCCGTTGTACCTAGAAAATTGCATTAAAAAACAGATAAACCGTTAAAGGGTTTATCTGCAAACTTCAAATTTTTATGCTCGGTATTTGTATTTATTTATTTGGCAGTGACTGACCCAACGCCGTTAACGACGTCAGGCCGCCCCGCTTATTTAAGATTTAAGCGAAACTTTTTGAATTTGATTCGGACAATAAAAATTATTCGAATCGACATATGCAACACCTCCTTATCGGAGATAAAAGTAAGTATACAGTATCTGGATATATACATTATGGCTAATTGAAATTATAACCGGAGGAAAAATATGGATGATGAATTAAAACCGTGCTCGATGGGTACTAAGCAAGCCGCTGAAAAGCTTCAGGAATCTTACGACTACATGGCGCGAATTATGCCAGAGGGTAAACGCAGTCAGGCGACAATAGACATTCTTGCTGCAATGTTATGTGCAATAAACGCCCTCCGCCGCGCCGCCCCGGAAAACAAGCTTAATATATCGGAAATTAGCGTTGCAAAAGCCATACAGAGGGTTAAAGACCTGATTGGGATATTAGATATCCGCATAGGCTGGGGCGACGCTACGGCAGACATATTAAGTGAAAAACGAGATTATGAGTTGGCTATTTCCGCATTACAGAATTATGCACCACAACCGGAAAACAAGCCGCTGACGTTGGAGCAGTTAAGGCAGATGGACGGGGATCCGGTGTGGATTGCGGATGCGGAAGTTTACGGAATTTTGAGCGTTGAACGCGACGGCCTTTTTGTATACGGAGAATACGGATCCGGAATCCAATATTGCTGGTCGGTCAAGAAACGCAAGCTGAAGCTCTACGCCCGCAAGCCGGAAGGGAGCGCATGATGTACAGAAAAATCGGAGAAATCAACAGTTTCGAGGAAATCCCGTGGGGTGAAGAAATCATTATTACCGGTTCCGTTGGCAATGGCTGGTACTGGAAAGCAAAAGGTAGATTTAGCAGAAATGAAAACGGTGGATAAATTAAAGGCGTGCCCGTTCTGCGGAGGAGAAGCCACGCAGCGCGATTTTACTGAACCGTTTGTGAATGGATGGGTCGGGTGTAAGAAATGTCATTGCTTTATTAATTGGGTAAAGAGCGGTAAACCATTGGCAGTTGAAGCATGGAACCTCCGCTCCGAGCCTGAAAACAAGCCGCAGAAGCTGTGCAAAGAAGATGAAAACTTTATCCAGTCAAAATACGGCTACTGCTTTTATACTTTGGATTCCGACCCGCTGATTTATAACCTCTATGTGCATCCGCAGTATAGACGTCAAGGCCACTCCCACGAACTTTTGAAACTTGTCATTGCCGAAATCCGAAAAAGCGGATACGAAGAGAAAATACGCATACAGGCCGATCCAAGAGAGGACAGCATCGGATTAACAGACTTGACGAAGTATTACAGGAGAATGGGGCTTGTTATTTACGACGCCCGCAAGCCGGAACAGGAGGAAAAGTGATGGAAGAAGAAATTACTTATGGCGTGTACTGGAAAACCGAAAACGATGAAGAAAATGATAAATTTCATCCGTTTTCTGCATGGCACACGACATACGATAGCGCATATCACGCCTATGAAGAATGCACAAAAAATCTGGCGTGCAGAGCCGCGCAGATTGTTGAACGAGTAGAGCATTTTGAGATTAGCACAAAAGGAAGGAAAATATGGACGCTAAATATCTTGCAGAAATCAAGACAAGAGAACAGGCGGCAATGCCGGGGCCGTGGAAACATGAATATACGGCTGATGGCGCGTATGCCCATGATGGAGATTCGGTTATTTGTAAATGCGCGCAATTAGGCGACGAAGCCGCCTTTATCGCCCATTCCCGCACCGATATTCCGGCGCTTATAGCTGAGGTGGAACGGCAAGCCAAGCGCGCGGACGAATGGCGCAGCATTGCCGCCGAAGAGCAGGAAAAAGCATTAATCGCCGAAAAACAGATCGTCACGCTGAAAAAGGAATTAATTTTTGCAATCGAAGATATGAAAACCGGATGGTTATGCATGGCATGTAAAAAAAGAGAAGTAGGGAAAGAATGGTGCTTTTGTAAATATCACAGCCTTTTTTATGGGCCGGAAAAAACGGTCATGTGCAAAAATTTCGATTGGCGTGGAATTCAGCAAGCGCAGGAATCGGAGGGGGAGAAATGAGCGAAAAAGAAATTTACAGCAAATACATTGTTACTCATACGGATGGCCGACCGGACGGCGACGACTGTTTCGTGCTCCGACCGGACAAGGATCCTGCCGCGGTTATGGCGCTTCAGGTCTACGCCATGTTTACCGATAATGCGCAGCTGAGCCATGATATTACTGAGTGGTTAAAGCGGATTGAAAGAAAAGGCGGTGAAGTAACATGACACTCCCTGAAAAATTAATATACCTCCGTAAGTTATCCGGGAAAGATCAAATGCAGACAGCGGCTCTAATCGGTATTACTCCAAAATTTTATGATCAGCTTGAACGTGAGATCAGGGTTCCGGGAAAGATTGCACTCCAAAGGATTGCAGATTATTACCGGATATCCGCAGATTGTTTAACAAACCCAGCGGCCACGGAAAATGACTTGAAAATAAATATCAGGAAAGCACAGCCCGAACCGATGGAACAGCCAAAAACATCAACTCCACCAGCGGTCAAGAAACCTATTTTTAGGACAAGCGATGGATACGTATGCACAGCCCAACATTGCGGATGGCGGGAACGCGTCGATGAGGATACATATTTTTGCATGTTTCCCGGGAATGGATGCATAAAAGAGAGGAGCGAAAGTATTGGCAAATAAACGAGATTTGGTATTAAACGAATACGATATAACGAAATTTGCATACAGAGAGCTACATAATTTTTGTCTACAATATGCCTTTAAAAAGCAAAAACTAAAAGATATTTTGAGCCCGTTTAAAAGCCAGATTATAACTGGGATGCCTCACGGTAATGAAGTAGGAAATCCATCCGAATCAGCAGCTGTAAAAGCATCGGCGTTATCTTCAGATATCGAAATGATAGAAAAATGTGCAAGGAAGGCCGGAGATAAAGACTACGAATTGCTGTTGCTGTCTGTGACTCAAGATGTTCCGTGGTATTATTTGCGTATGCTTAAAGGTTTAGAGACAAGCGAAAAGAAATTCAACCATAAACGCCGGTATTTTTATTATTTACTGGCATCTGAGAAAAATATTTTATAACAGCCGTACATAGGACGCACTAATGTGATTTACTGTTATTAGTGAGATTTTGAAATTTAGAGATTATCACTCTCGCCAGCGCGGGGCGGGCAATGACAGTACCGCGCACACTCCTTTCATTTGCGCCCGGCATACCGCACAGCTGGGCGCATTTATTTTGTCTTGAAACGGGGCGGTGCTATGAAGCAATATCATTACAGTCCAGCGTTCAATTCCAAAGTATACGGGCCTGCCGAGAAACGGGCAGATGTATACTGGAAGAAACGCAAAGAAATGATGGAACGAGGCGATACCGTGCCACTGAAGCCAAGGATAACATGCCGATACCCAAGCTGTCAGAATGTTGCTGTGCAGAATGGGTACTGTGAAAAGCATCAGAAGATAAAGCCGCAGTATAGTTACCAAAAGGACAAGGCCAGACATTCGATGTACAATCGACATTGGCAAATTGAAAGCAAGAAGTTTTTAGCTGCTCATCCTTGGTGTGATGACTGTATGGCCAAAGGCATTAGCACAGTGGCAACCGAAGTGCATCATAAGAAAAAGCACGAGGGAAACTACGATTTGTTTTGGAACAGGGAGAATTGGTCAGGGCTTTGTCATAAATGCCATTCGAAGCGGACAGCGAGAGGAGAGTAGCCCCTCCCCCCCGTCAAAAATGTTTTAGACTTATGGATGAAGACCGTTAGCACCCTCGGGCGTGCGATAAATTCCCAATGGAGAAATTTCAGGTTTCCCTATGTAAAAATCCCGATAAAGGATTTATTTTTTTAGTCGCTATATTAGAAAAGGAGGTGGACGTAAAATGCCAGCACCGATTGACGTTGATTTTCAGAGCAAACATCTTACAAACAAAGAAAAAAATGCTAAGAAAAATGATAAAAAAGCTAAAACACCGAGCGTAAAATTACGGCCGCCTGATATTATTCGGGGAAGGTTGGATTATCTGAGCCGGTGGAAGGATGTCCTCAAACTTTATAAGGGAACTGAACTTTTGAATGCGCTGGATGCTGATATGCTTGCCCGTTATGTCATCGAAAAGTACAATCTGGAAAATCTGTATTTGATGCGCGAAGACCCGGATGTGGAAAATAACGTTGAATTGATGCTGAAGGTGGAAGCACGTATAGAAGCAAAGACGAAACTGCTGAATCAAATGGCTTTGGCTTTGTATATGACCCCAAGAGCGAGGGCCGGTGCTCCCGTTCAGCAGCAAGAAAACGGCGCTGAGGATGATCCGAATGCGGAAATGTTCAGCTAAGATTGATATAAAGCCTTATCTGAAAGATATTGAACACCTTCACCCGACAACAAGGTATGCGGTTGAGGTCCTTTCCGGGAAACGTGGAAATCTGTGCAAATGGGAAAAAAAGTCCTGTGAGCGTCATCTTATGGATTTGCAACGGCAAGGAACAGAAAAGTTTCCGTATGTGTTCGATGAAAGCCGTGCAAATCGAATATTTGACTGGTTCGAACGGTGCTGCCGTCACCCCCGCGGCGTTTTTTCAGGACAGCTGATTAAGCTTAACAGCTCACAAAAATTCGATTACGGTTGCATTTTCGGCTGGGTACATAAAGACACCGGGCGCCGGCGCTTTAAAAAGGCGTTTGACATGAAAGGCCGCGGAAATGCAAAATCGGTTGACCTGTCAGGTATTGGACTATATGGGATGTGCTCCGACTGTGTTTACCCACCTGGGCATCCGGAATTAAGAGAATATGAATTATCCCCCGAAGTGGATTGTGTTGCCGTTGACCGGCAGCAGGCGCGAAAAGTTTGGGATGCGGCTAAAACCATGGGGAAGGCCAGCCCGGACATATCCAGCCGGTTGAAATTCAAAAATAATTCCATTGAGCACAAGACGCGCGACGGGGAAATGGTTCCTTTCTCAAAGGATACCGAAAACAAAAACGGTGCAGCGCCTTGTATTTATATCATTGACGAATACCACGAGCATAAGACCTCCGCAATGTACGAAGTCGGTCAGTCTGCCATGGGTAAGCGCGCGCAGTCTTTGATGTTTATCATTACAACAGCGGGCAAGAACGCTGAAAACAGCCCATGCAAAAAAGAATACGACCTTTGCTGTAAAATCCTTGACGGTGAAATTACCGCCGAGGATTATTTTGTTATTATCCGTCAGCTGGATAAAGACGACAATCCGCATGATTTCAGCAATTTGGTAAAAGCAAACCCGATCTTACAGGAGCCTACTGAATACAGCAAGATTTTGCTTCAAGAAATTATAGACGAACATAATTTAGCCTACGGTTCGGGCGATCCTGCGAAAATACGCGAGTGGTTGATGAAACGCTGTGATTTATGGCAGGAAGGAAGTTCGGATAAGTATATGGACGGATGCATGGAAAAATGGAAAGAAGGGGAAGTATCCCGTGAAGAATTTGAAAAGCTGACAAACGGTATGCCATGCCTGGTTGGAGCAGACCTTTCAAAAAGGATTGATCTCACCGGGCAAGATTTCTTATTCCGTTTAAACGACGGTCGGTTCGCTTTAAAAGCCCGCGGGTTTATTCCGGAAACAGCGGTCACCAGGCATGAGCATTCAGACCGCGTACCATACCGGGATTGGTGTAACAAGGATTACTGCACAGAAACTCCCGGAGAAGTCGTTGACTATAACTATTTGATTTCAAACGCCCAGCTTGAAAAATCAGAAAATCATATTCGGGTTTTGGAGTGGTGTATTGATGCGGCGCTGGCGACTCAAATGGAAAACACTCTGCAAACTCAGGGGGAAACCGTGACGGAAGTCAGGCAAAATATAATGACTCTTTCCGAACCGACAAAAACGTTCCGTGAACTTGTGATGCAAGGAAAACTAATTCACGAAAAAAACGAGTGTTTGGATTGGTGCGTTAATAACGCCTATCAGTACAGTGACGGGAACGAAAATATCAGGCTGTCAAAGAAAAACAAGGATGATAGTCAGCGCATTGACCTGTTAGCAGGCGGGATAAACTGCATGGCAAGAATTACAGCTTTTGATGAACTGCCGCAGGATATCAGCGACGAGATTCTATCTGACGATTTCGGTTTTTAAGGGGAAATGAAATGAAACGTATTTTTAAACTATTACCATTTCTTGATGATATTTTAGCTATGCTGGGATTAGCGGCGATGGTGACAGCTTCATATTTAGTCAACGCAGTTTTGGGAACTTATGTCCTCGGAATTGCCTTTTTTGTCTCTGCTGCATTTGCAGGAATCGCGCTGAAAAGTCCGGCCGTGCAGGAAGTATTAAGTAAATTCTCAAAAAGGAAGTGATGTGCATTGATTGTTTCTTCAATACTTGCAAGGCAGCCGCCAGGTATGATGCCGGTCTATCAAATGGGGAGTATGTTCGGGGGCTGGAGTTCTTCGGCAGGGAAAACCGTATCAGTAGATACAGCAAAGAACGTGGCGACAGCATACCGCTGCATTAATGTGCTTTCGGACGATGTAGCGAAAATGCCGCTTCAAACGTTCTCAAGCCCCGAGCGAGGGAAAATCGACCGGATCATGCCGGACGGGAAAATGCAGAACGTTTCATATCTTCTGGAGGTTTCCCCAAACCGGTATATGTCACCGTTCATTTTCAAAAAGTCTGTTATTGAATGGCTGCTCGGCTGGGGGAATGCCTATATCTGGTCACCGGTACTTACGGGACAACGCCGGGAAAAGTTTATTC
>JAEWBE010000071.1 GCA_023391275.1 Bacillota bacterium | reverse complement strand
CTCCGGGGGTGCTCTGGCCGAAATTTGACGATAAAATTGTTGGGGAACGGCTCGCTTTTACGGGTGCCGTGAAAGACGATGTGGTTGATACCGAACAGCTTGCCGCCCGTCTGCTGGAAGTGCTGCGCGACAGCTACCTGACACCCATGAAGCAGCGATATAAATTGGAAGATACCGATCTTCCGGAATTAAAGGGATATGAACTGCTGGAACGGATCGGTAGAAAACGCGGGATGCTGATTCCCGGCGGCGAGATTGACGTCGAGCGCGCCGCCATCATGATCCTGGATGAGTTCCGAAGCGGAAAGCTTGGCAGAATTACTCTGGAACAGGTTGGAAAGTAATATGGACTGGTTTGTTTATGAAAATACAGTAAAAGAAAACGGATATCACAGTATCTGCGGCATCGATGAAGCCGGACGCGGCCCTTTGGCCGGCCCGGTGTTCGCTGCCGCAGTTATTTTGCCTGAAAATGCAGAGATTGACGGAATTAACGATTCTAAAAAACTGAGCGAAAAAAAGCGTGAAGCACTGTTCGATGTGATTCAGAAAACTGCGTTGAGCTGGTCGGTCGGATTTGCAACAGAAAAAGAAATCGATGAAATTAATATTTTACAGGCGACCTTTTTAGCGATGAAACGGGCCTGTGACGGGTTAAGCATAAGGCCGGACTTCGCGCTTGTGGACGGGAACCAAACGCCGCACCTTGGGGTGGAAACGCAGACGATTATCAAAGGAGACGCGCTTTCCGCAAGTATCGCAGCGGCATCCATTCTTGCAAAGGTAAGCCGTGACAGACTGATGTATGAAATTGACCGGCTGTATCCGGAGTATCAATTTGCTAAACATAAGGGGTACGGAACCGCATTACATACGGAACTGCTGAAAAAATATGGCCCATGCCCGGTGCATAGAAAGACATTTTTGAAAAAAATTTTAGGGGATGGCAGCCGTGTATAATGCTTCCGGAAAAATCGGGGAAGACTATGCCGCGGAACTGTTGATTGAAAAAGGGTATGAAATCATCGAGCGGAATTATCATTCACGGTTTGGGGAAATTGATATTATTGCCCAAAACAGCAGCTATATTGTATTCGCTGAAGTAAAAACCCGCGCTGAAAATTACCTGGTCAGCCCGTTGGAGGCTGTTACGGCCGGCAAGCGAAACAAACTGTGGAAAACGGCGCTTCTTTACATGCAGTCGCACAAGACGCCGCTCCAGCCCCGATTTGATGTCATCGGGATTACAACAAAAAGTGACGATTATACAATAAAATCCGTTGAACACATAGAAAATGCTTTTTCCGGAGGAAGATATTATTGAAATACTTTGATTTGCATTGTGACACCATATCGGACTGCTGCAACGAAAAGAAATCGTTGTATGACGGTGATCTGAAAATTTCCCTCCTACGCGGGAGAAAATATTCCCCCTGGTTCCAGTGTTTTGCCATTTGGATTCCAGATGAAATCAGAGGGAAACCGGCGCTTGATTATTTTGACGCTGTACTTCTGAATTTCCAGCAGGAAATTCAACTGCATCCCGATCTTATTATGCTCTGCAGAAATGCCGCAGACTTTAAAACAGCGGAGCATCAGGGGAAAATAGGCGCAATATTAACGGTTGAAGGCGGTGCCGCCACTGCCGGCAGCCTTGAACGGCTGAATTATATGGCGGACTGCGGTGTGAAAGTGATGACGCTGACCTGGAACTCCTCCTGTGAATTCGGCGACGGCGCAGGTGTTAACCCGTCGAAAGGGCTTACGGAATTTGGGAGGCGTGCCGTCCGGGAAATGGAACGCCTGAATATCGTCATTGATGTTTCCCACGCGAGCGATAAGCTGTTTGAGGACGTTGTGGCCTGCACGCAAAAGCCATTCATTGCGACCCACTCCAACTCACGTAAAATATGCGCCCATAATCGCAATTTGACCGACGGGCAATTTTGCACGATCCGGGAGCGCGGGGGCTTGGTGGGCATTAATTTTGTTGCCGAGTTCTTAAATCATACGGGTGAAGCGGGTATGGACGATATTCTTCGGCATATAGAGCATTTTCTTTCGCTCGGAGGGGAACAATGCGTTGCAATTGGCAGTGATTTTGACGGAGCTATTCTGCCGAAGGGGATTACCGGAATTGAGTCTGTTGAAAAAATTGCGGAATTGATGCTGCGACATAATTACAGTGAAAACCTCGTACATTCGATTTTATATGATAATGCGCATCATTTTTTTCTTTCCCTTTAATGGAAATCATGTTATATTATAAATACAAATAAAGCGAAGGAGGAACTACCTTGAACTACAAATCGACAAGAAGCAATGATGTCAGCGTATCTTCGGCGCAGGCAATTGCTCAGGGTATTTGCAGCGACGGCGGGCTTTTTGTCCCGGAAAATCTGCCGCGTTTTTCTTATGCCGATCTATGTGAACTTCAGCCGGTTGACTACACTGAACGGGCGGCACATATCTTATCCGAATTTCTTTCCGACTTTACCATGGATGAAATTTCTGACTGTGTCAAAAAAGCGTATACGGGGGAAAAGTTTGATAAAAATCTTCCGGCGCCGTTATCCCATTTGCAAAACGGCAGAATCAATATGTATCTGTTGGAACTGTGGCACGGTCCCACCTGTGCCTTTAAGGATATGGCTTTGCAGCTTTTGCCGCACCTTTTAACAAGGTCACTGAAGAAAATTAATTCCTCCAAAACGGCGGTCATTTTGGTTGCTACATCCGGTGACACCGGCAAGGCTGCGCTGGAAGGTTTTAAGAATGTTGACGGCACACGGATTCTGGTGTTTTATCCTCAGAACGGCGTAAGCCCGATGCAGAAAAGACAGATGAACACACAGGAAGGCAACAATGTTTCCGTTTGTGCAATCGCCGGTAATTTTGACGACGCACAGACCGGTGTAAAAAAGCTTTTTACCGATACGGGCATAAATGACCTGCTGGAGAGGAACGACATGATGTTCTCCAGCGCGAACTCCATCAACTGGGGCAGGCTTTTGCCGCAGATCGTTTATTACTTTTCCGCCTACTGTGACCTGATGGCTCGCGGCGAAATCGACCATGAAGGCGAAAGGGTCAATATTGTGGTTCCAACCGGAAACTTTGGCAATATCCTCGCCGCTTACTATGCGAAGAAGATGGGACTGCCGATTCATAAACTGATCTGTGCTTCCAATTCCAATAATGTTCTGACCGAATTTTTGAATACAGGCGTTTACAATCGCAGCAGGCATTTCTACACCACGATTTCCCCTTCCATGGATATTCTGGTTTCCAGCAATCTGGAACGCCTGCTTTATGATCTTACGGGTGGGGACAGCAAAAGGGTTGCAGACTGGATGAATGAGCTTTCCGTGAAAGGGAAATATCAGGTTGACGAAGATGTTTTAAAGCAGCTCCATGAACTGTTCTATGCGGGTTACTGTGACGACGATGCGACGAGGGCGACAATCAAGGGAATTTATCATACTGAAAATTATCTTTGTGATACGCATACTGCGGTGGCGATCAACGTATATCATCAGTATGTGAATGATACCAATGATGACAAAACCCCGGCCATCGTTGTTTCGACCGCCAGTCCATATAAGTTTGCGGACAGTGTATTAAGTGCCGTAACAAAAGATTATAGTCTGGACACGTCTGAATTTGCAAAAGTAAAAGAGCTTTCCGCGGTCACCGGGACTCCGATTCCAGCGCCGATTGCCACACTGGAATCAAAGCCCGTACGCTTCAACAATATCTGCACCAAAGGTACCATGGGTGAGATTGTGCTGAAAATGGCCGGTATAGAGTAATAATTCTGAAAGAGGTTACGATGTCACTATTTGCTATTGCGGATCTGCATCTTTCCCTGGGCTGCGATAAACCGATGGACGTTTTTGAAGGCTGGCAAAACTATACGGCTAAACTGGAACAGAACTGGTGGGGCATCGTAAAGAACGACGATACTGTTGTGATTGCCGGGGATGTGTCATGGGCCATGAAGCTGGAAGACACGGACAAAGATTTTGAATTTATCAATTCCCTGCCGGGGAAAAAGTTGATTATTAAAGGAAATCATGATTACTGGTGGTCCACAAAAAAGAAAATCGATGGGTTCCTGTCATCACGCGGATTTGATTCCATTCAAATCGTTCATAACAATGCAGTCGCAGTTGGCAATGTGGCGGTCTGCGGTACGCGCGGCTGGCTTTACAATGCCGAAACCGAGGAAGACATCAAGATTGTAAACCGCGAGGTAGGCCGCCTGAACGCATCAATTGACGATGCGCAGCGCCAGGGGGCGGAACCGATTGTGTTCTTGCATTACCCGCCGGTATATGATGAATCGAACTGTCCCGAGATTTTGGATGTTCTGAAAAAACGCGGAATTAAGCAATGCTACTTTGGCCATATTCATGGCAGTCAGGCTGCCAGGCGTGCAGTTACAGGGGAATATGACGGAATTAAAATGTGCCTCATCTCCTGTGATACCGTCAATTTTACACCGGTTTTAGTCCGGTGAACAAATTATTAATATTTCAACGTATATATAGAATAATGATTTAACATGTGTTATAATATTTCGAGATAATTTGCAATTTTGCAGGAGGAATAAAAATGAGCTTAAAATCATCAAACAAGGTTGACACTAACCGCTACCAACTTGAGGTTGAGGTTGACGCCGAAGTATTTGAAAAAGCGATTAACCAAGCCTATCATAAAGAGAATAAAAAAATCGCAATCCCGGGCTTTCGCAAAGGTAAGGCCCCCCGTGCTTTTGTGGAAAAGTATTATGGCGAGCAGGTGTTCTATGAGGATGCTATCAATGCTGTTTATCCCGATGCGCTTGACGCCGCAGTAAACGAGGCAAAGCTTGAACTGATTGAAGACAAAATTGATTTTGATTTGGTTTCCGCCGGCAAAGAAGGCGTGGTTTTCAAAGCGACCGTTACCACGAAGCCGGAAGTTGAAGTGGAAGGCTATAAGGGCCTGGCAGCAACCAAAAAGCCGGTTGCAGTAACGGAGCAAGAGATTAACGACGAAATTAAAAAAGTTCAGGAACGCAATTCCAGAATGGTAACGGTTGAGGACAGGGATGCTCAGAACGGGGATAT
>JAEWBE010000069.1 GCA_023391275.1 Bacillota bacterium | reverse complement strand
TGGGACGCTTTGTTATCGACGGGCTGTGGGGCGTGGAAATGTTCGGGAAAATTTCCTTCTCGCTGTCGCTGGCGAATTTTGTTTTGCTGTTCCTAAATCAGGTCAGCATGGTGCTGTTTCCCGCATTGCGGCAAACCGCTCCCTCCAAACTTCAGCCGATTTACAGTGTAGGGCGAAACTTCCTCGGTATTCTGCTTCCGGCGGTCTTCCTTGCCTACCTGCCCATTCGTTTTATTTTGGGGTTGTGGCTGCCGCAATACAGGGAAAGCCTGGAATACCTTGTGCTGCTTCTGCCCATCTGCACTTTTGATGGAAAAATGCAGTTGCTTTGCAGTACTTATTTGAAAGTCCTGCGAAAAGAAAAAATGCTTCTTGCCATAAATGGATTGACCCTTGGGGTCAGCCTGGTTTTGTGCTTAATCAGCGGATTTGTCCTCCACAGCTTAAATGCCATTGTTGTTTCCATGGTAATCTCCGTTGCGTTTCGCAGCATTATTTCAGACCGGTATCTGTCGAAGGTGATGAAAATACAAGTTACCGGGAGCATTGTGCAGGAGGTTATCCTTGTGCTGACCTTTGTTTTAAGTACCTGGTTCTTCAAGCCATTGGGTGGATTTTTAATTTTTCTGTTTGTTTACGGGCTGTATCTATGGTTCTCAAAGAATAAATTAAGAGAAATAGCTCGCATTGTAAAAACACAAATAAATCGATAATGACCGTAAAATCAATTAAAATACAGAGCTGTAATTATACGAAAGAAGATAATAAGATGCAATTGCAAAAAAAGTATTTGATTATTGTCCCGCATCCGGACGATGAAATTAATATTGCCGGCCAATTGATCTGTCAATTAACGCAAACAAACAATGAGGTTCATGTGCTGTTTACAACAAACGGTGATTATTACATCTATGAAGGGGAGCGACGGTTAAAAGAAGCAATCAACGCTTTGCGCGTATTGGGCGTGGATGAAAAAAATATCATATTTATGGGATACGGGGATGATTGGAAAGGGAAGAAACATATTTATAATGCAAAAGACGAAACGGCGATAGAATCGATGGGCGGCCGCAGGCAAACTTATGGTCTGAAAACTCATCCGGAGTATCGGTTCACTAAGTCCGGCTGCCATTATGAATACACAAGGAAAAACTATAAACAGGATATGATGGATGTGATACTTGATCTATTGGCCGATGTTTTAGTTGTTGTTGACTTTGACTGGCATCCGGATCACAGATGCACTTCCTTAATGTTCGAAGAAGTAATGGGGGACATTTTAAAAGCAAAGAACGATTATAAACCGGTTGTATTGAAGAAATTTGCTTACGGCGGCGTATGGAATGGGCCGAAAGATTATTATAAAATTCCAGGGAAAGCAACCTGCTTACCGTCCAAGGAACTGGTCAATGATGCCCGGTTTGAAACAGACGTGCCTGCTTATACGTGGGCCGACAGAATCCGGTTTGAACCTTCTGCAGAAACACAGACATTAATGATTAAAAAAAATATTATTTACAAATCTGCAAAAGAGCATAGAACGCAGAGCGCAAGATTTAGAATTGATAGAATATGTAACGCAGATATTGTTTATTGGCTGAGAAAAACAAACAGCTTGTCCTATCAGGCGAAAATTCAGGCCTCGTCCGGAGACTGTACTTTTCTAAATGATTTTAAACTGATCGATTGCCCCGATGTCAACACGCAGCAAAAAGGGATCGGGATATTTGGAGATTGCGTTTGGACCCCGGATAAAACAGATCCGTTAAAAACAGTAACTTTCTTTTTTTACAACCCTGTCAGTGTTTCATGTTTGTCTTTTTATGAAAATTTCAGTTTGGAAGATCATATACAAAATGGGATTATTCAATTTGACAATGGTTTTCGTGTTGAGACCGGGCCGTTAAATCATTGCGGTTCAGAGACCGTCGTGGAATTCAGCACACAGTATAATATTAAGTCATTATCCTTTCAGATTACTGAGTCCATCGGTGATTGTGCGGGATTAACCGAACTGGAGATTTATGAGAAAAGAGAAAATCCAGATTTAAGTTATATTGCAAGAACTTATTCGTCAGATCGAAATACCGATGCTGAAATAGATGTTGGATATTATGCTGCAGCTTTTCTGGAACAGTGTTCCCTTGAAACAGCAAGATTTTTTATGAGACTGAAAAGAAAGATGATAAGAGGACTTATTCTGAAAAACAAAGATACACATGTAAAATCATTGCCAACAGCCCAATTGCGGCGTACAGAGAATAAGAATACATAAAACCGCGCAGCCATGCGGCCCGTTAAGAATTCGGGCGGCATGGCTGTCCTTTTTAATGTCTATATAAGAGGCAGTGATTATGATTGGAGAATTCCGGCTATCTGTTTTTATCATTAATTTGCAGTAAGCACATGACAACAAGCATGAAAAGTCCTCCCGCAATAAAGCCCAAAATGAAGATAAGAAAATCAGGCATAAAGATTCTCCTTATGTAATTAATGTGTGATTGACGAATTTTATTTTGGTTAACCATAAGATATCTGCCGAAAATTTTAAGAGGAGTGATTTATTATTATATGCAGAATGCATCTGCAGCGTCAGCGCTCTTTGATTATTTTGTGATGACACCTTAGGCCTGCTTAATCGGGTGTACGGGCGTTGCACTGTTCTGTGTGCAGAGTGTCCGCCCGGCTCATAGCTCATGCAAAATACACATTTGGAAATACAAAAAAGGACTCAGGAGAAATACTTCAGCACCAAGTACAGAAGAGTTTCAGATGAGTCCGTCAAATTCATTACAGCGTGTCAAAAATTTACCACACATATCAGGTGACGTATAAGGTCATATTCGATTTGCTTAAAAAGTTCGTTTTCAAGGATTACTGCATATCACTTACAATAAGTTTTATGTTGTTTTTTTCCAAATAGCCAAGACTGGACAGGTCGGCTTTATCGTCGGTTATTACATAGTTTACCGAATCAAACCCTGTCAGGAAAATAGAGCCGGATTTTTGGAATTTTGTATAGTCAGCCAGTAAAAAAACTTCCCTGGCGCGTTCCATCATGACCCGTTTGATGTTGATTTCCTGAATACTCGAGTCAGCCAGCATGTTGCGCGGACTGATGCCAGCGCAGGAAATAAATGTTTTATCAGGAAAATATTCTTCCGCATTTTTCAAACAGATGTTGCCGTATACGGAGAGGTTATTCTCTTTAAAAATCCCGCCCAGGCAAACAAAAACATGATTTGGACTGAAGCTTTTGGAGGCTTCCAACAGAAACTTTATAGAATTTGTAATTACGGTAATGTTTTTTTCCGGGGGAATAAATTCTGCCAAATACAGCATTGTCGAACTGTTATCTACGAAAATGGTGTCATTATCCTGTATGAATGAGGCAGCCTTTTTGCAGATTTGCTTTTTTTCAGCAAAGCGCTGAATTCCGCGAATCGCCACGGGATATTCCCGGGAGGATTCCTGATCATTCGTTTTATTTAAGACGGCGCCTCCGTGCGTGCGTGTTAGTGCGCCGTCAATTTCCAACTCACGCAAGTCGCGCCGGATTGTTTCTTTTGATGTCTTGAATTTTTCTGCGAGAACATTTACATCCACACTGCCTGATTGCTCCAGCATTTGGATGATCTCCAATTTTCGTTCAATACTGTACATTGGTCCCCGTCACTTCCTTTAAAGCTTAACTGCTGATTAAACAATATAATTTATGATATCAACAAATACGGAAATAGTCAATATACCTTATCCACAACTTCGTTCAATTCTCAAAAGCAAATACAATCGATCCGGTAAGGGGCAGATAAATTGCAGTCGGTATCAGCAGTTAACGAAATCACCTTCAGCCGCCAAATTGTTTCAGATAGTTTTTATATTCCGTTTCCCAGCGTTCCACATCGGCTGGGGAATAAGTTTTGATTTTGTAGGTGTTCTGCATCAGTTCTGTCGCCTGATCAATGGAGGAAACCGCATGCAGTGCTAAAAGCTGAACAGAAATATTACCGATTGCGCTTGCTTCCGCCGGGCCGGACAACACATTTTTTTTGCATGCATTGGCCGTGAACTGGCACATCATTTCCGCTTTCGAGCCGCCTCCAAGAATATTGATAACCGGCAGGGGCTTTTGCACGATGTGTTCGAGCTTTTCTATCACCCAGCGGTATTTCATCGCTAAGCTCTCATAAATGCAGCGGACGATGGCTCCGACTGTTTCAGGGCGACTGTGATAGCGGCTTATACAGTAGGCGCCGATTTTTTCCGGGATATTCCCGGGTTGGAAGAACAATTCGTCATCTACATCAATAAAGTACCGGAACGCCGGTGCACATTGCGCCAATTGATCCAATTCATCGTAGCTATAATCATGCCCTTGGCTCCTGTAATATTTTTTTACCTCCTGAATGAGCCATGATCCCATAACATTGCGGAGCAAACGGTATCTGTTATAACCACCCTCATTCGCGAAATTATACCGGCAGGTCTCTTCTGTGATAATGGGCCGGTCAATTTCCGTTCCCACCAGTGCCCAGGTTCCACTGCTGATCAGTGCACAATCTGTCCGGCAGCAGGAAGCGAGATAAGCCGAGGCGGTGTCGTGTTCACAGACCGCCACTACAGGGAATCCGCGGGTTTTCATCTGTTTATTATAGGATGAATGTGTATTCCCGACTACCGTGCCTGGCTTTATCAGCTCCCCGAACATTTCTCGGGGGAGTTGATAGGCGCTCAGAATTTCTTCACTCCAATTATCTTTTCGAAAGCTGAACATTTGACTTACGGAGGAAATTGTATACTCGGCATTGGTTTTTCCAGTCAGAAAATAGATCAGTAAATCCGGGATAAACAGCATTTTATGCCCGTGTTCAAACATCATATCCTGCCCGGCTTCTTTCATTGCCGCCAGCTGCATCAACGTGTTAAACAGTGCGTTTTGGTTTCCGCTGCAGGCGTGCAGCTGTTCTTTAGACATTTTTTCATAAATCTGCTTTTTAAAACGTTCCGTCCGTTTATCACGATAGCAGCGCACGGGGGACAGCAGGTCGCCGTTGCTGTCGACAAATCCAAAGTCGTTTGAGAAGGAGTCGATGCCGAAGGAATCAATCCGGTCGCCCGTGAGGTCGATCGCTTTTTGAATGCCCTCGTTCATCTGCTGATAAAGATAGATAATATCCCAATATAAACCGCCGCTGATAGAATATGCGCTGTTTTCGAAGCGATGAATTTCCTGAAATGATACTTTTCCATCCGAAAGTTCCGCTAAAAATAATTTCCCGCTGCTGGCGCCTAAATCAAAAGCTAATAGATTCATCTGTATCAACCCACCCTCTAATCCTGTTTAATCAGCTTATGTAATCATCCGGCTCGGTGCAACATATTTCCTGGTTCCTTAAGGGCTTTTTAGGGAATCAGATGTCTTTTGCGACGATGGTACAGTATGCGTCGGTTTCGATTCTTTCCAGCATGCTGTAAGCCATATAGATATCCGGCCCGGAAACAACAACACCGTGAAGGGGCATAATAACGCCAATAGGCTTCCTCACTGCCAATTCCCGATGATCTTCAAAGTACTGGTACACATTTTGGGAAAGTTCCGGCGTATAGGCTTTTGTCCATTCAATACATCCGACGGGGCCCCTACCCATGGTGGCTTCCGTCACATTTGGAATCGGCTTTGCCTGTGCGACGAACGGCATGCAGTAAAATGGGTGCGCATGGATCGTACTTCCGATTTCTTTAAAATTCTTCAGAATTAACATGTGCATTAAACCTTCCCGGGAAAGCTTCCCATTTCCCTCCAAAATCTGCATGTCATAATCAATCAGCAGTATATCTTCGGGTTTTAAAACACAGTGATGCCGCTCGGACATTAAAGAGGGAGTGATGAGGATACGATTGTCGTCCACACGGGCGGCAAAGTTACCGCCGGCGGCGTTGGTTAATCTGCGATCCCACATCATTTTCGCGACAGTTACCATTTCTTCTCTCATCTCAATATAGGATAAATTACTCATGACACAGACTCCTTTAAAATTTAGTTTAACTTATTAATTTTCACAAGCGGGATCAATTCCTGCGCGCGTTCCATACTGAACCCAACGGATGATCTGGATTCCGCTGTGGCCGCGGAAACAGCGGTCGCGGTTCGGATGGTATCTTCAATGGATAAATTCTTTGACAGCCCATGGACAAAACCGGCCAGATAGCAATCTCCGCATCCAATGGTAT
>JAEWBE010000037.1 GCA_023391275.1 Bacillota bacterium | reverse complement strand
TCTTCTTTGCAACGCAAAATTAAATGTATTAATATAAAAGGCTCCCGGCATTTTTTTGCCGGGAGCCTTTTCGAATATGAAAAATCAGACTCGTAAGTTATTTAAAAAGCGATAAGGTAAGGAACATGGTGGACATCAGTGAGGATACCAGAGACACAACGGTAATCTGCGTATTGATGGACGGGCCGGCGGTGTCCTTAAACGGATCTCCCACAGTGTCGCCCACAACCCCGGCTTTATGTGCATCCGAGCCTTTGCCGCCGTTGTTGCCTGATTCAATAAACTTCTTTGAGTTATCCCACAGTCCGCCCGCATTGCTCATGAACAGCGCAAGCAGCAGTCCGCTTACAATGTTGCCGCAAAGGAAACCGCCGATTGCCTGCACGCCGCCGATAAATCCGACAATAATCGTCGCAATGATTGTGGTGAGACCGGCAGGAATCAACTCTTTTATTGCGCCGAACGTAGCAATTTCAATACACTTGCCGTATTCCGGGGTAACTCCCTCTTTGCCTTCCTTCAGACCAACGATTTCCCGGAACTGACGGTGAATTTCACTGACCATTCTCTGCGCGTTGCGGTCAACACCGAGCATCAGCATTGCCGAGAAAACAGCGGGGATGGAGGCGCCGACGAGAAGTCCGAAAAATACCACCGGATTCATAATATCGAAACCGGTAATGCCCTTCAAACCAAGCACGGCAGCGGAATCATTTACCTGGCTGATGAATGCGCCCAGCAGCGCGATAACGGTTAAACCTGCCGCGCCAATGGCAAAGCCTTTGGTGACTGCTTTTACCGTGTTGCCCGCGCTGTCCAGCGCGTCTGTAATATCAAGCACTTCATCACCCAAATCACCCATTTCGGCAAGACCGCGGGAATTGTCTACGATTGGGCCGTAAGCGTCGTTGGAGATAATCATGCCGACAATCGAAAGCATTCCGACCGCCGCCATGGCGATACCGAACATCGCATAGCCTTCACCGATTGGCTCGCAGAGCTTGTAAGCTGCGAGAGCGGAAATTGCAATGCCGATCATTGCGGGAAGGGTGCTGATAAATCCGTAGGAAATACCGGAAAGAATAGTGAAGGCCGGGCCGCTTTCTGATGCTTTTGCAACGTTATGTACAGGCTTTTTTGTGTCGTCCGTAAAGTAATCGCTTGCAAGTCCGATGATCACGCCCACTAACAGGCCGACCGCGCTTGCACCCCAAATTCTCCACTGAAAATGGAACGCCCAGGTTGCAAGAGCCGTTAAAATTCCAAAAATTACGGTTGTAACATAAGTGCTGCTGTTCAGCGCTCTGGTCGGGTTGCCGTGTTTCCCCATTCTTGCGGTGGCCACCCCGATAATGGAAGAGAGCAGGCCGATTGCCGCATAGCAAAAGACCGTGCTTGAGTTTGCCGTACCGCCGGCCGCTTTGTCCAGCGAAGATGCAATAACAAGAGCCGCCGCCATGGAAGCAACATTGGAATCAAATAAATCGGCGCCCATTCCGGCAACGTCGCCCACGTTATCGCCTACATTATCGGCGATGACAGCCGGGTTTCTCGGATCATCCTCGGGAATTCCGAGTTCCACCTTGCCGACCAGGTCCGCGCTGATATCCGCTGTTTTTGTAAAGATTCCGCCGCCCGCTTTTGCGAACAGGGCAAGCGAACTTGCGCCAAAACTAAAGCCTAACAGTGCGGTGGTATTGTTTGTGATCAGCATCACCAGCGTAACGCCCAGCAGGGTTCCGCCGACAACCGCCATACCCATTACCGCGCCGCCGCGGAAGCCGGACATAAAGGAGGGCTTAATCCCCTTCTGCGCAGCCTCTGCTGTTTTTACATTGGCAATCGTAGCAATTCGAATACCGACTACTCCGGCAATTGCCGAAAAAACAGTACCGCAGATATACGATAATGCCATGATGAAGTTATCCAAAATATTCCCCGCCCAAATCGGATTGGGAAGTAAAATGAATATAAGCACTGCCGCGACACCGGCAAACTTGGCCAGAACACTGTATTCTTTGGCAAGAAAAGTGTTGGCACCGCTTCGGATCAATCCGCCGATTTCTTGAATTCGTTTATTGGATGACGGAAGTTTTTTGACCCATTGGTACAGCCAAGCCGCAAAGAGAAAAGAAAGTAGCGAAACAACGAGGGAAAGGACCAGGAAAAACGTTACATTGAGGCTCATTCTAACAACTCCCTGTTAATAAAAAATTCATTATTTGTGATTATATCACACTGCTATATGTAAATAAAGGTTAAAAAATACAATTGTTAGTCGTAATTATTGTTAACTATGTAGAATTTCAGCTTTTTTACTTTATTTTGGTTTTGAACAACCACAGCAGCACGGTACTTGTGCAGCTCTGTTATTAAAATGTCGGAAACAGAAGAATAATCAATGGAATTTTAAAAATTCGGATGTTTAGCTTTGATTAAAGTTTCTTTTATATTGATTTTCCTTTCTCATTCAAGTATTATATTTGGGTGTACAAAAAAATATTCGTGTAATTGTGACTGATCAGTTTCTTATTCCAGTTGAAAATACTGTGCCTTTCATAAAAATCAATGGATGTTTAAGATAAAATCGTGTTCGGGGGAAATAGTGCGGGGATACGTCTGCTCTTGTGAGTATTTTTAATGCGGCCTAGCACGGATTCCGCCGACCTGAACAGAAAACCTGATTTTTAAACTGGCCTGACAAAAGGACTTGTTGTTATGACTTCATCAAAATCGGAAAAACATGCAATCCCGCTCATGGCCATCTGCGCCGGGCTGTGGAGTATTGCGGGCATTTTTATTAAACTGATTCCGTGGAACGCACTGGTGATCGCCGGGATGCGCAGTTTCATCGCAGCGTTTGTAGTTCTGGTATTTATGCGGGTTACCGGAATGCAGATCAAAATCAACCGTGCTTCCGTCGTCAGCGGCCTTTTTATTGCAGGAACATTTTTCGCGTTCGTATCTTCCAATAAGCTGACTACCGCGGCAAATGCAATCGTTTTGCAGTTCACCTCGCCGGTATTTATCCTGATCATATCCGCTCTTGTATTTCATCAGCGCTTTCATAGGGCCGACCTTATCACGGTGACCGTTACCCTGTTTGGTATTTCGCTGTTTTTTCTTGATAAGCTTGGCGCGGGGAGTCTGCTTGGAAATTGTCTTGGCATCCTTGCCGGACTGTTTATGGCGGGAATGTACGTTGTCACCGGCCGTACGGATCAGGATTCCCGCATGAGCGGAATTCTGCTGGGGCATGTATTCACCGCAGTAATCGGGGTGCCTATGATTTTCTTTTTCCCGACCCCGGTTTCTACGACGGCGGTGCTGAGTATTCTTGCGCTGGGCGTGATACAGCTTGGCATACCCTATATTTTGTACGGTCTGGCGGTAAAAAGCTGCCCTCCGCTGGCCTGTTCGCTGATTGGCGCAATCGAACCGCTCCTCAACCCGGTGTGGGTTTTCCTTTTTAATGGCGAGGTACCGGGAATTTACGCGCTGTTTGGCGGAGTGATCGTAATTTCAGCAGTTACCGGATGGTGCGTCTGGCGTGACCGCTTTCTTGCAAAGCATTCCGCGGCAAAAAATACATAAATGGAACAATAGAATTTATTAAAAAATATGGAGCCCGCAGGTATTGCGGGCTCTAAATTTATTTTGTATGGATTAAATTTGTGATATAATGGAAGATAAGTTCATAAGGAAAGTCGGGAATGAATTACATGACGGAAAAACTATATTATGAAAACAGTTATTTAAAAAGCTTTTCGGCAAAGGTAATGGAATGTACCGTACAGGGGGAGCATTACGCAGTCGTTTTAAACAGGACGGCGTTTTATCCCGAGGGCGGCGGGCAGCCGGCGGATATTGGGGTGCTGAATACCGTGAATGTGCTGGATGTGAGGGAACACAACGGCGAGATTATTCATATTACCGACCGTCCGCTGCCGGCGGGCGCGCAGGTGATGGGGGGCGTTAACTGGCCTCACCGGTTCGAACTGATGCAGCAGCATTCCGGGGAACATATTGTTTCCGGCATCGTACACAGGCTGTTCGGCTTTGACAATGTTGGTTTTCACATGGGTGCGAAAGCGGTTACGGTTGATTTCAACGGCGAACTGAGCGGTGAAAACCTTGCATTGGTGGAATTTCTTGCAAATGAAGCGGTATACCGGAATCTTCCGGTGCAAATCGGCTATCCTTCACCGGAAGAACTGGCTGTGCTGAATTATCGGAGCAAAAAAGAATTGAGCGGAGCAATCCGCATCGTTACCATACCGGGCTATGATGTGTGTGCCTGCTGCGGAACCCATGTCGCCCATACCGGGGAAGTCGGGATGATCCATTTCTTATCTTCGCAAAAATATAAAGGCGGTACGCGCGTAAACCTCTTGTGCGGCGGCAAGGCGCTTGCCGATTGCAGGGAAAAGGCGCAGAGCGTAACCGAAATTTCCGTACTTCTTTCCGCCAAGCCGGAGGAAGTCTCGTCTGCAGTGGAACGTCTGCTTGCCGATTATAATG
>JAEWBE010000110.1 GCA_023391275.1 Bacillota bacterium | reverse complement strand
GACGCAGGCGCAGAGCAAGCTCAATGGAATATAAATCATAGGGATTCAGCTTTGTCGCGACGCCGTCCCGCTTCAGAACCCCCGTAGCCGGGTCGACCTCTACATTGCTGGTGCCGGGCACCTGCTTGATACATACTAATATTTTCATTGTTATTTCCACCTCTTGTTCTTCTGCTCATAGGTTACAGTCGGAGGTCATCCGTTTGTAATGAACCTTCCAACTTGTGCTTTTCCTAAGAAATCCCCTCCACCGGCTCCTTGGGGCTGAGCCGGGGAGCGCCCATTACGGGACTTGCCACAATGATCCTAACCGGCGTATCATCCTGGGCTACAGGGACAAAATGCGCCTTGTTCGACAGGATAACAATCTGCGTACCTGCCGGAATGCGCACCAACTGTACGCTGTCCATGTCAATTTCCCCATCGTTAATATCGGCAAACGGCATGATTGCCGTACCCTGCACAAAATAAAACATTTCATTGTCCTGATGATACTCCAGCTCCGTAAAAACCGGTGTATGCTTCCAAGCGTTCAAAACACCACCCGCCAGAGTATTCACTTTCATGTTGGAGCGCAATGATGTCTCTGTCCACTCAAACCAGTTTTCCCGATATGCTTCTGCTGTACCGGACATCTGTACTTCCACGCCCTTAATCACACCGGGGGCTATGTCAATTATTTTATGTTCTCTCATTAACACTTTCTCCTTTTCCAATTTGTCCCAGTAACCCTACCAAAGACTCATAGATTACTTATTTTATAAATAGCGAAATTATTGTGAAATATTCATCCAACGATGAATTGATATGTTCAAATATCTCATCCATGGCCATTAGAATACCTCCCGCCGGAATCGGGCCGCAAAGCCTATTATGGCTAACAAAAGCCAGCTGTATCTGCTTTTCTGATTTAAAGAGTTCTCGTCTCATTTCAAGTTCAAGCAAGTAATGTTTCCCACGGTTGTTGCAATAAATTTATTTTTATTCATCACACCAAGCATTTCACCAGGTTCACCCTGAAACTTATCCATTGCATGAAAATGTTCCGGCTGTATGTATTCTTGCGACTGCTCCGCTACAGCGGATTTTTTAATCAGCTTCATCCTCCTACTCCACATTGTAGGTCAGATTTTATAAAGAGCCGCTATTTTACGAATAGCGGCTCTCTCCTGCTGCGACGTCAATTTATAATTTTCCGACCTCTTTCAAAGTTGCAATCAGCACTGACTTCTCTTCATCGGTAATGGGGGCCAAAGGCTTTCTGGCCGGGCCAACTTTGATTCCGGTAACCAACTCAATCGCAGGACGCATAATGGAATTGGGAAGGAGTCTTCCGTTTTGGCCGCAGGATTTGCAGAATTTGTACAGCGGGATAAACATTTTTTTGGCCGCTTCATTGTCACCTTTTTCAAATGCGTTGAAAATTGCTCTGATTTCGTGTCCAAAAATGTGAGCGCCGCCGCTGACAATACCCATGGCACCCTGAACGATCGTCGGAAGAAGCATCACGTCGTCACCGTTAAAGATAACGAAATCCGGATTAATCTTCTCTGTAGAAAGGAAATAATCGGTAACCTGAGTGGGGTTAATTCCGGCTTCGTCTTTAATGCCAATAATATTTTGGATGGCCGCCAGTCTCGCCACCGTATCGGCTTCAATATTAACGCCGACAAAAATCGGAATATTATATAATAAAATATTCGCCGAAGTGCTCTCCGCAACCGCCTTAAAGTGGTCGTATATCCCTTCCTGTGTGGGTTTGTTGTAGAATGGGCAAACAACCAGGCACAGATCGATTCCGCACTCCGCCGCTTTTTGAGTCAACGCGATGGTTTCTTTGGTTGAGGCGCATCCGGTTCCGGCGATTACCGGTTTTCTGCCCGCAGCAGCCTTTACGGCGACCTCCATAAGCTTTACTCTTTCATCAAAAGTGAGAAGAGATGCTTCCCCTGTAGTTCCGGTGACAATCAAAGAATCACACAGATCATTTTTGATCAAATATTCAATCAGTTCTGCATATGTACTGTAGTTAACCTCTTCATTTTCATCATAAGGGGTAACCAGCGGAAGTAATATCTTCCCGTATTTGTCAGTGAATTCCTTTTTTTTCATGATAATAGCTCCTCTTCATATAATATATTTTTGACTCTGCGATCAACCTGATAAGTTGATTATAGAAAGGGTTTTAATCAAACCCGAACTACCTTATTCTTTAGTTCACCGATATTTTCAATGGATACAGCAACTGTATCGCCCGGCTGCATGGGACCTATGCCAAACGTTGTTCCCGTCAGGATGACGTCTCCCGGAAGAAGCGTATAAATGGACGAAAGGTAACTGAGCAGCCAATAGGGTTTGAACAACAGGTACTTCGTGTTGGAATTTTGCACCACCTTGCCGTTAAGGACTGTTTGAATATCAAGGCAATAGGGGTCTGCTTGGGTCTGTATGCACGGGCCGAGCGGCAAAAAGGTATCAAAGCCCTTTGCAACGCTCCACTGCCCGCCAGGCATCTGCAAATCCCTTGCCGTAACATCGTTTGCGCAGGTATATCCCAATATGTATTGGGGAGCATCCGCCTCGGTGATGTTTTTCGCGTGCTTACCAATTACGATGGCCAACTCGCCCTCATAATCCACACGGTGGGAAAGCTGGGGGTATTCAATGTTTTCTCCCGGTGAAATTACTGCCGTGCTTGGCTTGATAAAAACAACCGGTTCCTCGGGAGTTTGCTCATGGGATTCTTCAATATGATCTTTGTAGTTTAGTCCGATGCAAACCGCCTTGGAAGGCTGCACCGGGCAAAGG
>JAEWBE010000105.1 GCA_023391275.1 Bacillota bacterium | reverse complement strand
TCTTAAAAAAAAATGCTTTCCGGCGCCCCCACTCAATTTCCAAAAAACAGACTCAGACAATAGGCAATTTTGCCGAAATCCTTTTGGCGCGGAATAAGACCTTATCCGTAATTCAATAAAACATGATTGAAAAACTCGCAAGATGTACGATAGATATTGTCTGAGCCAGTCTTCTATATCGGAACAATATACAATACTTATGTGTAAAATTTTATTATATCATTCCGAATCGTGCAACCGATATATTTTCAGATTTACGGCATCCGCATTGGTCGCGGAGGCAGAATTTGGACCTGCAACCTTCGGAGTTATAGGGTAACAGAAAAAACGCATTTTCGGCTATAGCTATATATGATACCATAAATTCAGTATTCGTTTGACCCTTTGCTATGTCTGGTTATTTATAATCCCATCCATCATAGCTTATTCTATTCCTTTGACCGTCAATTTATCGCTTTCATCAGAAAAAACAAAGCAAATAGCTGTACATTGCGAAATAAAGATATAGTTACCAAAAGTGATCAGCAGACCTTCATGAATAGTCCCTCCGGCTTTTAATAATTCTACTGGTCAGTTTTTCACTTTTGACTTCCGAGCTCTTGCCCTAGAATAATAATTAATATTTATCATTCGAAAAAACTTCTTCAGCTTCAGATTCCTGCGGTGACGGTTTTACAAACTGGTCATTCTCATTTGGGTCCGTTGGGTTTCTCAGTTTAAATTTCTCTACAAGCAGCTTTAGCGTCCGCGCCTGGTCGGAAAGTTCTTCGCTGGCTGCGGCACTTTCCTCCGCTGTTGCAGAATTGGTCTGAACTACATTCGAAATTTGTTCAATGCCCTGTGTGACCTGTATGATTGCATTTGATTGGCAATTAGACGCTTGTGAGATTTTTTCAACAGTATCAGCAACGACTTTTGCGCCCTCCACGACCCGAAGCAGCGATTTTGCGGTTTCATCCGCAATCCTTGTTCCGTTTTCGACTTGCTTTATGGAATCTTCAATTAAGGAGGTGGTATTTTTCGCCGCTTCCGCACTCTTGCTTGCCAGATTCCTTACCTCATCCGCCACAACAGCGAAACCTTTGCCTGCTGCGCCTGCTCTTGCTGCTTCAACCGCCGCATTCAAGGCGAGTATGTTTGTTTGGAAGGCAATATCCTCAATTGTTTTGATGATTTTTCCTATTAGGCTGGAGGAATCATTGATTTTTGACATAGCTATGATCATCTCAGCCATATGTTGATTGCTGATTTCTATTTCGGAACTGACATGGTTCACATTTGAACTTGCATCGGTAGCGTGCTCCGCGTTGTTTTTCACCTGATCAGATATTTCCATAATCGTGGCGGAAAGTTCTTCGACCGAGCTTGCCTGTTCAGTCGCTCCCTGGGCCAACGCCTGCGCGCCGTCGGACACTTGTTCGGAACTGCTTAAAACCTGCTCTGCTGCTTGGTTAATCTGCCCTAAAGTGTCGTTTAGAGAGGCAAGGATACCTTGAAATGAATTTTTCAAATCTACATAATCACCAATATAATTTAAAGTGGTAACCACCGTCAAGTCGCCGTGTTCCACCCTGCCAAGATTTTCTGTTATGTCCGCTATGTATCCCCTTATAGATGCAGCAGATTCAGCAAATGCCGCACCTAACTGCCCTATCTCATCTTTGGAGTTCACATTAAACTGCACGCTTAAATCTCCTGCTGCCATTCTTTTGGAAATATCAGCCATCTGTCTTACAGGTTTGCTGATACTGCGCGCAATTGTCAGGGCAATAATAAGAGAAAGAATAAAGGAGATGAAAACAATAAGAAGAATAGTTAGCTTTGCTGAGTTTCCCTGAGATTCAAGTCCTGTGGATAATTGATTGCCCGCCGATATCTTCTCATTAATCAATGAATCGATTGAGATTTTGACTTTATCTGAAAGAGGCTCCCCCTGGGCTGTCAAAAGTTCCTGCGCTTCTGTATCTTTATTCTGTTGTGCCAGTGTAACCACCTGGTCACTTACATTTTTATACTTTGTCAGGTTATCTTTGATGTCACCGTAATAGCGCAGTTCTTTTTCTGAAACCATTTCCTTGTTCATGCTTGTAAAATAGTTGTCCATTTTATCATTTACTTGAGTAAGTTTGGTTGAATACGAATTCATTGTTTCTGTATCGGTTGAAATTATAATATCTCTGACAATTGTACGGCTATCATTAAATTCCGCATGAAAAAGTCCGATATCTCCTTGAGCAAAACCAAAGTCTCGTAAAGCGTCACTATAATTTGCATTCATGTATATCATCTTGTTAAGACCCACTATACCCGCAATGCCTGAAATAATCGTTACTAAAATAAAGGTTAGAATTAGTTTTTTGCTAATCCTTATATTTTTCAACATACAGACGCCCCCCTTAAACATTATCTTTCCCAAACTCGTTTTTCACACCTTGGACGAAAGATGAAATTTAGTGAACAACCGTTACTGTCTCATCCGGCTTTGTAAAGCCGGATGAGACAGCATATCAGTATCAAAGTCCCGCTGTTCGCATTTCCATGACAAGCTATCCCTTCCCGTTTGACCGACCCCTACACTTCGCTTTAGCCATTATTTGTTTGATTTTTATTAGTTTATAGATAAATCTTCCCTGGATTCAAAATTTCATTGGGATCAAACGCAAGCTTGATGCCGCGCATGATGCGCATCTGCGTCTCTCCGTACTGGCGCGACAGGTATTTGCGCTTTGCAAAACCGATTCCGTGCTCGCCTGAAACAAGGCCTTCGTATTCCCCGGCCTTTTGGTACATGGCATCGAAAGCCCGGTTCAGCTTTTCATGCC
>JAEWBE010000052.1 GCA_023391275.1 Bacillota bacterium | reverse complement strand
CATTAACTTTTGGGGGGTACACGCGGAAGGTTCCCTCAGGAGTTTTGACCATTGAGCCGTTCCCTCCTAAAGATACCGCTATGATTTGAACGTGGTAAGGGTCAAGCGAATCAATGGCGGCAATAATGTCCTCATCCTCCGGGGAGACAGGGCGGTTGCATAGAGTAGACAGCTCATCCAGATTCGGTTTGATTAAAAATGGCGATTCTTTGATGCACAGCCCCAAAGAATTTCCGCTGGTGTCCAAAAATACTTTTAAGTTTTTTTTCTTCAGAAAAGCCAGCAGTTTGTTATAGACCATCGGGTCCTGACAGTTAGAAACATCTCCCGACAGAATCAGGTAATCTTCCTCCTGAATCGTCGCTGACATTTTATCAAACAGTTTTTGCAGGTCGGTATCAGATAATTGCACGCCTTTTTCAGCAATAATGGTACAGTCTCCGCTATCCTCAATCAGCAGATAATTCGTGCGGGTCTGAAAGGTTTCCTCATGTATAAAATGAAGATTTAATCCATATGTCTGCAGTAATTTTAAAATCATTGCCCCGGTTTCGCCATGGCAGATTCCAAATACATTGCTGTTTTCACCCATTTGCTTCAGATTGACAGAAACATGGGTTCCCTTTCCGCCAATTGTCTGCTCAATCTCCTGAATTCGGTTGGTCATATTTTTTTCCAGTTTATTCAGAAACAGCATTTTATCAATAGCAGGGTTTAGTGTGACAGTGTTGATCATATTCCTTCTCCTAGTATGTATTAAATTTATAATTCAATTTGAATTATTTGAGATGACCCCTGTATGGATCAAATTATAACACATAATCGGTCAAATACAAGCGTAAATTAACATTATTTTTTAACGTTAAAATTTGTTTACAACCGAATAAGGACTTTTAACAATGATTCGGCCTTTAAATTTGCGGTAAAATCAGAAAACTGCTTACCGGTGGAACAGGCAAAATTTAACATAAGTCAGGCAGTCCTTCACGGGTGAATTCCGGGCCAAATACGCAATAACTTTTTCAACAGACAAAAAATGCCGGGTTAATTTCCGGACCAAAATAAGTTTCCGGATCGAATTCATAAGGCCATGGATAATATTGACAGTAAAGAAAAAAGAAAAAATGTTTTTCCGTGCAAGCACAAAGCACGAGAAAAAAAGAATTAATAATTGTATAATATATATAAAAATAAATAAATTAAATTATAAAAAGTAGAAAATAAATATAAAAAGTATTGACATCCCTGCTGCTCTCGATATACTAAAAGACAGAACAGACGTGCCCGAGCACCAAAATGTAATATGGCATTTGATAAGCTTTTATGCATTGCATAAAAGACATGCTGCAACAGTTTCATTAAAATAAAATTATCATGTTTAGAACTATCTTAGGGACAATAAAGATTATTTAGACTTAAGCTAGTTTAATTTTTTGGGTTTTTCGTGCCCGTGCACGGTGAGGAGAAAAATATGGCGGTCACAATAAAAGATATTGCGAAGATTGCGAATGTGTCCAGGGGAACGGTAGACAGAGCGCTAAATAACCGGGGTGGCGTAAACAGTGAGGTGGAATTGCGTGTCAAAAAAATTGCAGCCGATCTGGAGTACAAACCGAATCGGGCAGGCAAGGCGCTGGCGGCCAGAAAAAAGCCGATTAAAATTGGGTGCCTTCTGCCAAGTGTGGATAATCCGTTTTTTGATGACGTAATCGCCGGATTGCAGGCTGCCGAAAAAGAACTTTCAGACTATGGATTTTCGCTGGAATTGATTTTGCTGAAGGGATTTGATGTGGATATGCATCTTGAGGCAATCCAGCGTCTGGTTGATAAAGGAGTCGATGCCCTGTGTCTGACGACCATTGACGTGCCTTTGATTGCGGATAGGATCAACGAATTAATCGAAGTGGGAATCCCGGTTGCCACGATTAACTCTGATGTCAGGAAAACCTCCCGGTTGTTTTATGTTGGCTGCAATTACATAAAAGGCGGCAAAACGGCGGCCGGAATGCTGTCCCTTATCATGAAGGAAAGGGGGAAAACGTTAATTGTTACCGGATCGCTGAAGATGCAGGGGCATAACGGCCGCATCCATGGTTTTTGCAGAGAAGTGAAAGAGTCAAAAATGAATATTTCTGTTGTGGATGTGATTGAAAGTCAGGATGATGATGATATCGCGTACCAATATACCAAAGAAGCATTAAAGCACTATCATGAGATCAACAGCATTTATATTACAGCTGCCGGTGTGGCAGGAGTATGCAGAGCGGTGGAGGAACTTGGCCTTGCACAAAAACTGCATTTAATCACTTTTGACGATATTCCGGCAACACGCCAGGCAGTTTTGGAGGGAACCATTGATGCAACGATTTGTCAGGAACCTTTCGAACAGGGATATCAGACCGCGAAACGAATGTTTAATTATTTTATTGAGGATGTCGTTCCAAAGGGCGGAATGGTTTACATGAACAATGTAGTTAAAATCAAACAAAATATTTAGATCACTACAGAAAATGAAACGGTGTCCCTGCAAATTGTTTTTGATGTCGAATTAATTACACACATTCAGTCATAAAATAATATAATTTTTTACCATATTGTTTTGATAGTATCCGTTTGGTGACGAAAATAATAATGAATTTTCAGTAATGCATTTTTAAAGAAAGTCAGTTTTATCAAAGGAAATATGGGATTTTTTATATGATAATTGACATATAACATAAAAAAAATAAATTTATTAATTGATATTAGTATAAAACACCGATATAATATAAACCAACAAGTTCGGAAAGTCATTTGACATTATTTCAACTTTTAATTTTAATGTGTTAAAATGGTCACATGCAAACATTTGTTATTGCATAAGATTATTGGTAATGACACACATTCAGAATAATAAGCTAAATAAATGTCAAAGAAATTTATTCTGGAAATCGCAATAAAATCCTGCAGTTCAGAAGCACTTTGTTACCCGTTATGTCAGTTGTATTCATTCGAAAAACCAAGGAGGAAAGTCAGAATGGAATCAGATATCAAATTGCGTGCCAGCCAAATCGAAAAGATGTTCCCGGGCGTACGGGCCCTTGACAAGATCGATTTTGCGGTGCGCAAAGGGACGGTACACGCTCTTTGCGGTGAAAATGGAGCCGGAAAATCAACTCTGATGAAAATCATCAACGGAATTTACAAGCCGGACGGAGGGCAGCTGTACATAGATGAAAAGCCCGTGAAGATTCAGAGCCCTATTCAGGCGCGAAGCCACGGCATTGCAATGATTGCGCAGGAACTGAATTTTGTACCGGAAATTACAATTGAAGAAAATTTATTCCTGGGCAGATTGCCAGTGAATAAATTCGGGAAAGTCGACTGGAAGCTTATCCGTTCGGAAACGCTGAAATTCCTTAAGGAAGAAAATCTTCCCTATGCGCCGGATCAGCAGCTTAAAACGCTTACGATTTCAGATATTCAAATGCTTGAAATCATGAAAGCAATTTCCTATAAAGCGGATATCATCGTCATGGATGAACCAACCTCGGCGATTACGCAAAGAGAAGTAGAAATTCTGTTTGAAAAAATCGCGCAGCTTAAAGCCCGCGGCGTCAGTATTATCTACATATCGCACAAAATGGAAGAGGTATTCAAAATTGCTGACGACATTACCATCCTCCGCGATGGTGCCGTGGTGGAAAGCCGCCCCGCGAGTGAACTGGATATGGAAACTGTTATCTCGCTCATGGTGGGCCGCAAAATGGATAATGTCTACCCAAAAGAAACCATACCCGTCGGGGAGACGCTGTTGGAAGTTGAAAATCTGTGCAGTGAAAATATTTATGAAGATATCAGCTTTTATCTGAAGAGAGGTGAAATTGTGGGGTTTGCCGGCCTGATGGGCGCGGGGCGTACGGAAGTGATGCGTTCCCTGTTTGGGCTGGACCCAATTACGTCGGGCAGTATTAAAGTAAGCGGTAAAAACGTGAAAGTAAAAAATGCCAAGGACAGCATAGGGCGTGGAATCGCCATGATGTCGGAGGACCGCAGAAGGTATGGTATTATTCCAATTCGCAGTGTTATGGAAAATGCAAGCATCGCAAGTTTGGAAAAAGTGATTTACGGCGGCTGGGCACATACGAACAAGGAACGCGCCGTAGTCGAGGACTATTTTGAAAAAATGAGTGTAAAAACACCGACTTTGGAAACCGCGATTCAGGCGTTGAGCGGCGGCAATCAGCAAAAAGTGCTTTTGGTGAAATGGATGCTGCGAAACCCCAACGTTCTGATTCTGGATGAACCAACCAGGGGAATTGATGTTGGTGCAAAATTTGAGATATACAAATTAATGACCCAGCTTGTACAAAGTGGAAAAGGGATCATTATGGTATCCTCCGAACTTCCCGAGTTAATCGGTATGTGTGACCGCATTTATGTAATGAATAAAGGGAAACTCACAGGGGAATTGAAAAGATCGGAATTTTCACAGGAAACCATTATGAAATATGCAATGTAAAATAAAGGAGGAACCTTAAAATGAATTTAAAGTTACTGGGCCGCAAAAACGGCCGTTCCGTGGGAAAGTATTCTATCTATTTTGTTCTGGTCGTCATGGTGGTCTTTTGCAGTATCCTGAGCCCGAGCTTTTTAGGCGCGGATAACATAACCAATATTGCCAGACAGCTGGCTGTGGGCACAATTCTTGCTTACGGTGAAATGCTGCTTATCATCAGCGGCATGATCGATTTGTCCGCCGGCTCTGTGCTGGCTCTGTCAGGTGTAATGTCGGTGGTGTTTTTCAAAAGCACCGGATCTTTGATTGGTTCCTTTTTGGTCGCGATCGGCGTCGCGGTGCTCTGCAATCTTCTTAACGCAATCATGATTACGACTTTTAACACACCGCCGTTTATTGCGACTCTTGCCATGCTCACCATTGCCCGCGGTGTCGCATTACTTTACACCAAAGGACAGAACGTCCTTCAATTAGGGGATTACAAAGTATTCGGCCAGGGTTCGGTCGGGCCGATCCCTATGCCAATCATTTTCCTGGTGATCATCACAATTATTGTCTGGTATATTTTGCGCAATACCATCTTTGGGCGTTCTCTGTACTCAATCGGCGGTAATGAAGAAGCGACAATCGCATCCGGTATCAACGTTTCAAGGATGAAATACAAAGCCTTTATTATCAATGGTATTTTAGTTGGCATTGCGGGCGTCTTATTTATGTCCCGCGTAAACGCCGGCCTTCCGAATGGCGCGGTCGGATACGAAATGGAAGGCTTAACGGCGGCTATCGTGGGCGGCACCAGCTTTACGGGCGGCGTCGGCACAACCTTGGGCACACTGGCCGGTTCCTTTATCATCGGCTGCCTGAACAATATCATGAACCTGACCGGTGTGGATTCTTATGTACAGCAGATTACAAAAGGCTGCATTATTGCGCTTGCGGTTATCTACGATATTAAATCCAAGAACAAAAAAACCAGGAAGGTTATCCTTGTCAAAGAAAAATCAAATGATGAGCCCGTAAATAAGCCTGCAAATTAATCGGATGATATTTTCTCGTCAAAATCAGGGCGCAAATATCACGAAACAAATTTATAAGGAGGCGAATAAGCAATTTGTAAGCTGAAGTTTTTCGGGCATATTTAGCAACCCACAAAAGGGTACGGCAATTTAGAAATAAATTTAAGAAAAGAAAGGTAGTAAGGAAATTATGAACAAGAGGTTATTTAGCGCATTAACAAGCATCGTGCTTGTTACCACCATGTTAGGAGGCTGCGCCAGCAGCACCTCCACAAGCAGCACGGCGGCGGCGTCCGCGGCACCGGCATCCACAGCGGCGGCGGCTTCCACAGCAGCGGCATCCACAGCGGGCAAAACCTACAGAGTCGCCTATATTGCCAGAGCGCAGTCGGACTCTTTTGCAGCCTGGTTATGTAATGAAATGAAGGCCGAAGCAAAAAATTACAAAGATATGACCCTGGAAGTTTTCGACGGCGAAGCAAATGATGAAAAAGAAAATACAATGATTGAAAACGCAATCGCCAATAAATTTGATGCAATTATCGTTCAGGCAAACAACGGCGAGGCACAAAGACCTTACATAGAGAAAATTGTAGCGGCCGGTATCAAGTGCATTACTACCAATCCGCGCGTAAGTGACATTAAGGGTGCATCTTCTGTCGACGCCAATCCGTACGAAGAGGCGGCAGTAAACGCAAAAGAGGCCGTGAAGCAAGTTCCAAAAGATGCAAAAGTTGTTGTATTGAACGGCCCGGCCGGTAACTTCCACAGCGGTGAAAGAAGGAAAGCCTGGAAAGCCGAATTCTTTGACAAGAGACCTGACGTAAAGATTGTTGCGGAAAATATCGCCAACTGGAATAAAGATGAAGCAATGAAACTGATGGAAGACTGGGTTATCGCCCATGGCCAGATTGATGCAATCATCTCCATGAATGATAATATGGCCGCAGGCGCGCTTGAAGTTGTCGCAGACAAACCGGCATATAAAAACATTCTTGCATACGGCGTTGACGGTACCGCTGAAGCTTGCCTGTTAATCCAGCAGGGCAAAATGACTTCAACCTGCTTACAGTCTGCAATTGAACTTGCCCAATTGAACATGAAAGCCGTTCATCAGCTGTTGACCGGTGAGCAGACCAGCATCAACGTAGATGTCGGCAACCCGTTGATTAACAAGGACAATGCATCTCAGTATGTTGACATGTACAAATCCAGAGGACTCATAAAGTAAGGCTTATCACAAACAGATGCTGTAGTATGACTGACAAGCCATTTGAGCTTGTCAGTTATGCTATACAGCCAAAGCAGAACCATACCGTGCGGCAGAAGAACCTGCCTAATAATTGTAAAGGGGAAATGGCATATAAACGGTTGTGCCATATAAGTCAAATGAAAAACAGAGCAGCATTTATGACAGGCATAGACAAGATGGAAATCAGAGAAATTGCAATGCCTTCGCCAAAAGCAAAAGAAGTATTGATTAAAGTGGAATATGTGGGTATCTGCGGCTCCGACGTGCATTATTTCCATGACGGAAGATGCGGCGACTATGTGGTGGACGGGGATTTCATGCTGGGGCATGAATGCGCCGGTACCGTTGTTGGTCTGGGCGAGGGCGTGGAACACCTGAAGGTGGGCGACCGTGTCGCGCTGGAACCGGGCATTACCTGCGGGCAGTGTGAATTTTGCAAGAGCGGCAGATATAATCTTTGCCCCGACGTACAATTTCTGGCCACGCCTCCGGTGCAGGGATGCTATGAAAACTATATTGCATTTCCTGAGAACATGGCATTCAAGCTCCCTGAAAATATTACTACCAAAGAGGGCGCTTTAATCGAGCCGCTGTCCGTCGGTATGCATGCAGCCAATCAGGGTCAGGTAAAGCTCGGCGATTCCGTTGTCATTTTGGGTGCCGGCTGCATCGGGCTGGTTACGCTGCTGGCATGCAGGGCTTATGGCGCGACCGATATCACGGTGGTTGATGTGGCGCCGAAGAGGCTGGAATTCGCAATGAAATTGGGTGCTACCCGAGTCATCGACGCCAGAAATACCGACGCGGTTGCCGAGATGGAAAAGCTGACCGACGGTGCCGGTACGGATAAGGTCTTTGAGGCTGCGGGCTCCGCGTTTACCATCGCACAGACCCCTTACATGGTAAAAAGAGGCGGAACCATTGTGTTAGTGGGAATTTCACCACAGGAAAAAATCGAATTTAACTTTGCAAAGATTATGGCAAAGGAAGCAAAAATAGAATCCGTATTCCGTTACAGAAATATCTATCCGCAGGCAATCGCGGCGGTCGCACAGGGTAAAATTGATGTTTCCGGTATTATTACTCATGAATTTGATTTTGATGATATTCAAAATGCATTTGATTGTGCTATTCACAATAAGAATGACGTCGTCAAAGCGGTTATTAAAATTTCCGAATAATCATCGGGCGAAAATTAAGGAAAGAAGTCTGGAGGCATAATCATGAGCTTTAAAGAATTCAATGAAGACTTTTCATTGGAAAATAAATGTGCGATTGTAACTGGTGCCGTCAGCGGAATCGGTTTTGAAATTGCCAAAATGTATGCCCGCAAAGGCGCCAATGTCGTCGCATTTGATTTAAACAAGTCAGATGAGCTGGAAGAATATATAAAAGGCCTGGGCCGCAAATATGTTTTTTTCGAAGGCAACGTTACTAAAACGGAAGACCTCCACAAAGCAGTTGAAACCGCTTGTTCCGCGTTTGGGAAAATAGACATTCTGGTCAACTGTGCCGGGGTCGGTCTGGTCGACAAAGCGGAAGATTTAAGTGAAGAAATGTGGGATACCACAATGAGCGTCAATTTGACCGGTTCCGTCAGGATGGCGCAGATTGTCGGGCGTACCATGATTGCCAACGGCGGCGGAAAAATTATTAATATCGGTTCACAGGCCGGCGTTGTGGCGCTCGACAAGCATTTGGCCTATGGTGTCGCCAAGGCGGGCATTATCTACGCGACGAAGCAATTCGCGCTGGAATGGGCGAAATATAATATTAATGTAAATGTAATCTCACCAACCATTATTTTAACTCCTATGGGCGAAAAGACCTGGAACAATGCCGCAGGTGAAGAATTTAAAAAGAGAATTCCCGCAGGACGGTTCGGATACCCTCAGGAAGTGGCCGCGTGTGCCGTGTTTTTAGCAAGTGATGCCGCAAGTTTAATTAATGGTGAAAATTTAGTGATTGATGGTGGATTCACCATTGGTTGATTTGTCAATCCCTCAGATCCGAGAGATTGTATGTTTTAAATTATTAATGGGGGTAAGATTTAGATGGAAGAACGCAGAGTCAAAGAATTGACCTTGCAAGCCGCGAAAATCCGCAGAAAAGCTTTAGAAGCCATACATTCCGCAAATTCAGGCCATGTTGGCGGGTCTCTTTCCGTGACGGACATTTTAACCGTACTATATTTTGAGAAAATGAATATTGATCCCAAGAATCCCAGAATGGAAAACAGGGATCGGTTTGTGCTTTCAAAAGGTCATTGTACGCCTGCAATGTATGCAACCCTGGCGTTGCGCGGGTATTTCCCGGTGGAGGATTTGCTCACGTTCAGGAATATTGACAGTAATCTGTCCGGGCATGTGGAAATGAACCATGTTCCGGGGGTGGATATGTCGGCCGGCTCCCTCGGTCAGGGACTTTCGGCGGCGATTGGCATGGCACTCTCAGCGAAAGTTTATCACAAAGATTACCGCGTGTTTTGTGTAGTCGGGGATGGTGAAATTCAGGAAGGACAAATTTGGGAGGCCGCAATGGCGGCCGGAAATTACCACTTGGACAATCTGACTGTCTTTGTTGACAACAATAATCTTCAAATTGACGGAACCATTGAAGAGGTGATGTCTCCGTACCCAATTGACGACAAATTCAAGTCGTTTAAATGGAATGTTATTTCCATTGACGGGCATGACTGTGCACAAATTGCCAATGCAATCGATCGTGCGGCGCAGGTGAAAGACAGGCCTACGATGATTGTCGCAAAAACAGTGAAGGGCAAAGGAGTGTCGTTCATGGAAAATGGCGTGAAATGGCACGGAAATACCCCAAGCACGGAAGAATACGCGGTGGCATTCCGTGAATTAGATGCTGCAATCGCTAAGCTGGAGGTTTAATCATGAACGAAAAAATTTCAACACGGGTTGCTTATGGCGAAGCGCTTTGTGACGTTGGCGCGGATGAAAATATCGTTGTTTTTGACGCCGATTTAACAATTTGTACAATGTCCTGCTATTTTGCACAAAAGTTTCCTGAACGCTTTTTTAACGCGGGCATTGCAGAGGCAAATATGATCGGAATGTCCGCCGGCATGGCAACAACCGGAAAAACAGTATTCTGTCATTCTTTTGCGATGTTTACTTCGGGAAGAGGGTACGACCAAATCCGTAACTCCGTCGCATATCCACATTTGAATGTGAAGGTTGTCGGAACTCACGCGGGCTTGTCGGTCGGTGAGGACGGTGCGACCCACCAGTGCATCGAAGATTTAAGCTTAATGAGAACAGTGCCGGAAATGACAGTGATTTGCCCCTGCGATGCGAACGAAACCAGACAGGCGGTAAAAGCAATCGCCGCTTATAACGGGCCCTGTTATATGCGTTTGGGCAGGGCGGCGGTAGAAAATATTACAAACTCCATTTCAGGCTATAAATTTGAATTGGGAAAAGGTGTTCAGTTAAAAGATGGCTGCGATGTTACGATCATCGCCACCGGATTAATGGTGCAGGTTGCGCTGGAAGCGGAAAAAAGTCTTGCGGAACAAGGCATTCATGCAAGAATCATAGATATGCATACAATTAAACCGCTCGATAAAGACATCATTATCAAAGCGGCCAGGCAAACCGGTGCCATTGTGACCGCCGAAGAACATAATATCATCGGGGGACTGGGTTCCGCTGTTTCCGAAGTTGTCTGCGAAGAATGTATGGTGCCTGTAATTAAGTTAGGCGTTGAGGACGTCTTCGGGCACTCGGGCACCGCGGAGGCGCTTATGATCAGATATGGTTTGACGGCGGAGCACCTGATTGAAAAAGTGAAGCTGGCAATTTCGAAAAAGAAGTAGTCCTATCCGGCCAAAAACAACAGGAGGTGTTAATATGGGTAATATGAGGGCCAATGTTTACGAAAAGCCCGGTGTTTGCGGAATCAGGCAAGTTCCGATTCCCGAGTGCAGGGGCAATCAGGTG
>JAEWBE010000033.1 GCA_023391275.1 Bacillota bacterium | reverse complement strand
AACTCCTCGTCCAGAGCAAAATCATACCGAATACGTGCTTTCTTTATGGTGCTGCCGTTCAGGTCGACCGCTACCACCGCAATATGGTGCTTTGTAATGTCCAGCCCGATGGCCACTTTCGCATCGTTGACAATGGAGTAGGCTCTTGCCCGGCGCCCGCCTGTATTTCCGAAAGAACCGCTTTCGCAAAGGAGTCCTTCATCCTTCAATTCCGTCAGATTCTGTGTAATTGTGGGAAGGCTCAATTGTAAATGATACACAAGATCCTGCCGTGAAAGGCTGCCCTCCTGCTTAATCAGGTTATAAATACGGTTGCGGTTCATCTTCTTGATTTCAAGGCTGGTTGTCTTTTCTGCCGCCATATTTTCACTTCCATCTACCTTTTATAAAACTGTTTTAGCAAATAATTTATTTAAAATATCATAGCATAAAATGTCATTTTCGGCAAGATTCATTTTAACAGGGTAATGGTGGACTTATTAGTCCGCCGCAGCGATATACTCTGTGATGAAGAAAACGCATTGTAATTGCTGCGCCATGCTGATATAATAACAGCAAGAAAATAAGACCGTATCAAAGTGGTGATTATGTGACAACGATCAAGGATGTGGCGAGAGCGGCGAAAGTCTCCGTAAGCACGGTTTCGCTTGTTTTGAATGACAGCAGTCTGGTAAAAATGGAGACAAGGGACAAGGTTTTGAAGGTAATCAAAAAGTTGGATTATACACCGAATCAATATGCCCGTTCGCTTGTGACAAAGACCAAAAAGATCATCGGTGTGGTGTGGCCAACGGATAATCCGGCCAACAATTTGTTTTCCTTTGAAGATAATATTGATACCTATTTGGCCGAAATGCTGCCGAGCATTGAAAAGGAAATCAATGACTCCAATTACAGCATGCTGGTCGAACATTTCTGCATCAATGATCCGTCTGTTTCGCTCCCGTTCATCATGAGCAGCAACCGGGTGGACGGCGTTCTTGTGACGGGGGGCATTGTTAATGATGCATTTCTGGAAAAACTTATGGAATCAAGCATTCCCACCGTGCTGGTCGGTTCCCGGCACGCGGAGCTGGATTATGTGGATACGGATCCGGAGCATGCGATTTACCTGAGCGCAAAATACCTGATCGAAAATGGCCACCGGGATATTATGTTCATCAACGGGCCCGAATCTTCGCAGACTTCAGAAAGGAAGATGAAAGGCTTTGTAAAAGCGATGCGCGAGTATGGGCTGTCGGTCAAGGAAGGATGGGCCATGCGGGCCGATTATTCCGGTATTGCAGCTTACGGGGTCATGAGCCGTTCGTGGGACAGGGGAATTAAGCCGACGGGCATTATCGGGGCATCCGACAGCATTGCAATTGGCGCTCTGCGGTTCCTGTATGAACGGGGAATATATTGTCCGAAGGATGTGTCGGCCATTGGATTTGAGGACGGGTTACTTGCGGCTTACAGTCTTCCACCGCTGACTTCGGTAAGAGTTTACAAGGAACGCATAGGAGTTGAAGCCTGCCGAGTTTTGATTAACAGAATCAATCAGCCGGATTCCGAAAAAGTACGGTTGATTATTGAACCCAGCCTGATTGTAAGGGGCTCTGTAGAGCGGGTCTAAAACAGTCTCTATCACAGGTTGTAAGCGATGAACCGGGTTAAAGCATTTTACAGAAAGGGGCATCAACCTTATTGTGGCACGACATAAGGTTGATTTTTTTTACAGAATACGTTCCCGTTATAAATAAATTTTGATTAAATTGTTGACAAAGAGAATTAGAAAGATATATAATACAAATACGATTTACATAACGGATTAGCAAAATGAATTGAATTATTGTTTTAAGAAATTTAGAACGTTCTAAATTTAGAACGTTCTAAATTCCGGATGAATGTGCCATGCCTGTTATGAAAACAGTTTTTATCAAGGGGATATTCCGGGTGTGCTCTGCATCAAAAACTGTTTTCCGCAAATAATGTATGGGAACCAGGCAATATCAGGCTTTGGCCGCGCAGTCGAAAAAGGGGGTGCAGTCCAAATAAATTGAGCAGAATCAATCAACCGATACTGGGAAATATGCATTTTAAAAATCATTTGGGGGAGAGATACTAAAATGATCATAGGTATTGTAATTGTAGTAATTTTTCTGATCATGGCCATACTGATGATGATGAGGAAGATTCCGGCGCTGTTGGCTCTTCCGATCATGGCAATATTCATCTCGATTGCAGCGGGTCTGCCACTGACAGGCGAAAAGGGAATTCTTGATTTTGTAATAACAAACGGTGCAATCAAACTTGCCAGTACATATGTGGCCATTCTGTTCAGTTGCTGGCTGTCACAGATACTGTACCGTTCCGGTGTAACCGACACCATTATCAAGAAAGCTGCCGAACTGGGCGGCGATAAACCCTTTATAGTTGCTCTGTTGCTGTGCGGGGTGACTATAGTTCTGTTCACAACACTGTACGGAACCGGCGCAGTCGCCATGGTGGGCACGGTTGTTCTTCCAATCCTTCTTTCCGTAGGAATTCCGCCGATCGTAGCGTGCAACGCATTTCTCGCAGCAATGTCCGCCGGTTATTCCATCAACCCGGCCAACATTGCCCTTATCACGAATATTACCGGCGTAAAAGCAGCCGATATTAATCTGTGCGCCATTGTTCTGGCAATCACAGGCTGCCTGTTCACAGTGGTTTACCTTGCGTGGAACTTTAAAAAGAATGGTATGAAATTTGCGTTTGCGGCACCGGTCGGCGCCGAAGAGATGAGCGACCCGGAGCAGGAGCGCCCGGCACAGGTTACCGGATTCCGGGGACTTATGGCATGCCTGACTCCGCTGGTTATCGTCGCTATCATGCTGATCTTTAAGCTGTCGGCTCTTGCGGTATTTGTAGTCGGCATTGTCTGGGCTATTGTTTTCACATTCAAGGGCAAATGGTCGCAAAATATGAACCGGATCGTCAAGAGCTGCTACGAAGGCTTTAAAGAAGGCGCTCCGACCACGGTTTTGATGTTTGGAATCGGTATGATCCTCAACGCCATGACAGCGCCGACAACACAGGCCGTCATCAAGCCGTTCATGGTCGCCATTACTCCGACCACAGCCGTGGGCCTTATTGTGTTCGTATGCCTGCTCTGCCCGCTTGGGCTGTACAGGGGGCCTTTCAATCTGCAGGGACTCGGCGCGGGTCTGGCCGCAAGCATGCTGGCGGTGGGTGTGCTGCCGGTGGCGGCTTTATCCGCAGTGTTCTATGCCGCTTTCCGCTGGCCGTCACAGTCCTGTCCGACATCCACTCAAGTGGTATGGGCATCAAACTTTGTGGGCTATGATCCCGTGACGACCACCAATAAAGTACAGCTTGCCAACTGGATTGTAACTATTGCGACCGTGGTCCTTCTGACTTTTATGTATTTTTAATTGGTAATCGCGTGCTGTTCCCGGGAAAGCGGCCGACCCGGAATCCGCTTCCCTTGATTCATGAAAATCCGAACCGCAGGCGCCGAGCACTCCACGCGAAAAGAGTCGCTCCGACTGCCTGACGCCGCGGATGCGGGTTTCGGCGAGCGGTGGGTACATGAAGATGCGCCGCCGCTTTACAGGCAGCAACCCGGCCCGAAGTTTATGCCGGGCTGCCGATCTTATTTTTGCAATGGGTTTTCCAATGTCCCTGTCCTTTTTATTTCATAAACTTTTTACTTTCCGGCAAAACGGGGATAAATTCAAATATGGGAAACAAAGCAGTTTAATTTTTATATCTTCAATAATATGACAATAATCCTAGGAGGAATATAGCTGGATGAAAGTTAGAATTGGAATAGATGTGGGCGGAACATTTACAGATGCGGTAGCTGTCAATGATCAAACATATGAGTTGGTTGGCTCGGTGAAAATCCCAACAACGCATACAGCGAAAGAGGGCGTGGCCGCAGGTATCGTCGCTGTCCTGAAAAAAATTATGGCTGAATGCAGCATCCGGCCGGAAGACGTTGTGTTTATAGCGCACGGTACAACTCAAGCGACAAACGCGCTGCTGGAAGGCGACGTTGCAAAGGTCGGAATTGTCACGCTGGGAAGCGGTATTCAGGGGATGAAATCAAAAAGTGATACCAATATCGGCGAGATCGAACTTGCAGCGGGCAAACATCTTCATACCTTTAATACGTACGTAAATACATCCGACATGGGCAGCTTTGGCGCGAACGTGGACACCGCCCTGAAGGAGCTGGAAGAGCAGGGCGCTGAATCTATGGTGGCGACGGAAGCGTTCAGCGTCGATAACCCCGCAAATGAAAATATCGTGGTGAAAAAATGCGGCGAGCAGGGTTATCCGGCAACCGCCGGCAACGATGTTTCCAAGTTATATGGACTGAAAGTAAGGACACGTACCGCAGTAATCAATGCAAGCATCCTGCCCAAAATGCTGGATACGGCCAACATGACGGAAAAAAGCATAAAAGATGCCGATATTACTGCGCAGCTGATGGTTATGCGCTGTGACGGCGGCGTCATGACTATAGATGAGGTCAGAAGCAGGCCAATTCTGACAATACTGTCAGGCCCCGCAGCCGGGGTCGCCGGCGCGCTGATGTATGAAAAACTGACCGACGGCATATTCCTTGAGGTGGGCGGAACAAGTACCGATATGTCGTGCGTAAAAGACGGTAATGTAATGATCAAGTATGCCGAAATCGGCGGGCATAATACCTATCTTAATTCGCTTGATGTGCGCACGGTCGGTATTGGCGGCGGCAGCATGGTGCAGATAATCGACGGGTGCGCGGTAGATGTTGGCCCCAGAAGTTCGCATATAGCCGGTATGGAATATGAGGCATATGCATCGGAAGATGAAATTGTGAAGCCTGTGCTGAAAACGGTGCGGCCGTTTGCCGACGACCCCGATTACGCGTATGTTGAATGCGCGGGGGGTAAAAAGTTTGCCCTTACGCTTTCGGGCGCCGCAAACATCTGCGGTTATGTGCATCCGGAGGATTACGCGTACGGCAGTGTGGCGGCCGCAAAAAAGGCGTGGGAGCCTTTGGCAAAAAACATGGGAATGACCGTTGAGGAAGCGGCAAAAAAAGTTCTTGGGTTCTCGGCGGCGAAAAACGGAAAGGTGATCAACAGCCTGATACATGATTACGGCCTTGATAAAGGAGCGATTGTATTTGTCGGCGGCGGCGGAGCGGCCACGGTTGTCCCGCATCTTGCGGAAACTTTTGGGTGTAAGCATAAGCTGGCGAAAAACGGATCGGTTATATCGCCGATCGGGGTGGCTCTGGCTATGGTAAGGGATATGGTGGAAAGAACCATATCGAATCCGAGCGAAGAAGATATCCTTTCGATCCGAAGGGAGGCAATCCGTATGGCTGTTCAGTCCGGAGCGGCTCCTGATTCGGTCGGGGTAAAAATAGAAATCGATACTCAGCGCCAAAAGGTGCGGGCGATCGCAATTGGCACGACGGAACTTCGTACGAAGGATCTGGCAAGCAAGCAAAAGACGGATGAGGAACTTTTAAAGATCGTGCAGGAAAATTTAAAGGTTTCACCCGACAAAGTTAAAATAGCGGCGGACAACGGCAGCATCTGCGCGGTTACCTGTGAGCTTGTCAAGAAACAGCTGCTTGTCTTCAGAAAGAAAATGAATGCGGTCAGGTTGATAGACAGAAACGGCGTAATCAGACTGCAGAAGAAAAATGCCACGGTTCACGAGTGCAGCCCCAGAAACTGGAAAAGTACAATTGACAAGATTCTTTCTGAATTTACCGTTTACGGTGACGGCGGAGCCGAGGTGCCGAACATTTATGCGGTGCTGGGCAGCCGGATTATAGACCTTTCAGGGATGCAGAGCGTGAGCCAGATCCGGGCGTTGTGTGAAGTGGAGCTTGCCGGTGCGCAGGACGATGAAAAACTTCTCCTCATATGTACGCTGACGACGGAGAATGAAAGAGGCTAATGTGAATTAAGAGGCGGGGTGCGATTATGCGGAATTTCCCTTTTCCAGATAAGATATCATCCAGAGAAGAGCTTACCCGGGATTTGCTGTATCATAAGATTCGCAGCCAGGATCTTGAGAAAATAGCCGACCGTGCATGGGAAACCGGCGTGGCGGCGGCCCGGGCGCTGATTGATGAATATGGGCGCGACAAGCCAATAGAAAGCATTGCCGGGCTGAGCGGACTCAGCCTTGAACGGATTGGAAAAGACAATGTTGCCGGTAATGTAAGGTATTTCAGCGAATATTATTCAGGGCGCAGCAAAATCGTGCTTTATCTTCAGTCAATTGGGAAATGGGCAAAGGCAAATCATTTATCCATGAGCGAGGCGGAAGAACTGATCCTTTCCCATGAATACTATCATTTTCTGGAATGTACAAAACTGGGGCTGACCTCGAAGCAGTATCAGGTTCCCACGGTTTGCATCGGCCCCATATCGCTTGGGAAATCCGGCATTCGCGCCTTGTCAGAAATTGGCGCGCATGGTTTTTCACGTACTTACTTTGAGGCAAAAGGAAAGATTCCCGCCGGGGAGAAGAGCGGAAAGAATGATAAGCTCCTGCTCAATCAGGCAGTCAATGCGATGAACTTCGAAGGCCGTGACAAGGCCAGAAAAATAAACTCAGGTTATGTGTTCAACCTGTTCAAAGAAAATCTTGTAAGGAGCAATAAGAAATGAAAAAAGAAATCATGGAAACAGACGTCGCCGTAATCGGCGGCGGTCCTGGTGGGATTGCATCCGCAGTGGCGGCTGCAAGGCAGGGAGCCAGAACGCTCATTGTGGAACAGACGGGGTATCTGGGCGGGAATATGGCGACAGGCCTTCCGCTTTTGGCTTTTCTTGACGCGCAGGGGCGCCAGGTTACCGGCGGCATCGCACAGCAGTTTGTGGATAAACTGACCGAGATGGGCGGCTGTTATGGCCACCGCCCCTGTTCTCTGCATAACTCCACTACAGTAATTAATGCTAATTACGCGAAAATTATTTCTTTTCAAATGATAAAGGATCATAACATTACCCCGGTGCTGCACTGCCAAACCGTGGCCGCAAATGTGGAAAATGGAAAACTTACCTCCGTGACTGTGATGGGAAAGGGTACGCAGATTGAAATTCGGGCCAAGGTATTTATTGATGCGACCGGCGACGGAGACGTTGCTTTTCTGGCAGGTGCCAGATATGAAAAGGGGCAGGCCGCGACAGGCGAGCTGCAGCCGCCGTCCCTGCTGTTTGATTTGGGCGGCGTAAATCTTGAACCTTTTTTTGATTATCTGGACGCGCATCCGGAAGACATGCAGCTTGGTCCTACGATGAAAATCCGCCCCGGTTACAACCCGGCCCATCTCCGCGGAAGCCCAAACCATGTATTTGTCGGGCTGCGGGGCCTGATGACCAGACTCCGGGCAGAAGGCAAATGCCCCGTCGACAGGGATACTGTGATATACATAAACCAGCCTATTAAGAATCATGTTACCATTAATACCATCCGGATTTTGAATTTTGACGGAACCGACATTTCAGATCTGAGCAAAGGGGAAATGACTGCGCACCTTCAGATTCTCCCCCTGATTCGGATGCTTCAGGAATACGTGCCCGGCTTTGAAAACAGCTACCTGTCTTCGATCAATCCCTTTATCGGCGTACGCGAAACAAGGAGGATCATAGGCAAAAAAATGGTGAGGGAGGCTGATGCCGTCAACGGCTTCGTGCCTGATGACAGCATCGGGCTTGGTTCCTACATTATTGACATCCACAGCGGCACGGGTGATTCCACCATTATTACATCGCTGCCCAATCCGTATGGTATTCCTTACGGCTGTACGGTAGCCGCCAATATCGGCGGGCTCATGATGAGCGGACGCTGTGCCAGCGTTGATGCAGTTGTTTTCGGGTCTTCCAGAGTCATGCCTACCTGCATGGCAATCGGCGAAGGCGCGGGGGTGGGAGCTGCGCTTGCTGCAAAATACGGCATTGAACCCGCCGACGTAAACACGGATGAGATTCGGACTATTCTCCGGGAGAACGGCGCTATCCTGTCGCTTTAATTAAGAACCGCTTCTGAAAAATCAATCAGAAAAGGGAACGAATCAATAATGAGAGACTCGCCAATGCTTTGCGTTGGGCAGAAGTAAATAAACACGAAAGAGCCGGTACGGGATTTAATTCCTGTACCGGCATTTTTCTGCATGCAGTATCGTATTTGCCGGCATGAGATATAATCTGAATTAAAGTTTATAATATTGCTTGTGTTCAAAGTGCAACTATGTTTTAAACTTATATTATTGAGATGGTTTTAATTTATGTTATAATGGTCATAATGGAGTATTAAAAGGTATCGATATTTTTTTGGCAGCCGCAGGCCATTTTACGGCCGCGGCGCTTTGAAAGTGTAAAAATGCACATGAATCGTGATCTGAACAGACAAGGAGTCAATATGGAATGAAGAAAGAGTATCATTGTACTATGCCTGCGGAGTGGGAAAAGCATCAAAGGACTTTTATCGAATGGCCGGTTAAAGATTCTTTGGTATGGCGTGAAAATTATCAGGAAGTGTGCGAAGGTTACGCAAAAGTTGCAAAGGCTGTTTCCGAGTTTGAACCCGTTACAATGATTGTGAATTCGGACACGCAAGCAGAAGCTGAGATTCTATGCGGAACCTCAGCGGACTTTTTGACAATTCCCCATAATGACGCATGGGTCAGGGATAACGGCCCTACTTTTGTATGGGATGAAGAAAAAAAATTATCGGGGATCAATTGGATATTTAATGCCTGGGGGGAGAAATACAAACCCTATAATTTAGATAATGAAGCAGCATATAAGGTATTAGAACATGTTAATGTCCCCTGCCTGAATGCTCCGATTGTTTTAGAAGGCGGCTCTATTCATGTCGATGGGGAAGGAACCCTGCTGACCACCGAGCAATGCCTGTTGAATCCAAATCGGAATCCGCATTTAACGCGCGGAAAAATAGAGGAAGTTTTAAAAAAGTATTTAAATGTTTCCAAAATAATATGGCTGAAAAAAGGCTTGTTTGGGGATGAAACAGACGGGCATGTTGATAACGTGGCCTGCTTTGCCAAACCGGGGGCAATACTTTTTCAAGCATGTTATGACAGGGAAGATCCGAATTATGAAATTACGCAGGAAAATTTGGACATCTTACGTCAGGCCACAGATGCAAGGGGAAGAAAACCGGAAGTAATCGAAATCCGGCAGCCGCCTGTTCGTTTGTATCATGGGCAGAGGCTGACCCTTAGTTATTTGAACTTTTATTTTGTAAATTGCGGAATCATACTGCCTGTGTTTGGCGGGGATGCGGCCGAAACAGACAGGATGGCTGAACAAACGCTGCAAAAGCTTTATCCTGGCCGAAAGATTGTCACAGTGGATGGGATGCCGCTCATTAAGGAAGGCGGAAATGTACACTGCATCACACAACAAATGCCCAAGGGCCTTTGACCGATTTGGAGGAATAGAAAATGCGAAAAGTGAAAGTCGCGGCTTTACAAATGAGCTGCTCAAATCAACCGGATGAAAATATTGCAAAAGCAGATCGCCTGGTAAGAGAAGCAGCTGCCGGCGGGGCAAAAATCATCTTAATTCAGGAATTGTTTGAAACGCTTTATTTTTGTCAAAAAGAAAAATCGGAATTTTATAACTATGCCACGGAGCTTGAAAACAGCAAAGCGGTGAATCATTTTAAAGAAGTGGCAAAAGAATTGCAGGTAGTTCTGCCCATCAGTTTTTACGAAAAGAAAAATAATGCGAGATATAATGCTTTGGCGGTAATTGACGCTACCGGCGACGTGATGGGTGTATACCGCAAAAGCCACATTCCGGATGGACCCGGATACGAAGAAAAATTTTATTTTAATCCCGGTGATACCGGATTTAAAGTGTGGAATACGAAGTACGGGAAAATTGGCGTCGGTATTTGCTGGGATCAGTGGTACCCCGAGGCTGCGAGATGCATGGCGCTTATGGGGGCTGAAATCTTATTCTATCCCACGGCAATTGGTTCGGAGCCTGAAAATCCGGAGCTGGATTCAAAAGATCATTGGCAGCGCTGCATGATGGGTCACGCAGCCAGTAATTTAATTCCGGTCGTCGCCGCGAACAGAATTGGAAATGAGAACATAGGGGATTCTACAATACGTTTCTATGGCTCTTCTTTTATTACAAACGCGGTGGGTGCGAAAATAGCAGAGGCAGACCGAACAGAAGAAGCAGTATTGTTTGCGGAATTTGATTTGGATGCGGTTGCAAGCCAACGGGCGGAATGGGGAATTTTCAGGGACCGCAGACCCGATTTGTACAAGGTCATTTTAACTTACGACGGCGATGTCAATAAATAATAAAAGTTTTCTACCGTAGCAGCGTCATAACGGTTTTGAGGAACTTTTTAATAAATGCACAAAAAGCGAGAGGCTGTCCGTTAACGGACGGCCTCTCGCTTTTTATTCGTACTGAAGCAGATTACAGTTTGGAGCTTTTGCTGTCTGCAGGAAATACAATGTTTGTTTGCCTGCGTGCTTCGTCCATCAAATGCATTGCCATTTGTGAACAGTGGTTATACCGCTCGGCTTGCTGCGGCGCGGCGGTCAGACGGATAAATTCACGCAATTCGTAAACCATGTCGTGCGGCTGACTTTCTATTGGCAGCATTTCTTCCTCGCCGCTGTTGTAAATAATTTTAACATCCTGTGGGATACTGAGCATTTTAATATGCATGCACCCATTCTCTCCCTGTATTTCACTGGAATTTCCGGAATTTGTAATTTTAGAATAGATCAGTTCCGCAAGCATGTCGTCATACTGTGAGATAATGGTTCCTTCGCCGTCAATACTGTCTTTCAGCCCCACACTGGCCGCTGAAATTTTTTGCGGCATGCCAAACAGCGCTACCAGCATGTGGACGCAATACACGCCAATATCCATCAATGCACCGTTGGAAAGCGCCGGGTTAAATGCATTCTGCACAATGCCCATTTTAAACTTATCATAGCGGGAGGAATACTGGCAATAGTTTAATGTTGCCCTGCGCAGCATGCCCAATTTGTGCAGATTATCCCGGATTACGGAAAATCCTGGGGAAAACAACGGACGCATTGCTTCCAGCAGAACTACATTGTTTTCTTTGGCAGCAGCAAGCATTGCCGCCAGTTCGGACGAATTTGAAGCAATGGGTTTTTCACACAGCACATGCTTTTTCGCGTTCAGCATTTGCATTGCGTGGTCATAATGCAGGCTGGTTGGGCTTGCAATATATACAGCGTCAATCTCTTTGCATTGTGCAAGTTCTTCTAAATTGTCAAATGCAAGCGGAGCTCCGTTTTTCTCGGCATATTCCTGTGCACGCGTCTTAACCCGGGAATAGTACCCTGTCAGCGTAAATTCATCACACTGTTTGGCAGCCTCCAAAAAGCGATCCGCAATAAAATTGCTTCCAATCACCGCAAAACGTACCATAATTAACCTCCTGATTGTTGTTCATTCCGCCGGACTTCCGACATTTTCTTATCAGACTGTTTCCACTTATGACGGGTACGGCAAAACCGATACCGCCCCGGCATTTTCATCTTAGTATACCATACTTTAACGTATTAGTTCAAAATGAATGTCAAAGAAACATCAGTATGCTGATTCAATCAATCCCGGAATTCTGTCTGTTCTATCTTTTCTTTATCTGCATCCATATCACAAACTTTAGGGTGCAAGCGATAAAACAGAATTGCTCCCACAACACCGGCGGCAGCAATTCCCGCAAGGACGTAAAACGCGCCGCGAATATTAAGTGCGTCGGCCACTGCACCGGTTAAAATGGGGAGCGTGGTTATTCCAAACGCATAAATTGCCTGATAGAAGCCCGTTGCGGTTGCAGTTTTCCCTTGCGGAATATTTTTCATCGCTTCGGAGGTACAGAACGAGAATAAAAGTCCTGCGGAAAGCCCAGATAAAATCTGAGCAAAATAAATCCACTCCACTGTCGGCAGGTTGGGGATCAGCAGGCAGTAAGCAGCAAGACAGACCATAATGACAGGAATCCAGAAGGGTGCGCCGCGTTTTTGCGCCATTTTCGAGGCTGCAAAATAGGCACTGACCACCGCCGCCAAAATAAAGATAATGGAACAGAGGCCAATCTGGACTCCGTTTGCGCCGCGCGCCTGTGCCACCTGGGCAGTGAAGGCCATAGCGGTGGAAGCTTGAATCCCCTGCTGAACTAAGGCCAGCAAGGCAAAGACAATCAGCCGCTTATCGGTGTAGACTTGAATCAATTCCCTGAAAGGCGGCGTTTTAAAATCCACACGGGGTTCTTTTATGCACAGTGCCAAAAGAAAAGAGGGGATTGCTGCGGCAGAGCTCAAAAGGCACAGCAGCCTCATGCCAAAGTGCTCGTTCAGCAGCGTTCCGGTTACAAAACCAAGAAGGATGCCGACATTGTTTGCTCCCAATATCATACCAGAAGCCTTTTGCAACTCTTTTTTGTCAAAGTATGTAAAGAATAATGTCATGAAAGAAATCCACATGGCTGCCGCCAGGCCTGAAAATAAATTTGCGATCAGAAAACCAAATTCATTCGGAAAAGAAATTCGGAACAGAGATGCGATTCCTGTGGATAAAACCCCCACTATGATAAAAATCCTGTGTTTTCCCCGCTTATCCACCATTAGGCCCACAGGCATTCGCAGAATAAGCTGTGAAAGGCCGTACGCACCAACTACAATTCCGACAAGGGATGGAATCACTCCGATTGAAGACAAATAAGTCGCTTGATACGGTACATAAACATATTGCGAAAACCAAAAAAGCGTTACGATAATCAATAGGAGTATTTCCTGCGCAGCATCTGATCTTAAATTTCTTTTCGGTATCACCATTAAGGACAATCCTCTTTCGTGCTTTTATTTCCCATCTTCCCGAATCAGTTCTTTCAGGGCATCACATGCGATGCCGATGGTGTCTTTCATGCTTTTAAAACTCATTATAGCACCGGACCGGCACCCGCGTATAGAGGATATGATAAATAATGCTGCGGTTTCCATTTCCGAAGCCATTACGTTTCCATCCTGCCAGGCTTTCCAGCGCTCGTGAAGGCGGGCGGACGCCGGCATTCCGTCGGGATCATGCTGGCCATAGAAGGAATCCTTTGACTGTACGATTCCTTCCGCATAATTCAGCCCGGCTTTTTTGGCCGCATTGGAAAGCGCCGCAACAATGTGCCGATCCGCAATGGCGGGGTATTCAATCGGAATATAATGTATGGTGGTACCTTCGTCGCGCACTGACCCGGTGCAGATGACTCCGTCTAAAGCCTCATTATAGGAAGCTTCACAAACGCGGCCTGCAGTCCCGATGCGGATAAAGGTGTCCGCGCCGCAGTGAATCAGCTCTTCCAGCGCAATTGCGGTGGAAGGGCAGCCCATCCCGGTGGATGTAACAGAAACTTTTACGCCGTCCAGTGTTCCTGTCCAAGTTTTGTGTTCACGGTTGTGTGCGACAAGCTTGGCGCCGTCAAAATACGAGGCGATCAGGTCGGTTCTGAAAGGGTCCCCGGGCAGAAGAACATATTTGCCGATATCCCCTTTTTTACAATGAATATGATATTGTTCGCCCGCTTCGTTGGTAACTTCTTTTACGTTCATAATTTCACCTCATTAAATATTAGAAATTGAATTTTCGGTTACTGACAGGAAGCGCGGAGGCTCCCTTGCCGGGTTTTTCTGACAAAAATAAAACGCAGGACGATTGCGGTGCCCGCTGTCACGGCGGCCATAACAAGAATATAAAGAAAAGTGGAGCTTACTCCGAATGAGTTAACAAATGCACCTGTGATAAGAGGAGACATAATATCGGCGCTTCCTCCGATAAAACCAACCAAAGCCGCCGCAATTCCGGTATGATCGGGCATCAGCTCGGTGGAAAGGGTAACCAATACGGAGAAAAGAACGCCGTAAAAGAAACCTGTAATACTGAAACAGATGAAAAATGCGAGTTCGCTTTTTAAAAGGATTGCGATTATAACGCACACAAGCCCGATTGAAGTGTTCATCCATAACACAGTGGTGGTGTGGAGCTTTTTCAGTATTGCGATAAATACAATCGCACCCGCCATTCCGCCTACGCTAAAAAGCGTAAGTACGCTGACTGAAACACTCTCCTTGATTCCAAAGCTCATCAAATAGCTTGATGTGTATGTATGGAAGGTGTTGGTTACCGCACAGTACCCGAAGGTAATGATACCAAAAAGAAGAAAGATTAGAAATCTGGATTTGGAAAGCTGCTTTTTCCGAGCAGGCTCTTTGTTCATTTTAACCGCCGGTGCGGCTGTTTTTACAAATGGGGATAAAATCAGCATGATTACTGCAAGCACTACAAAGCAGTAATACATTATTTTCCAGCTGTTGCCTGTCGCGAGGAGAAAGGACATAATCAGCGGGGGCAAAAAGCAGCCCGCCGCGAAAAACGCTTGTCCTGCACTCACGGCGCTTGCATAGTGATTTGGGAACGCGTTGCTTAAAATAACGGGACATACGCTGTCCTGCAGTCCCTGGCCGACCCCGGCGAGCGCAGATAAAACAATTGCCAGGAAATAGTTTTTCGTGTTTGGAATGAAGCTGAGGTATAAGGACAAAAGTACAACCCCAGATGTAAGGGAAAAACGGTTGCCTAACTTTTCGGTGAGCATTCCGCTGAAAAATACCGTGGACACCCGGCCCACGGCCATTGCGGAAACAAGAGCGGCTGCTTTCGCAAGTGAAATTCCATAATGCTGTATTAACGACGGCAAGGAACTGCCAAGGCAAACACACGCAGCACCGGTAAGCAAATAAAGGGCATAAGACTCAAACACGGAGAGAAAGACTAAGGATTTCTGTTTTGTCATTGATTTTACACCTATCTTTAATTGTCTCGATGAATTCGTCTTCGGTAATAATCCCGCCGGGGAGATGCAGCTTGCTTGCCAGCGCACAGATGGAAGGCTGTTTCAGCGCCGCTTTTTCCATTACCGATGCATCCCAGAATACGCTCTTAACGCTGCCGTCCGCAATCTTCTTTTTATTTGCCATTACGATAACCCGCTCAAAATTATCTGTGACAAAGTCCATATCGTGTGTGATGGTGATGACGGTTTTGCCCAGATCCTTTAACGCTTTTATCGCATGGGAAAGCAGATTGATGCCCATAAGGTCCTGCCCTGCGGTAGGTTCATCCAAAATAACAACATCTGGGTTGAGCGCGATCACGCTGGCAATGGTTACAAACTTGCGGATGGAAAGCGGCAGGTTATAAGGGTTCTCGTCCAATTGATTGCCAAGTCCGGTTAATTCAATGGCAAAATCAAACCACTTTTGAGCCACATCCTTGGGCACCTTATTCACCTTTGAAGAATAAGCGACCTCTTTCTGAACTTCAGACTGAAAAATTTGGTCGTCCGGATTTTGAAAAACATAGCCCACCTTCCGCGCAACCTGCGCGGTCGTGAAACGTTTGGTGTCCTCTCCACTGACAAAAACCGTTCCGGAGGTGGGCTGATAAAGGTTGTTCATCATTTTAACGGTGGTGGTTTTTCCGGCCCCGTTCTGCCCGATGATGGCGACAGATTCCCCTGCTTCAAATGACATGCTTACGTCTTCGACAGCGACAAAACCGTTTGGATATGCGAAGCTTACATTTACGAGCTCAACCGACTTCATCTCTGTTCACCGTCCTTCAAAATTGTAAGGATTAAACCTTCTGCTTCTTCCTCTGTAATGGGAATTTCATTTACATGAAAGCTTTTTTGAAGCTTGTGCCCCAGTCGTGCATAGGAAGGCATCCGGACTCCGTAATCATTCAGCCGTTCGTCCGCAAGCACCTGTTTGGCGTCGCCGTACATCACAATTCGCCCGTCGTTCATGACGACTACCTTGTCGGCATAGCGGGCAAGCAGATCGATTTTATGCTCCACAAGAATGACGGTTTTTCCTTCCTCTTTAATCAGGTTGATAATTTCAAACACCTGCTCGGTGCCCTGGGGGTCCAGTTGAGAAGTTGGCTCGTCAATAACGAGGATTTCCGGTTCCATGACCAGAATCGAGGCGAGGGCAACGCGCTGCTGCTGACCTCCCGATATTTCAAATGGATTTTTTTCTTTTAAATAGCCGATGCCAAGGCGTTCAATAATACGCGCGGTACGGTCTTTAATCATTTTGGGCTCAATTCCCAGGTTCTCCAAACCAAACGCAATTTCATCAAAGACAGTATCTTTTACATAGCTGATTTGGTTAAATGGATTCTGAAAGATGTACCCGATTTTCACCGCCAGCCCGCCAAGGGACGCATCTTTTATATTTTCCCCATCCACAATCACTTCGCCAAAACTGTCCCCTTTGTAGAACAAAGGGACAAAACCGCGAATTGCGTTGCACAGTGTGGTTTTTCCGCTCCCGTTGGGGCCGATAATCGCCACAAATTCCCCCTTCTCAATGGAGAGAGTGATGTTTTTCAGTGCAAAATCTTCACTTACAGGGTAACGGTAGCTAAAATCCTTCAGTTCAATCAGTGCCATACGGTAATCCTCCCCACAATTGCTAAAACAAGTAAGGTATACATGACGACGCGCAGCACCCTGTCAATGGGCCGTTCATTGATTTCATGAATGTTCGTTTTTGTGATTGGTGCGGAAAAGCCGCGCGCCTCAAGGGTTAGCGCACGCTCCTCCATCCCGGAAAACGAGCTCAGAATCAGCGGTGCAAGCATAGGGATAAACGCGCGGGCACGGGTCTTCAGGTTTCCCTGCGTTTCAATTCCACGGGCCTGCTGTGCATTCATAATTACTTCGGAGCGTTTTTTGGTTTGCGGTATCATCTGCATGGTGGAAAGCACCACATAGGAAACCGTCGGCGAAATACCGACTTTCTCCATGGCAAGAATCAGGTCCTGAAGTTCTGTGGTTTGAAAATACAGCACGAAGGAACTTGCGATGATCAGAAGAATACCGCAAAGGTGGAGGGCGTATTCAATTCCCTCAAGCTTGACGCTGAAAATCCAGAAACGGGCCAGAATTGTGGCTCCGGGCCGGAAAAGAGATTGCAGTATGAAAATAAGGATGAAGAGTACCAGTACCGATTTTGCAAGCGACTTTAAGAACGGAAGCAGCCGGGAGCCGGTTACCGCCAGTCCGCACAGAAAGAGGAACATTGCATAAAGGTATCCCCAGTGCGGAACGATGAGACTGATGACGGCGGAAACCAGAATATAAACTAATTTTGTAAATGGATACAGTCTGTGCAGATATCGATTGCTATCTTTCATAACAGCACCTCATGATTTTTATTGGGCTAAAATTATCTCAGGATGCATTTCTTTAAAATGATAGCGGGGGTAATTCTCAGAATGCTACCCCCGCTATTATCCGTTTGAAGGTCACCCCTCAGCTGACACCCCACACATATGGCCGGAGCAGAGTGAAATCATTGGGGATTCTCAGGTAATTGAAATGATTTTGCAGCCGGTTCGTTATTTTTTTATTTCCATCGGAGGAGCGACAGGCGGGGTTGCAGACCCGGCCTTGCCTTTGGTCTTTAATTTTGCAAATTGGCCGCCACAGGGGTACTTGACAAGAATTCTTGGGCTCATCGCAATAATAATCACATAAGCGACGACAATGGAGAGCGCCTTGTCGGCCACTTCGGAGAATACCTGTGCGGTGAACACGGATTTGATCATGCTCTGACCCGCCGCAAGCATAAATGCGGTAAGATATGTACTTCCGGTACCTGTGATGCCGCCGTAAACATACATAACAATCGGAGTGCCGATAATAATCGACACAAGCGTGACAATCACGATGGATACGATCACTTTCCATACCTTGTTAAACATTTCTTTGCGGGACAGGATGCCGCTTACAAGACCGACGGCACCGCCGACGATGGCGAACGGAAAGAAGTTTGGCGAAAAGATGCCGTTAATACAGTTGCTTAATATACCGGCCACAAGTCCGACCCACGGTCCCCCGAGAATACCGGCAAGAATTGTACCAATGGTATCAATGTAGATAGGCAATGCCAAAGCGGCAGCCAGCTGACCGCCCACAACATTCAGCGCGACTGCTACGGGCAGCAAAAGAATACTCATTAGGGTAAAGTCTTTTTTAAAGCTATTCACTGTAATTCTCCTCTTCAATATTTTTTATTTTCTGACAATCACATCATGTCCGGCAACATGGTGTGAAAAAACAGCTTAAAAAATTCGTCCGCGTCTATGTCCGTTGCCACAAAACAGTTTTTTGGCAGCTTCCAGGCGTCAACCATATCGATAATACATTCGCCGCGCGTTACCTTCGTGGTGGAAATCTGCACGCTGCAGGGAACCCACCGTATTAATTGCGGATTCAGACAGGCGGCCATCGCCACAAGGTCGTGGGGAGTCATGCCGTTTCGGCTGTCGATTTGTTCGCAAAAGGCAAACTGCGTGGGCAGCATGGCGGCCAATGCCCTTGCCACGGCACTTTCGCTTTTTTGCATCTGTTCTGCGTGGGCCTTTGTCAGCACCACCTGCTCTGTGGTGTTCAGTCCCACCATATAAACGGGAACATTACCCGAGAAAACGGTTTCCGCCGCTGCGGGGTCCATCCAGTAGTTAAATTCCGCAACCGCAGTGATATTGCCGTGCAGATAAGCTCCGCCCATGGAGAATATCTCTTTTGCACGCCCCATCGCATCCGGATTTTTCTTCATTGCCGCAGCAAGGTTTGTAAGAGGACCGGTGGAAACAATCGTAATGCTTCCGGTTTCATGATTCAGCAAAGTCTGAATGATAAAATCTTCGGCGCTGCCCTTCCCGGGCTGTTTGACTGCGGGCGGAAGATTGCTGTTTCCAAGTCCGTCCGCGCCGTGGCAGCTGCCGTCGGACTGGAAGGCAGCGCTCTGTGAAGGGCTCAGCCCGCGCAGCACCGGGATTTCCGTGCGTCCGGCAAGTTCAGCAAGACGAAGTGCGTTATGTAGCGTCGTTTCAATGGGTGCATTTCCGCCCACGGCAGTAATGCCCAGAATTTCAAATTCCGGCCGCGCCATTGCGAAAGTCAGCGCAAGCGCGTCGTCTATGCCGGGGTCACAGTCAATAATCAGCCTTTTCTTTTCATATTGCATCTTATTTACCTCCGCAGCGGTCGAATTCGCGGTTGAGTGAAAGAGTGATGTCCGCTTCGCAACCCGGGAACAAACGATTGAAAAACAGCTCAAAAAAACCTTTTGCATTTACTTTGTGGGCGACCTGTGCATTTGTTCTGCCGTCATGCAAACGGCCGTTTAAATCGCAAACGCTCTGCGCGGCTGCAATGCCTTCTGTTTCAACCTCCACAAAAGCGGGGTCGCATTCTACAAGGTTTTCATCCAGCAGCATTGCAATCACCAGCGGGTCATTGATTACACAGCCCAGCGTGCGCTCCTGCTTCCAGTGGAAATCAACATAAAATCTTGTAATATCGTGCAGGAACCTGCCTTTTTCGCCGCCGATCTGATTTGCAACCTCACGTAAATTGGGGCTCAGAATGATGCTGTGGGTTACATCCAGCCCGACCATCGTGGCTTTCGCAAATTCTGAACGGAAAACTTCGTCGGCCGCTTCGGGGTCTACCCAAAAGTTATATTCCGCAACGGGACTGCAATTCCCGTGAAATTTATCCGCGCCGCCCATCAGGATAAAATCTTTCACCTTTGCCATTGTGGAGGGGTCTTTTCTGAGTGCCAGGGCAATGTTGGTGAGCGGGCCAAGTGCCACAAGAGTGATTTCGTGCGGATGGCGGCTGATGGCGTCCAATATAAAGTCGACCGCATGCTCTTCTTTTGCGGCAAGACCGGTTTTTGGGAAGAAATTCTCGCCGATTCCGTCAGCGCCGTGGGTATCTGTCGCATCGTGATACGGGCGGAAGAGCGGAACCGAAGCCCCCTTATAAACCGGAATATCCTCGCGCTCCATTAAACGCAGCACCTGGAACACATTCTCGGTTGCTGTATGCACTTCGATGTTCCCACTGATGGTGGTAATGCCTAATATCTCAAGTTCGGGGGAGGATAGTGCCAGCATCAACGCGAGGCAGTCATCAATGCCGGGGTCACAGTCGATGATGATTTTTTTCATATGATTTCCTTCCTTAATTTCTGATAATATTTAAGGGAAACTCGGTTGTCTGGCTGTTTATATAGGTTTTGTTTAAGTAGAGTTTTTCACCGGTGCTGCTCATTACAAGCTGCTGCAGCAAAATAAGCGGTGTGTGCTCGCTCACTTTCATGATCTTGGCGTTCAGCTTGCCGGCGTGGGTTGCAATGATGCTGCACTGTGCCATCACACCTTTTTTCTCCGCAAAGGAAACAAGTGCTTTTTTGTCGAATTGCTCAATTGCCTCGCCGTAGAATACGGTGTGGGGGATAAAATCCAACGACTGGGTATAAATTTTGTCTTTGTTTACTGCATCACAGTAAACCCGGTTTGCCACAAGAAGATTGGTGTGCACAGGCAAATCCAAAAGTTCGCTGCAAATTTCGTCGGAGTCTTCAATGGTGATATCTAACCGCAGAAGCTCCGCATAAATTCCCTGCTTTTTAAACAGCTCTTCTATGGTGCAGTATTCGTTTAAATTGCTGGAAGCAAGGATCGGCGTCGTCCCGGATATATACGTACCGGAGCCGCGGCGTTTATAAATGATTCTGTCTTCCTGCAGAATCTGCAGCGCCTGCCTTAATGTGTTGCGTGAAATACTGAGCTTTTTCGCCAGCGTCTCCTCTGTGGGGAGGCGGCTGCCGGGCTCTGAAGTTTTTATGATTTCAAGAATCTGATTGTAAGCATCTACATATAAAGGAATTTCTGTGGACTTTGGGGGCATTTTTTCTTTTTGCATGGCTTCGACTCATTTCTCCAATTTTGTAAATTAATGGATTGTTTATTACAATTTTGATTATACAATAGATATTAAACAAATTCAACATATTTTAATAATTTGTTGAACAATTTTATGAAAAGTGCTTATAATCTTTGAGTAGAAAGCGCATGGTTTTTTTAAAAGAGAAATGTTATTATTTAAGAAATGACATTCGAAGGAGTAAAGATCATGCGTAGAATAATCATGGTGAGTCATTGCATCTTGAATACGGCGTCAAAGGTGGATTTGTATGACACGGCGAGCATTGAGGCCGAGGAAGCGTTACGTATCAGGTTTTTATCCAAGGCTGTCGAAAGCGGGATACAGATCATTCAGCTGCCATGCCCGGAGTTCTCCCTGTACGGAACAAATCGCTGGGGAAATGTAAGCAGCCAGTTCGACAACCCCTTTTTCCGTTCCCACTGCGAAACCATTTTAGCTCCGGTCATTCTTCAGCTCAAAGAGTATCTCTCTCATCATGATAAGTTTGAGGTTTTAGGAGTAGTGGGAATAGACGGCAGCCCCAGCTGCGGTGTGGACCTGACCTGCTATGGTGAATGGGGGGGAGAGTTGAGCAGCCGCGACGATATTATGTGCGTGATTCAGTCCGTTCAGATGGGCCGGGGCAACGGTGTGTTTATTGATGTTCTGCGTCAGATGCTCGCAAAAGAGAAGATAGAGCTAAACATAGTTGGACTGAATGCGGAACAACCGGAAAAAGTCATGGAACTGATTAAAAAATGAGTACAAAAAAGACACCCTGTGCGGGTGCCTTTTAAAAGTAGTTGAAATTTGGGAAAAGCCGGAACTTTGCCTTAGCATGGGGGATCTGTCAATTCATTTGTTTTTTTCTCCTTGAATTTTAAACTTATCTTATTCTCCGAGATAAATAATCCTGTTAAAGTGAGTGCTGTTCCGGCTAAAGTGATCCACGTGATTTGTTCATGTAAAACAATTGCTGATGTTACAATGGTTATTACAGGGCCCATGTAAATATATGCGCTTGTTTTAACCGCCCCTAAAATCTTAACGGCTAGGTTCCAGGTCACGAAACAAAGCGCGGAGGCGCCTAAGCCAAGGTATAGAATATTGAACAGATTCGATAAGCGGGCAAAACGCGCCAGACTGTTGAAATTCCATTGAAAATCAAAAATAAACATTGCAGGGATCATCGTTAAAAGTCCGTAGAAAAAGACCCTGCGTGTCGTTTGTATCGTATTATAATGGAACCTGCTGATCTTTTTTATTAAAACAGAATATACCGCCCATACGACGGCGGCAAGAATGGTCAGCACATCCCCTAAGGGATTTAATTTTAACACCGTATTCCCATTAAAGCTGATCAGAAAAATTCCGATTATCGCGGCGGCAAATCCTAAGAAAAATTGCAGCTTTAATTTTTCCCCGTCCAAAAACAAATGCGCAAAAATGGCGGTAAAAAACGGTGCGACAGAAATAATAACGCCAACGTTCGCAGCCAAAGTATATGTAAGCGCAATGTTTTCCAACAGAAAGTACAATGTTACTCCACACAAACCCGCCGCAAGAAAATACCATTCCTGTTTTCGGCTGGTTATCTTTAGCCTGTGGGGATACGTGAGCATCAGTGCAACAGAAGCAATGGAAAAGCGGAAAAACAATATTTCAATCGGGGAGAAATCTCTTAACAGAATTTTAGTTGAAATAAATGTGGTGCCCCAAATCAATACTGTAAACAGCGCTAGTAAGTGTCCGGCGGTTACTTTATCTTTCGTCATCTTTCTCCTTAAACATCTCGTTTCAAAATATATAAAATAATTATATTCCATATGGAACCGCATCGTCAATAAGATAATTTCGTTTTTGCCATTGCCGGATTCTCTTTAAAAATACGCAGAAAATGATTTGGGGGCAGAACACTGTACCCGTTTTTTAGTCCGAAAATTTTTTTAGTATCCTCGACTAACTTCTTATAGAGTGGTAAAGATATCCTTATTGATCATAAGGAGGTCTTATATAATGGAAACAGTATTGGAAAAAACGGAAGGCCGCGCCAGTTACCATGACTCAGTTGAGGAAATGCTGAAAAAAATTCGGGAAGACGGCCTTTCCAATGCGTTTGACCGGTATGCCCTGCAGGAAAAAATCAGATGTAAATTCTGCCTGGAAGGCTTAAGCTGCCAGCTTTGCTCCGACGGCCCCTGCCGTATCAGCGAAAAAGGCGGTCAGGATAAGGGAGTCTGCGGCATTGGCCCGGATGCAATGGCCATGAGAACGCTTTTGCTGCATAATATTATGGGGGCAGGAACCTACAGCCATCATGCGTATGAAGCGTTTCGGACTTTAAGGGAAACGGCACAGGGGAAAACATGTTTTAAGATTACAGATGTGGACAAGCTGAAATGGATGTGCCAGAAGGTTGGAATCGACACCAGTCAGGACAATAATCAAATGGCGGAAGAGCTGGCCGATCTATTAAATGCCGAAATGTCCAAAGGTGCGGATGAGCCCGGCATCATGGTGGAAGCTTTTGCACCGAAAAAGCGCAAAGACGTTTGGAAAAAGCTGAATATTTACCCGTCCGGCGTCATTCATGAAGAGCAGAACTGTGTCGCAAGCTGCCTGACCAATGTGGACGGCGATTATGTTTCCCTCGCGAAAAAAGCGCTGCGGCTTGGCCTGGCGACTATTTACACGGCACAAATCGGTCTGGAAATGGTACAGGATATTTTGTACGGAACACCGTCGCCCCATGAAGTAAATACAGACCTGGGTATTATGGACGGCGATTATATCAACATTGTATTCAACGGTCATCAGCCGTGGGTCGGTGTGGCAGCACTGCAAAAAGCGAAGACCGAGCAGATTCAGCAAAAAGCAAAAGACGCCGGTGCCAAAGGATTGCGTATTGTCGGTTCCATAGAAACAGGGCAGGAGCTTTTGCAGCGATTCCCGGTTGACAACGTTTTTGCCGGATTAATGGGCGACTGGCTTACAATAGAACCGCTGCTCGCAACAGGCACGGTTGATGTGCTGGCGATGGATGAAAACTGTTCGCCGCCTGACATTGATCAGTACGCTGAAAAATATCAGGTTACGCTTGTAAGCATCAGTACCATCATCGGGGTACCGGGGCTCAGCGAGCTTTTGCCGTATCACCCTCAGGACGCTGATAAGATGGCGGACAGATTAATTGAACTTGCCATCGGGAATTTCAAAAAAAGACATGGAAAAGTTACTTCCGCGGTTCCTCGAAAAATACAAAAGGCGACTGCGGGTTTTTCAACCGAAGCGGTGCTCGGTGCATTGGGCAACAAGCTCGATCCACTGGTCGAAGTTATAAAGGCCGGTAAAATAAAAGGCGTTGTCGCTTTAGCAAGCTGTTCCACGTTAAGAAACGGTCCGCAGGATTGGAACACCATAAATCTTACGAAGGAATTGATTAAGAAGGATATTCTTGTTGTCAGCTGCGGCTGCGGCAATCACGCGCTTGAAGTGGCGGGGCTTTGCGATTCCGGCGCGCTGGAACTGGCTGGGCCGGGGCTGAAAGAAGTCTGTGGAATGCTTAAAATTCCTCCGGTACTGAGCTTCGGCACATGCACCGATACCGGAAGAGTTTCCATGCTTGTGACCGCTCTGGCCGACTTTCTGGATGTGGATGTTCCGCAGCTTCCCATTGCTGTTACCGCGCCGGAATGGATGGAACAAAAGGCGACGATTGACGGAGTTTTTGCCGTGGCCTATGGGGCCTATACGCATCTGTCTCCTACGCCGTTTATTACAGGAGCACCGAAACTGGTAAAGCTGCTGACCGAGGAGATTGAAACGCTTACCGGTGGGAAAGTGGCGCTGGGGGACGATCCGGTTCAAGTGGCAAAAGATATTGAGACACATATTTTAAGCAAAAGAAAGGGACTGGGGTTAAATTAAGCGGAGATTTTCCTGGTTATTGCCAGCATCTGGTGAAAATGGCGGCGGGCGGTTTTACTGCCCGCCGCCATTGTTTTTTTAAAATGCTGATAATACTGTCACAACGGCATATTCTGTAGTATTTTGCAGAAGAAAGTTGTATTATATTGTTATAGGCTTTCTCTTGGGCGGCAGATCGAGTCTGGCTATGACAGCATGTCAAACACGCCTGTCTGCATTATGGTTTATGAGTTAATTTTGAATGATTTTGTCTGAGGCCGCAGGGAGTTTACCAATGGAGAAAAACATTATTTTCAAAGTTCAGGCCAGGCAAAAGCAAAAGGCATCACAGCAGCAAACAAGCCGGTATTATAACATAGGAGCGTTAGGTACACTATGAAAAAACATATTCTATTTATTTTTGTGCTAATTGGTTCTTTACTTATCAACATTATCTCCATGCAAAATGGAATTTTCAGCATAACGCAGCATCTGTATTATCTGCCGATTTTACTGGGCGTTTTTTTCTATGAAAAAAGAGGAGTTTATCTTGCCGGCTTGACTTCGTTATTATATCTTTTAACGGTTCTGTTTTTGGATCATGATAATCATATTTTGGCGCCCACAATTGTAAGATGCGCTATTTTGATATCAATTTCGATTTTGGTTTACAGCTTGATTAAGCGCAATAAGGAGCAGGAAAAGGAATTGCTGCAGGAGCATAAATGGTTGGAAACCATGCTCCTTTCCATTGGAGACGGAGTTATTGCAACCGATGTAAACGGTACTGTTCGTCTGGTAAACAAAGAGGCGGAAATGATTACGGGTTATGAAAAAACAGCTGCTGTTGGGAAGAAAATGAGTGATGTCTATAAGATATATAACAAACAGAATGATGAGCCGATTGTTTTTCAGAAAAGCGATATGTTTACCCATGGCGGAGCTTTTGATTTGGGCGATGAGATCTATACCTTTACTCAGGCCGGCGTCAAAAAAGATCTTGACGTCAAGGCTTCCGCAATCTCTCTCTCCAATCAGGAAATTTTAGGCTTTGTCATTATTTTTCGGGATGTTACGGACAAAAAGAAGGATGAAGCAGAAATTATCTATTTAACCTATCATGATAAACTTACGGGCCTTTACAACAGGCGGTTCTTTGAAGAAGAACTCAGGCGGCTGGATGTGGAACGCAACCTGCCGGTTTCAGTGATTATCGGTGACGTAAATGGCCTGAAGCTTACCAACGATGCTTTTGGGCATCTTGTGGGCGATACTTTATTGGTAACGGCCGCGAATGTAATGAAGGAAGTATGCCGTGACGATGATATTATTGCCCGCTGGGGCGGTGATGAATATATTATTCTGCTTCCGCGCACCGATGCCGATGAGGCGGAGCGAATCTCCGAACGTATCCGTAAAAGGTGCAGTGAGGAATATGTGAGTAATATCAATCTGTCTATTTCTTTAGGATGCGGAACGAAGGTCGCCATGCATGAGGATGTTATGATAGCCGTCAAGCGGGCCGATGATTTGATGTATAAAAGGAAACTGCATGAAAGCAGGAGCATTAAAAGCAGAGCAGTTCAATCGATACTCAATACCTTATATGAAGAAAACGACAGAGAAGCAAAACATTCCATTCGTGTAAGCGAATTGTGCGGCTTAATTGGCCGGGCAATGAATCTTGACAAAAGGCAGGTTGAGGATTTAATCCTGTTAGGGAAAATACATGATATCGGAAAAGCCTCGATTGATCAAAATATACTGAACAAAAACGGCAAACTTATTCCTGAAGAATTTGAAGCTGCAAAACAACATTCGGAAAAGGGATACAATATTGTGGGCGCTTCCCCGGAGCTTTCGTATCTTGCAGCAAATGTGCTTTCACACCACGAAAGATGGGATGGAACAGGATATCCCAATGGATTGAAGGGGGAGAACATTCCTCTTATGGCCAGAATCCTGACCGTGGCAGATGCGTTTGAAGCGATGACCAGCGACAAAGCATACCGGACGGCAATGTCCAAAGACGACGCAGTCAAGCAGTTGCAGCAATGTTCGGGCACTCAATTTGACCCCGAAATCGTTAAGGCATTTGTTCAGCAATTATAAGAATTTCAATCCGGACTGACGGGCTTTATCTTATCTCGAAGCAGACAAAAAAGACCATGCAGCGCATATGCGGTGCATGGTCTTTTTCTTTATAGCAGTATAGTTCGGTATTTGCTTTTTGCGCGCAGGATTTTACTGAATTTTTCCACCCTCGATTACAACGTCTTCCGGGTTTACAGTGTCACCATAAGCCGGCTTTAGTGTTGCATCGTAATCCTTGTGGAAGAAATTTTCTTTGCCGAGTGTGGTCAATTCGTTGTTGATCCAGTCAAGCAGTTCCTTGTTGCCCTTGCGCACAGCCGGTGCAATGGTATCCTGGCTGCCGAGAGATTTAATTCCAACGGTAAACCCGGTGTTTTCACGAGCCCAGGCAAAGAGCAGGGTGTTGTCGTGCGCAAGCGCTGCGCCTCTTCCGTCCTTCAGCGCCTGAAATGCTTCTGTGTTTTGGTCATATTTCAGAAGCTCGATATCCGGATAGTTTTTGGTGAAGTAAGTTTCTGCGGTTGTGCCCTTATTCACAATAAGTTTTTTACCTTTGAGCTGTGAAACATCGGTGATTTGAGAACCGTCCGCAGACACAACGCCAAGAGCGACCTTCATATACGGATTTGCGAAATCAACTTTTTCTTTGCGTTCGTCGGTAACGGTAAAGTTGGCAAGAATAATGTCCACCTTGTCGGATTCCAGATATTCCACACGGCTTGCGGCTTCCACCAGAACAAATTCAACCTTGCTTTCGTCGCCGAGCAGATCTTTTGCCAGCCGCTTTGCAAGATAAACATCGTATCCCTGATTTTTACCGTCCTTATCAACGGAACCGAAGGGCGGTTTGTCGCTGAACACGCCAATGCGAATTTTTCCGTTTGCCTTGATTTTATCAATGGAATTCTGCGCGGCAGCGGGTTTCTGTGCGCAGCCCGCAAAAGATACCGCCGCAATGGAAAGTGCAAGAATAAGTGCCGCCAGTTTTTTAACTATTTTCATGGTGAATCCCCTTCTCATCTTTAAATTCAAAAATATTCAGGAAACGCTTTGCCCTTTCGCTTTTTGGGCTGGTAAAGAAAGATCCGGAGTCTGATTTCTCCGCAATCCGACCTTCATCAATAAATACAATTTTATCCGCCGCCGCTCTGGCAAAATTCATTTCATGCGTCACGATTGCCATTGTCATGCCCTGCCGGGCAAGGCCGAGCATAACGTCCAGCACTTCCCTTACCATTTCCGGGTCAAGCGCGGCCGTAACTTCGTCAAACAGCATCATTTCAGGGTTCATGCACAATGCGCGAACAATGGCGACGCGCTGTTTCTGCCCACCGGAAAGTTGGCGCGGGTATGCGTCTTTTCTGTCCAGCAGACCAACGCGGCTCAGCAGTTCTTCCGCCTGTTTCTGCGCTTCGGCGCGATCCCGCTTTTGCACTTTGGTGGGACCGAGCATAATATTTTCCAGAATTGTCATGTGAGGAAACAGGTCGTAGCTTTGAAAGACCATGCCGATTTTTTGGCGGATCAAGCGCCAGTCTGCCTGTTTTCCGGTCAACTCCTGACCGTTTAACAGAATTTTTCCGGACTCGACTGGCTCCAGTCCGTTAATACATCGCAAAAGAGTGCTCTTGCCGCAGCCCGAGGGTCCCAAAATTACGACTACTTCGCCTTTATGTATCTGCAGATCGATTCCGCTCAGTGCGGGAATCTGATCGTATTTTTTATAAAGATCCTGTATTTCAAGCAGAACCTCGGCATTTTCGTTTTTCATTGGACTGACTCCTTAATCCTGCCACTTTTGTTCCAGCCTTTTCGCAAACAGTGAAACAGGGTAGCAGATGATAAAATACAGAATAAATATAAATCCATAGATCCAGAATGAAGCGGTGGGTGCGCTTAACACAGAACTTTCAATAATCTGCTGCCCAACCTTTAAAACTTCAACTACGCCGATCAGCACAACAAGCGACGTGGTCTTAATCATCCTGGTCGCCAGGTTAATGGCCGCCGGAAGAAGCCTTCTGACAATTTGAGGAATAACGATAAAACAATAAATCTGCCAGGAAGTCAGCGCAATCGCGGCGCCCGATTCCCACTGATGTTTAGGGAGCGACTGAATACAGCCGCGCACAATGTCGCCCATTTCCGCCGTACCCCAAATGGTAAAAACCATTACCGAAACGAATTCACCGTCTATTTGAATGTGCATAATCTTTGTCAAACCAAAATAAAAAATAAAAAGCCAGACCAAAATGGGGATAATGCGTACCGCCTCCAGGTACAGGCGGCATAAAAATTTAACAGGTTTTGATTTAGAGGTCATCACAATGCCAAAGCCAATCCCCAAAATGCCGGATAATGTGACTGAAAACAATGCGATTCTTGCCGTAACGAGAAGACCGCCCAAAAGCCGAAGAAGATTCACACCCTCAAAAATCACATTAATTCCCGAACTGAGCATGGCGCAGCCTCCTTTCAGCGTAGGAGAGTAACAGGGAAATCGGCAGCAAAATTACAAGATAGAACGCTACCAGCATCAGCAGTGCTTCAAAAGTGGAATAATACATGCCGATTAAATCCTTTGCCACAAACATCAGATCCGCCAGCGCAATCGCGCTGACAATGGAAGTTTCTTTAATCAGGAATATGGTGTTCGCGCCTAAAGCAGGAAGTGCAATTGAAAGAGCCTGTGGGAAGACTACATAGCGGATCAGTTGAAAAGAAGTCAGGCCGATACTCAGCCCGGACTCAATCTGATTCCTGCCGACCGCTTCGAGCCCGCTGCGAAATGCTTCCTCCATATAACTCCCGCCAAGGAAAGTCAGCCCGGCAATGGCGCAGGTCTGCGCTTCTAATTTAATCCCTATGCGTGTCAGTCCGTAATAGAGGAAAAAAAGCTGAATCAGTAACGGAGTGTTGCGGGAAAGCTCAATATAAATTTTGACAATCCTTTGCAGAACTTTAACTTTATAATAAATAATTAAGCTGCACAGAAAGCCGACTATCAAAGAAAAGAGGACAGATATGCCGGAAAGCGTAAGCGTAAGTCTGGCGGCTTTCAAATAAAGAGGCAAACTGTTTATTATAAATTCAATATCCAAACGTTATTCGTCTCCCTGCAGAAGCGACATTTCAGGCGCTTTATTTGAAAAAATATCATATATTACATATATATCTTGTATGCTTTATTTCTATATTATATTCATACTATTCCGATCTGTCAACATATTTCGAAAAAAAATTAATGAAACCTTAATTTATGGGTTTTGTACACCTGATAAATTTTAAAAAATAAAATTCTGATGGAAGCTGGCGTATGGCGGATATTCCGCTATGTTGGGAGTATTAAGGCATGCATGCAAACACCCTTTAAAAAAAGCGGAAAATCCAACGCATACAGTTAAAAACTGGGATTTTTCTTTGAATTTTCCCAGGAAAAATGAGCTGAAATCCGCGAACAGAATTTTATTTTATTTTATTAATAAGTTGACAATAAAATATTATTTTGTTATAATACAGGTGAAATTAGAACGCATTCACTAATGTGTTAAAGGAGATACAGAAATGGGATTTAAGATTCTAATAACACCAAGATCCTTTGGTAAGGAAGATCCAAAACCTTTTGAGCTCCTGAAAGAGCAAGGGTATGAAATTGTTGTGAATCCGTATGGAAGAATCATGACAGAGCCAGAAATGGTGGAAGCCGTTAAGGATGTTGATGCGGTTATTTTGGGCGTAGATCCGATGAACAAAAAGGTAATCGATGCAGCCGGCAAATTGAAGGTTATTTCCAAATACGGTGTTGGAACAGATAACATTGACGTGCCCTATGCACAGTCAAAGGGAATTGCGGTTACCAGGACGGTTGGAGCCAACTCCGATGCGGTTGCCGACTACGCTTTTGCACTGATGCTTGCTGTTGCAAGGAAGGTTGTCCTTATTGATAAAGAGTGCAGAAAATTAAACTGGAGCAAAATCTCCTCCATTGAAATGTATCATAAAAAGATGGGTATTATAGGCCTTGGCAATATTGGAAAAGGAATCGCAAAAAGAGCTTCCGGATTTGATATGAAAGTCTATGCCTATGATGTTTTCAAGGATGATCAATTTATAAAAGAACACAATATTGAATTTACAAGTATCGAAACAATCATTAAAGAATGCGATTTTATCAGTTTGCATTTGCCGCTGACGCCTGAGACCAGGAATTTAATCAGCTACGACCAGTTTAAAGCGATGAAAAATACTGCTATAATTGTTAATACATCCAGAGGCGGCGTGATTGATGAAGAAGCATTGCTGTGGGCACTTCAAAACAATGTGATTTATGGCGCTGGCATAGACGTATTCGAAAAAGAGCCTCCGGAGCAAATAAAGCTGCTTGAGCTTGACAATATTATTGTTGGTTCGCATTGCGCGGCTTCCACTGTAGAAGCAGTCAACAATATGGGTATTAAAGCCTCGGAAAACGTTATCGCGAATCTTACATAATTACATAATAAAATTTATATTATTGGAGGAATAAACATTGGATAAAGAAAAAGTGTTAACCAGAATCAGCGATGTTGGTATTGTCGCGGTGGTAAGGGCTAAGAACAGTGAGGAAGCGATTAAAATTTCTGACGCCTGCCTTGAGGGCGGAGTCGCGGCAATCGAAATTACTTTTACTGTTCCCAGAGCAGACAAGGTTATTGAGGATTTGGCGAAGAGATATCCCAATGGCGAACTGATTCTTGGGGCAGGAACCGTTATGGACCCTGAAACAGCCAGAATGGCGATTTTGTGCGGCGCACAATACATTGTCAGCCCCTGCTTCAACGCTGACACAGTAAAGCTTTGCAACAGGTACAGAGTGCCGGTCATGCCCGGTGCAATGACAATTACCGAAGTTGTTACCGCAATGGAAGCCGGCGCGGACATTGTCAAAGTGTTCCCGGGTGAAGCTTTTGGACCGAAGATCATCAAAGCAATCAAAGGCCCCATCCCACAGGCGAAGCTCATGCCGACAGGCGGCGTGGATGTTTCAAATGTTGGTGAGTGGATTAAAGCAGGTGCAGTTGCCTGTGGAGCGGGCAGTTCCCTGACCGCCGGTGCAAAAACAGGGGATTATGCCGCGATTACAAAAGCGGGCAAAGATTTTGTCGCCGCCATTCAGGCTGCCAGAGCATCCTTAAAGTAATTTTACAGAAACAGGATATGGCGGCAGATTCACGCAGCAACAGCTGCCGCCATAAATGCTGACTTCAATCAGCAGACCGAAGATTTACATATTGTGTGTTTAAACGGGGTTTATGAACAATGACCGATCAGAACAACAAGAATATCATGACTGTTTGCGGTGAGATACCTTCCTCGCAGCTTGGGTTTTGCCAATGCCACGAACATATTATGCTGCAAAAAGGAAAATCGTTTGAGATCAATCCCGCCCTTTGCATTGATGATCCCGAGTTAAGCCTGCAGGAGCTTTGCCTGTACAAGCAATCCGGCGGCAACAGCCTTGTGGACTGCCAGCCGGTCGGCTGCGGGCGCATGGCGGATGTCTTAAAGGAAATCAGTGAAAAATCGGGCGTTTCCATTGTTTCTTCAACCGGCTTTCATAAAATGCAGTTTTATCCTGAGGATCACTGGATTTACTCCTGTAATTCCGAAGAACTTGCGGATATTTTTATCAGTGAGCTTCAGAACGGAATGTTCGTGAACTGTGATACGGCTTTTCCGAAAATCCGGTGCAGTGCAAAAGCGGGAATTATAAAAACCGCTTTGGACAGCGGGAGAATGAGCGACAATGATAAACGTCTGTTTACAGCTGCGGCAATTGCTTCCAAAAAAACTCGCACACCGATTATCGTTCATATCGAAAAAGATTCAGATCCGCTGGGACTTCTGGATTTTTTAAAGGGGCAGGGGGTTGCTCCGGATTGGCTGATTTTCTGCCATATGGACAGAGCTGTCGCGGATTTGAAAGTACACGAGACGGTCGCCGCTCAAGGGGTATATCTTGAATATGACACCATTGGAAGATGGAAGTATCATTCCGATGAAAGAGAAGTAGAAATTATTAAATCATTAGCGGATGCGGGATTTGAGAATAAAATTTTGCTCTCGTTAGACACAACAAGAGCGCGGCTTAAAAGTTACGGCGGAGCTTTGGGACTGGATTATTTAATAACCCGATTTATTCCGATGCTGCTGTCGTCCGGGTTAACGCAAGCCGGGATTGACCGGTTTACTGTCAGCAATCCGGCCGCCGCATTGGCACGCAGATAAATGACAGGCACGGCACCCGTGCCTGCCCGCAATGGATGCGGAGCTATATAAACGAAAGGGAAAATTTTAATGAATTTACCAGAAAAGGCAACAAAGCCAACTATTTATTTTATTGGTGTTACGACTACAAAATCATCTATTATGAAGGTATTTCCGGAGTGGGCGAAGGCGCTCGGTCTGGGGGATGCCGTAATTAAAGGAATTGACATCGGTATCCACGCTGACCCGCAAATTTACAGGGATGTCGTGGATTTTATCAAGCATGATGAACTTTCCTATGGCGCATTGGTTACGACACATAAAATTGATCTTTACAATGCAACAAATGATATGTTTGAATATCTTGACCCCTATGCGCGTACATCAGGCGAACTTTCCTCTATTTCCAAGCTTAACGGCAGACTCGAAGGCCATGCAAAGGATCCTATTTCCAGCGGCCTGGCGCTTGAAAACTTTGTTCCGGCAAACTATTGGAAAGATCATGGCGGGGAAGTTCTAATCTTAGGCGCGGGCGGTTCTGCAAGTGCAATGGGCACTTACCTGATGAGAAAAGATTTCAAAGGCAACTACCCTTCAAAGATTATTATTGCCAACCGTTCAAAGCCGCGTCTTGATGAGATTCAAAAAATCTTTGCGCAGCTTGATCCGGGCGGAATCAAATTTGAGTATCACCTCACACCGAATCCGGGGGAGAATGATGCGGTTCTGAAATCGCTCAAACCGTATTCTTTGATTGTTAACGCAACTGGTTTGGGAAAAGACAGACCGGGTTCACCGTTACTGGATACCTGTGAATTCCCGGTGAATTCCCTTGTGTGGGAAATCAATTATCGCGGTGACTTAAAGTTTATGCAGCAGGCGCTTGCGCAGAAGGATTCGAAGCATCTGGTGGTGGAAGACGGCTGGAAGTACTTTATCCATGGATGGACGCAGGTTGTCGCGCAGGTCTTCCACGTTGACATAACCGGCGAAAGACTTGAAATATGTGATAAAATTGCTTCAGATATACAGTTTGCGAAATAATTTATAAGAACTGAACTTTAACAATTTGCATTTTGTGATGTAAATTCATTAGGAGTGGTTAAAATGAATAACAAGTATGTCGGGATATGTTTAATTGGCGCCGGCAGAGCCGGTATGATCCATGCAAAAAACTTTGCTTCAAAGGTTCCGAATGCAAAAATGGTGGCTGTGGCCGACCCTGTTAAAGAAGCGGCAGTAGCGGCAGCACAGGAACTTGGTATTTCAAAATATTACTTAGACTATAAGGAAGCGTTGCAGGACAGCGAAGTTGACGCCGTAATTGTAGTTGCTCCAACAAAATATCATAGAGATATTGTGATTGACGCCGCAAATGCCGGGAAACATATTTTATGTGAAAAGCCGATGGCCATGAATGTGCAGGAATGCGAAGAAATGATTGCTGCGGCCAAGGCAAACAAAGTCAAACTGCAGATTGGTTTTATGAGAAGGTTTGACGAAAGCTTTATGCAGGCAAAAGAAACGATTGACCAGGGGGAAATAGGCGATGTGATCCTTGTAAAGTCGCTGACCCGTGGCCCAAGCGTCCCACAGCCGTGGATGTATGATTTAAGCAAAAGCAATGGACCGCTCGCAGAAGTGAACAGCCACGACATTGATACATTAAGATGGTTCACGGGCAGTGAGTTCAAAACACTGTTTGCGGTTGCAGGAAACTACAGATGCCCGGATGCAAAGGAACAGTTCCCTAATTTTTATGATAACGTTGTTTTCAATGCAAGGTTTGAAAATGGAATGATGGGTTCTGTGGACGGCGCGCAGGGCGTTGGATACGGATATGATGCGAGAGTCGAAATACTCGGCACCAAGGGACTGATCCTTTTAGGGCAGCTTCATGAAAAAACCACGGTCGTGTGCACAAAGGATAACGGCATGGTGCGCCCCATTATGAACAGCTGGAGATATTTGTTCCGTGAGGCGTATACTGACGAAGACATCAGCTTTGTCAACTGTATTTTGAATGACTGCGAGCCAAAGGTAACCGGAATTGACGGCATGATGGCTGTTAAGGTAGTAAATGCAGGTAATCTGTCCATCACCGAAAAGAGAATTGTTGAATTGTAGTTTTGGAGGTATAAACAAATGTTAGCTGCATTATTGTACGGAGCGAAAGATTTAAGAGTGCATGAGGTACCGAAGCCGAGCATCAACAGCAATGAAATCTTATTAAAGGTTGCCAGCGCAGCGGTCTGTGGCTCGGATATCAGAATGTTCAACAACGGGTACAAGGGAATTACGGAAAGCACCCCTAAAATATTGGGACATGAGATATGCGGAATCATTGAAGAAGTCGGAGAAAATGTAAGCGGATATACAAAGGGCATGAGGGTTGCTGTTGCTCCAAACTGGGGATGCGGCGTTTGTGACCAGTGTGTCAGCGGCAACACACATCTGTGCAGCACCTATAAAGCCTTCGGCATCAATGAGAACGGCGGCTTTGCCGAATATGTCAAGGTGCCGGAAGAAGCCGTCAGGCAGGGCAATCTGGTTGAGGTTCCCGCCGGAATTTCTTCGGATGAAGTGGCGCTGATCGAACCGCTTTCCTGTGTATATAACGGCCAGCGCAGAACCGGAATCGAAGAAGGCGACACCGTGCTGGTAATCGGCGCGGGTCCTATCGGAATCATGCACGCAATGCTCGCAAAAGCGCAGGGTGCTTCGAAGGTTATGGTGAATGATTTATCGGAAGAGCGACTGGAAATCTGCAAAAAAATTGACAGCTCGATTCTCACTGTCAGCAGCGACAATTTGAAGCAGAATATTTTAGACCTGACCAACGGAAAAGGTCTTGACGTTTGCATCGTAGCGTGCCCGGCGCCGCAGGCACAGACCCAGTCCCTTGAATTAATGAACATGAACGGCAAGATTCTGTTCTTTGGCGGACTGCCCGCCGGCAGGGAGATTGTTCCGATCAATTCTAACCTGATCCATTACAAGCAGCTCAGCATTTTTGGAAGTACCAGGGCAAGTCTGATTGAATACAGAAAAATGCTGTACATGGTCGCGTCAGGGCAAATGAATTTAAAAGGCTTAGTGTCTAACCGGTTCAGAGTAAACGAAATTGCAAAAGCATTTGAACTGGCGGCAAAAGCGGACGGCTTAAAAAATGTAATCTATTTTGATTGATCAGTCAAAACAGCGTATTTCATCATTGTACCGGATTTTTTCAATTTCTAAGAAGTAAGACGATCTGCAATCAAGGGTAGGGCGATTTATCCTTGGTTGCCGTCTTTTTATCACAGCATCTGAACCAGTACAAAAAGGGATAACCATGAATTATAACAGGTAGGTGAAAAAAATGTTAAACAAATATATCATAGGAATAGATATCGGAACACAGGGAACGAAAACATCCCTGGTATCAACCAGCGGACAAATTGTGGCGGATTCTTTTGAAGATTCCAATCTGATCAGGCCCGGTGTCGGAATGGTTCAGCAGGATGCCGATGATATTTATTTTTCAGTGCTCAGAACCATAAAAAATGTAATTGAAAAGAGCGGAATAAGCGGAAGAGATGTTATCTCAATTGCAATTGACGGACAAATGGCCGGGATTATGGCGATTGATCAGGACTGGAATGCAGTCACCTATTACGATTCGTGGCTGGACACAAGATGTGAAAAGTACATTGAGCAAATGAAGGCTGAAGGCGAGGAAAAAATCATCCGTCTTACCGGATGTCCGATTACGTATGCACATGGGCCCAAAGTTATGTGGTGGAAGGGAGAACATCCCGAAACCTATGAGAAAATTCGTAAATTTGTTATGCCTTCTGTTTACGCGGCGGGCAGAATGACCGGACTCAAGGCGGACCAGGCATATATTGATTATACTTATTTGCATTTTTCCGGATTCGCTGACACAAAGAACTGCAGATGGTCTGAGGAACTGCTTCATCATTTTGGAGTAAGCATCGATAAGATGCCCCAGATTGTTGAACCGTGGAAGGTAATCGGTAAAGTGACCCCTGCCGCCGCCTCCGCGTCCGGCTTGGAATCCGGGATACCGGTGGTTGCGGGCTGCGGGGATTCTGCGGCCACGTCACTTGGAGCGGGCATTACGAAGAAAGGGTATCTGTTTGACATGGCAGGTACGGCTTCTATCTTTTCCTGCTGCGTCGATGAATACAATTCGGATACTGCCGCCAAAACCTTGCTGTTTGCCAAGTCAGTAATACCCGGCCTGTGGAATCCAATGGCATACATCAACGGCGGCGGAATGTGCCTTAAGTGGTTTCAGGATAATTTGACCGGCAAGGACGGCAAAACATCCATGCGCGAGCTGGATGAGGAGGCAAAAGCAATTGCGGCCGGCAGTGAAAACCTGATTTTTATCCCTCATTTCAGCGGAAGGGTCTGCCCCAACAACCCGCTTATCAGAGGGGGCTATCTGGGACTCAGCTGGATCCATGACAGGCGCCATATGTATCGGTCTATCATGGAAGGGATTGCGTATGAGTATAAGTTTTATCTTGAAACCATACAGAACCTGATTCCTGATGTTTCCCTGCTGAAGGTTATTGCGGTAGGCGGAGGAGCAAAAAGCAAGCTGTTTAATTCCATCAAGTCGGATGTTCTTGGCGTAAAATACTGCCCTGAGTTAATCAGCAACACAGCGGCGCTGGGCTGCGCTGCAATCGCCGGTTACGGTGTTCAGGCATATGACAGCATTGAAAGTGCAGTGGATATGTTTGTAAAGTTTGCCGAGGAAATCGAACCGAACATGGCGAACCATGAAAAGTATGCAAAATATGCTACGATTTATAAAAACTCATTCAAACCCCTTGAAGGAATCTACAGAGAATTAATTTAGTGTGATAAATCATCCAAACAAACATTTCTTTATAAGAAGGATACGAAATTGATTACTACCGTAACCCTTAATGTGGCAGTTGACAGGCAACCTGCGGCGGATGCTCTTATGCCGGATAACGCAGCGAAAGTTACAAGGTATAACGGTTCAGCCGGAGGAAATGGGATTAATGTTTCACGAGTGGCCAATATTATCGGCGAAAAGGCACTTGCAATCGGTTTTGCTGACGGGAATACCGGGAATTCCATAGAGAAACGGTTATGCAGAAAGGGTATTGAGCATGACCTTGTATATGTTTTCCCGGAAAGCCGCCCCGGTGCTCATGAGAGCGGGCATTCGGGTGGAAAAATCACAGAAGATCATCGGCTTATGGTGCGGCAGGAAGACTTTGAGCAGTTGAGTCAGAAATTGTTGGCGAATATGGGGAAAACGGATATCGTCGTACTGTCCGGAGGCGCCCCGGAAGGCTGCAGCAGCTTTGTGTATAACGAATTGATTCGCCTTGTAAAGGAAAGCGGCAAAAAGGTCATTCTTGATGCAAACGGTGACTGGCTCGCCGAGGGAATCAAGGCAATGCCCACCATGATCAAGATGAATACGGATGAGGTTGGGGAACTTACCGGCGCGCCTGTAAATGACAGGCGCGCGCTTATGGAAGCGGCTCGGATGCTTCACAATCAGGGAATCGACTATGTTGTCGTTTCATTGGGCAGAGCCGGTGCTCTGGTTGCGTGCGACCGGGGTGTGTTTGAGGGTACGCCGCCCGAAGTTGAGGTCATCAATACTGAGGGGTGCGAAGATTCTATGGTTGCTGCCTTTGCGGTTGGGTTTGCCCGGGGATATACGATCGAGCAGTCCCTGCAATATGCGCTGGCCGTATCATCTGCCGCTGCAATGACAGATGAAACAGATTTCCTTAAAATATCGGATTTATTCCAAATAATGGACAGCGCTGTGGTCAGAAAATTATAATAAAGCGTCAGCATTTCCGGTGGCTGTGCTGGCGTTTGTTATAATATTAAATTCCGCCGGAGAAGGTGTAAGATTATGTGTGGAATAGTTGGTTACATTGGAGACGACCAGGCGGCCCCGATTCTGCTCAGCGGCCTTGAAAAGCTGGAGTACCGCGGGTAT
>JAEWBE010000028.1 GCA_023391275.1 Bacillota bacterium | reverse complement strand
CTATCAATGCAATTCTTGGCGAACGAACTTCGCGCGAATTAATTCGCACCGGAGCCCGTTCGGCATTTGTCAGTGCGGTCTTTACGGATTTAGGTGTTCAGGCTTTCAATAAGCTCGCCGAGCTCGGCTACGCGCCGGAAGAAGACGGCTCCATGATGATTCAGCGGGAAATTAATCCGGAGGGCAAGGCGGTCTGCCGTATTAACGGAAGACCGGCAACGGTTTCCGTCTTAAAAGAAGTCGGTGCTTACCTCATTAATATTCACGGCCAGCATGAAAGCTACGATCTGCTTTCTCCTGACTTACATATCAATTATATTGACAGCATGGGCGTACCGGAAAAGCTGCTGGAGCAGTATCGCAGAACATTCGACAGAATGCGTCACATTAAGAGTGAACTTTCTTCCTATCGTATGGACGAAGCGCAAAAGGCGAGGCAGATTGATTTACTGACTTACCAGATTAACGAACTGGAAGAAGCGGATTTACATCCGGGCGAACAGGATGAACTGAATAAGCTGCGCACCATGTACCTGAACAGTGAAAAAATAGCCGCTTCCCTCAGTGCCGCAAAATCCGCTTTGGATGGCGACGAGGAAATGGTGGGAGCGTTGTCCGCCGTTTCGGCGGCCGCTGCCGCGTTAAGTGAGGCGCAACGATATCTGCCTGAAATTCATGCGCTTGCCGAAAGGGTTAAAAATATTGAATATGATCTGCAGGATTGCAGCTCGGAGATGCGTGATTTTTCCTCCCAGCTTGAATATGACCCGGAAGAGTTGGAGCGGATAGAAGTAAGGCTGGATATTATTTACCGTCTTGGGTTAAAATACGGAAGTTCCGTGGAGAGCATGCTCGATTTTCTGGAAAAATCCAGAGAGGAACTTAAAAATATTGAGCTTTCCGATGAAAACACCGCAAGGCTGACGGAAGAATATAGGAAGGCTTCGGCCGACGCACAAAAGCTTGCCGAGGAAATTTCAGCATACCGGACAAAGACGGCACGGGTTTTTACGGAAAAGGTAAAGCAGGAACTGAAGTTTTTGGATATGCCCAATATTGATTTTGAAGCACAGCAGGAGCGCTGCCCGCTGAATGAACTTGGCTGTGACAAACTGCAATTCCTGATTTCGACAAATGCCGGGGAACCGGCAAAGCCGATTGCCAAAATTGCCTCCGGCGGCGAGCTTTCCCGTATTATGCTGGCGATTAAAACCGTACTGGCGGGAAAAGACGATATTGACACACTGATTTTTGACGAGGTGGATACCGGAATCAGCGGAAGCGCCGCGCAGAAGGTCGGGTTAAAGCTGCGGGAGGTATCGGAAAATCGGCAGGTTGTCTGCGTAACCCATCTGGCCCAAATTGCCGCGTTAGCCGACACACAGTATTTAATTAAGAAACACGTACAGGAAAACAAAACATATACTGACGTAATCCAGTTAAATTTTGAAGGCAGAAAACAGGAGCTGGCCCGAATTATGGGTGGAGCGCAAATCACCCCGCTGATGCTGGAAAACGCTGCGGAGATGTTGGACATGGCTCAAAAAAGCGATAGGCCTTGACAAGATAAGGCCAATTGGTTATAATTCATTGTAATAGCTTTGATGGAAAAAAGTAAGCTGATGAAGCCGGCAAAGAGAGCCCCCGGTTGGTGTAAGCGGGCGTGGCAATGAGCTGAAATACATTCCGGAGCTGCCGGATTGAACGGATACTATTAGATCTGGCCGTGGCAGCGTACGTTACAGCGCGTGGGTATGGATGTACCCGTAAGGCCGTATCTGTGAGGATATGGCGAACTGAGGTGGTACCGCGGTTATTCCGCCCTCTGCAAATAATGCAGGGGGCGTTTTTTATGCCCCCGGAAAATTGGAGGAAAAATTAATGGGAGTATTTGAAGAACTGAAGGCCAGGGGCCTGATTGCCCAAATGACAGATGAGGAAAAAATCAAAGATCTGCTGAATAATCACAAAACAACATTTTATATCGGGTTCGACCCGACCGCGGACAGCTTGCATGTCGGCCACTTTGTGCAGATTATGGTTATGGCACACATGCAGCGCGCCGGGCATACTCCGATTGCGCTGTTTGGCGGCGGCACAGGCATGGTGGGGGACCCTTCCGGAAAGAGCGATATGCGCAAGATGCTTACCGAGGAGGAAATCAATCATAATATTGAATGCTTCCAAAAGCAAATGTCCCGCCTGGTTGATTTTTCGGATGGAAAGGCAATTATGGCCAATAACGGAGACTGGCTTTTAAACCTGAATTATATTCAGTTTATTCGTGATATCGGCGTGCACTTTTCCGTAAACCGCATGCTCGCGGCTGAATGCTACAAACAACGTTTGGAACGGGGACTGTCGTTCTTTGAATTGAATTATATGATCATGCAGAGCTATGATTTTCTTGAGTTGAATCACAGGTACAACTGCCAGCTTGAGCTTGGCGGCGATGACCAGTGGAGCAATATCATTGGCGGTGTGGAGTTACTTCGCCGCAAGGAAGGGAAAGAGGCCTATGGTATGACCTTTACGCTTCTGACCACAAGCGAAGGTAAGAAGATGGGGAAGACGGAAAAAGGCGCAGTCTGGCTTGACCCGGAAAAGACCACTCCTTTTGAGTTCTATCAGTACTGGCGCAACATCGGGGATGCCGACGTCATTAAATGCTTGAAAATTCTCACTTTTATGCCGCTCGATGAAATTAATGAGCTTGCAAAACTTGATGGCGGTGAACTGAACAAAGCAAAGGAACTTCTGGCCTTCGAGGTTACCAGTCTGATTCACGGTGAGGCAGAAGCAGTAAAAGCACAGGAAGGGGCAAGGGCACTGTTTGGCGCAGGAACAAACACAGACAACATGCCGTCCAGTTCCATCACTCTGGCTGACTTTACCGACGGAGAGATCGGTGTGCTCGATCTTCTTGTGAAAACAAAGCTGGTTCCGTCAAAAGGAGAAGGAAGACGCTTAATTGAACAGGGAGGCATAGCAGTAGACGACACAAAAGTAGACGTGGTTACGGCAAAGCTGTCTCTGAACGACTTTGACAAGAAATATATCATTATTAAAAAAGGGAAAAAAGTTCATCACAAGGTTAACCTTGCCGAATAATTTATCTGGCGTAATACCCATGCTTAATTCTTTTGAGCATGGGTATTTTTGATTGATTTTCACGCAATAATTCCTTATAATAGTAACGTTAAACTTTAGGAGGTGAAATACAGATGAAAAGAAACCGTTCCTGTTTTATCGCGCCCGCTGCAGTAATGGCGATTATGATGTCTGTATTTTTTTATTATCGAATGTTCCCGTTCGGTGATAAGACGCTTTCCTGGTGCGATATGAATCAGCAGGTTATCCCTTTTTTAATGGATTTTAAAGATATCCTGAGCGGCAGGGCAAATATGTTCCTCAATCTGCAAAATGCCGGAGGCATGAGCTTTTGGGGAGTATTTTTATTTTTTATCTCCAGTCCGTTTACCTTTTTAGTCGCGTTGGTTGATAAAGCTGAAATGTACCATTTTGTTAATATACTGGTCGTTTTAAAGATGATGGTTTGCTCTGTAACCGCCAGTCTTTTTTTTGGCAGGCAGTTTAAAAAGCTGAATGCCGCTCAAACGGTGGCACTGTCAATTATGTATGCGTTTTCCGGTTACACAATGTTTTATTACCAGAATCAGGTTTGGCTGGATATCATGTATCTGTTTCCGATTTTATTGATTGGATTAATCAAGCTGGTGGAAGATGATCGGGTTGGGCTGTATATCCTGGCTTTTTCCGCAGTTCTTACTGTTAATTTTTATCTCAGTTATATGGTATCCATTTTTTTGGTTCTTTCATTTGGCATTTATCTGATCCTCTGCGCACCAAAGGATCGCCGCCGCAAAAACATGCTGCTTCTCGGGGTTTCCACTTTGGTTGTTGCCCTTATTACCACCCTAATTTGGCTTCCGTCCTTAATGCAGTACGTCAGTTCTGCCAGAACAGGGGATATTATTTCCAGCCTGAAGGTGGGCAGGTTGTTTACACGGTTTGATACTACGCTTGCCGTAATCCTTTGCACCGGGGCCCTCTTCACCGCGGTAATTATGTACCTTGGGTTTACTTTAAGGCATTCAAATCGGACCGCCTGTGCTTTCTGCGTTTTTATTCTTACCATGATTCCTGTATTTATAGAACCAATTAATAAAATGTGGCAAACCGGAAATTATCAGGCTTTCCCTGTGCGGTACGGTTATATTTCGATTTTCTTTGGATTAATTCTGCTTGCTTCAGTCATGTCAGTCATCAATGAGTCACATTCCTTAAGGCAGAGCAATTCTTTTTCTGTATTTGGAAGCATGATGGCCGTGGGCGCTTTATTTGTCGCCGCCTGTGTTTTGATTACAAAAGATTATGATGTCATAACGGTTTACACAAAAACGCTGTGGGGCAATCAGGATAGCTTCGTGCTGCTGCTGGCTTTTTCAATTACGGCCGGTCTGGCATACCTTGTAATCTTGCTCCTGTATCAATTTAAACAATTGAGTAAAACGGCTTTTTCAGCTTTTCTGTGCGTAATTGTCCTCGTGGAATGCAGTTTCAATTCTTGTGTCTATATTGCATCCCCTGCGAACAGCACATCCAGCTATACGCCGATTATTAGCTTAAGTGATAAAATTAACGACAAGGAACTTTATCGGGTAAAAACCGATCAAAAGTTTTTTGATGTAAACCTGGCCGGAAGTCTGGGGTATAACACCCTCAGCCATTATACATCACTCACGAATGAAAGCTTTATGTATACCATGAAGAAGCTTGGCTATTCTTCTTATTGGATGGAGGTAAATTCCAATGGCGGAACCGAGCTTACGGACGCAATTCTTGGAAACCGTTACAGCATTATCAAGGCCGATGAAATTAGAAATACGGATAATATTGTCTATAGCAATTCCCAATACGCTATAAAGCAAAATAGCTTTACTCTGCCGATCGGCTTTGTTATGGATGCGAGCGAGGTACAATCTTTCCGAAAACTGCCTGACGCTACGCGCCTGAATATTCAGGAGTCACTTTTTCAATCGGTATTTCATACAAATGATCAACTTTTCACAAATTATGAACCCACCCAATTGAATAATATACTGATCAGCAAAGATGGGAACTATTCCTTCACTTTTCCGGATAACTCGATGAATGGAATCATTACCTATAGCGTTCCTGTCAAGGGGACACAAACACTGTATTTTGACTGCTTTGACCGATTATCTAACAGCCTGATCGAGCACATCAACTCGACATTTAATATTTTTGTAAACGGGGTTGTTGTGCAGTCGGATTATCCCAATCAGTTGAATAACGGAATTGTAGACCTTGGCACCTTTACAGATCAAACCGTGCAGGTGCAGGTCGAAGTTTTGAAAGAAATAAGTACGAAATCATTCGGGCTTGCGGGTTTACAGCTGGATAAACTCAAAAATGCAGTAAATGGTGCTGAGCCAGCGCATCTGAAGCAGGTAAACAATCAAATCGTTGGGACGGCGTCCGCGAAAAACGGGAACGAATATCTTTTTCTTCCGCTTACTTACGGAAACGGCTATACGGTGCGTGTCAACAATAAAAAAACAGATGCATCATGTGTATTCGACTCCATGATCGCCGTTAAATTGGAAAAAGGGGAGAATACCGTCTCTATCAGCTATCTGCCGCCCGGGTTTCAAGTGGGCTCCTGTCTGTCCGCATTGGGAATTTTACTTTTTATCGGATTTCTGCTTTTTCTCAAAAAGGGTCTGTACCGGAAAATTCAAATTTTTGAGATTCCGGCCGCCATAGTATTCTGGCTGTTATGGATCGGAATTTTTGTGATGGTTTATGTTTTTCCTCTGGCGGTCTACTTTAAAAGATAAATAAGCGGTCTGCGTTTTTACATGCAGACCGCTTATTTATGGTAATATTAATTTATTTTATGCTGCTTTCAATCGCATTCAAGGTCTCGTTAAAGTCTGCCGCCGTAACCAGCAGAGAAATATCCACCTCCGAGGTTGTGATAATTCTGATATCGGTTTCTACCTTTGCGGCAGCTGCAAAAACTCCCGCAGCCACGCCCGGAGAGTTTTTCATTCCCTGATCGTAAACAGAAATTTTGCAATTCCCGCCGCTGACTATCGTTTTGATATTGGAATTATCATGCAAATCCGACGTGAAAGCGAGTATCTTGCCCAGATCATTATCGGCTATGGTAAAGGAAATGGACGTGTATGCTCCATGTGTTGGAGCAAGTGAAATCATGTCCACATCAACTCCAAAGCCGGAAATCTTTTGAAATACATTTGCAATAAATTTTAAATCGGACGGACAGTTCTGCAGTGTAATCAGAGTGATGTCATTAGTCGTCGTAATGGTTGGAGCAGTAATCATATGAAAAACCTCCTATTTTAATAAATCAGACATGTCATAAAGCCCGGCAGGCTGTTTGGTTAAGAAACGGGCTGCATTCACAGCCCCCAGGGCAAAAATCTCTTTTGACTGAGCGGAATGTGACAGCGTAATCACCTCATGAGGCCCTGCGAAAACTACCTCATGCTCCCCGACGATAGTTCCTCCGCGAACAGAATGTATCCCGATTTCCGTTGCCTCCCGTTTCTTCCGCTGCGAATGCCGATCATAGACATAATGTGTGGTTTCGTTCCGGACGGAAGAAATTTCATCGGCAATCATAAGAGCCGTGCCGCTGGGTGCGTCAATTTTCTGATTATGATGTTTTTCAATGATCTCAATGTCAAAATCACTGCCTAAAACCTGAGCCGCTTTTTTGGAAAGCTCAATCAGCAAATTTATACCGAGCGACATATTGCCCGAATAAAAAATCGGGATGTTTTCAGAGACTCTTTGCAGCGACTCAACCTGAGCCCTGTTGTAACCGGTCGTGCAAAGAACCAACGAAATTCCTGTTTTCTGTCCATACTGAAGCAGGGAAGGTAGCAGTGCCGGATTGGAAAAATCAATGATTACATCCGCTTCCACATTGATCTCCGCCGGGCTGGTAAAAACAGGATAATCATTTGGAATTTCGGTATTCAAATCAATTCCGCCAACAACCGTACAATCTTTGCGCTGCGCTACGCAGGCGAAAATCTCATGGCCCATCTTTCCGTTGCAGCCGCTGATAATAATCTTTGTCATTGAAACGTCCCTCCGAAAAGGCAATTTATTTTAGCAATTCGTACTTTCTGAGCACAGAGGCGAGCTTTTGCAGCCCTTCTTCGCTCATCGTTGTAAGGGGCAGGCGGCAATCGCCGCAATCGGTGCCCAGCATCTTCATAGCAGCCTTTACCGGAATGGGGTTAACATCCATAAATAACGCATCCATCAACTCAAAATACTTTAAAAATGCATCACGGCTGGAAGCGACATCGCCTGAAAAATAGTCCGCGCAGATTTCATGCATTTTACCGGGCAGAATATTGGCAAACACAGAAATAACGCCTTTCCCGCCCAAAGCTAAAATTGGAAGGGTCTGATTGTCCTCCCCGGAGTAAATAGTCAGGTCATCGCCGCAAAGTGAAATTGTTTTGGCCACGGAGCAAATATCGCCGTTGGCTTCTTTTGTGGCCACGATGTTGGGATGTTTCGACAGTTCCAGATAAGTCTCCGGCTTAATGTTGCAGCCCGTTCTGGATGGCACATTATAAAGAATAATGGGAAGGTCGACCCGGTCGGCAACATAATCATAATGCTTTACAAGACCGGCCTGTGAAGTTTTATTGTAGTAGGGGGTAACCATTAAGAGCGCGTCCGCACCAAGTTCCTGGGCGGAACGGGAAAGTTCAACTGCATAATTTGTATCGTTACTGCCGGAACTTGCAATAACAGGAACCCTTTTATTTACATGCTGCACAACAAATTCAATTGCTTTGCAATGTTCATCATGGTTTAAAACCGGGGATTCTCCTGTCGTGGCACAGGTGACAATCGCATCCGTACCATTTTTGATATGAAATTCGATCAAATCGCTCAGAACTTCATAATTGATTGAGCCGTCTTCTTTCATTGGGGTTACAAGGGCAACGCCGGACCCGGTAAAAACAAGCTTTTTCATCATGAATTACCTCCAAATTTACAGATATGCTCAGTCGAGATAACCTTTCGCACAAAGAAGTTCCGCCATTAAAACACCGCCGCCGGCCGCTCCGCGCAACGTGTTATGGGAAAGACTTACGAATTTGATATCATACTGTGTATCCGGGCGCAGACGGCCGATGGAAACAGCCATACCGTTTTCCAGATTGCGGTCCAGCCTTGTCTGCGGACGGTCATCCTCACGGAAATAGTGTAAAAACTGCTTTGGCGCGCTGGGCAGCCGAAGCTCCTGCGGAACACCCTTAAAGTTTTCCCATCTTGAAATGATTTCTTCCATTTCTACTTTCTTTTCATAGGAAGCGAAACCCGCGGCCGTGTGACCGTCGGAAACCGGAACACGAAGGCATTGGGAAGTAATGCAGGGGGAAACGGCATTTACAATCGCTCCATTTTCCACATGGCCCCAGATTTTAAGCGGCTCATTCTCCGACTTTCCTTCTTCTCCGCCAATAAAGGGAATTACATTGTCCACACTTTCCGGCCATGTCTGAAATGTTTTTCCCGCGCCGGAAATCGCCTGATAAGTGCAGGCCAGAATTTTCGTTATATTCAGGTCAAGCAAAGGATGGATTGCGGGGACATAGCTTTGCAGGGAACAGTTTGATTTTACGGCAATAAAGCCCCGTTTCGTTCCTAAACGCCTGCGCTGGGTATCAATAACCACCGCATGTTCCGAATTAATTTCCGGAATAATCATCGGCACATCCGGCGTTAAGCGGTTTGCGCTGTTGTTGGACATTACCGGGCATTCTGCTTTGGCGTAAGTTTCCTCCAGCGCCTTAATTTCATCTTTCTTCATGTTTACTGCGCAAAATACAAAGTCAACCTGTGAAGTGATTTTCTGCACGTCTTCTTCTGCATTATAAACAACCATCTTTGCCATGCTCTCCGGCATCGGAGTCGCCATCAGCCAATGGTTGCCGACCGCTTCCTGATATGTTTTTCCGGCGGAACGCGCGCTGGCTGCAAGTGCGGTAACAGTAAACCAAGGGTGATTTTCCAGCAGTGTTGTCAGTCTTTGACCAACCATGCCGGTCGCCCCGATAATTCCTACATGATACTTTTTCATTGATAGTTCCCCCTAAATATATTATATGATAGTATAAAACAAAAATATCAGCCTAATAAAAAAACCGGTTAAAACCGGTCGTCAAAAAAATATAATAGAGCGTCGCCATTTTCGGAACACGGGATAAACCCCGTGCCGGTTTGGGTCGATAGCGCTCCATCATGAATCATGACGACAGTTGGCTTGCTGTTCGCAAAACAACCAGGAAAATACCTGCCGCAGCATTTCCTTCGGCGATTTTACCTTTCACAGATTCTCAACAGCTTCGGCAGCCTGAAATCTGCTACTATTTAAAATCGCACCTCTATCTTTTGTATAAATTATTAATTATAATAACATGGGTTGCTATTACTTGTCAATTTATTTATAATTAACAATTGGTAAGATTATTTATAGGAGATATTTAAAATGGAATTAAACTTGCAGAACATGCAGACAAAAGATTTTTATTACGACCTGCCAAAAGAACTGATTGCGCAAACTCCGCTGGAGCCGCGCGATTCCTCACGGCTGCTGACGCTCGACAAAAAAACAGGAGCAATATCTCATCGGCATTTTTATAATATCATCGATTATCTGAACCCGGGTGACTGCCTTGTGCTAAACGATTCCCGTGTGCTGCCCGCCCGGTTGTACGGCATAAAAGAGGGAACAGGGGCGAAGGTGGAATTTCTGCTGCTCACACACCGCGAAGGTGATGTCTGGGAAGTCCTGTGCGGCCCGGGTAAAAAAGCAAAGCCCGGCTCGCGTTTTGTGTTCGGCGACGGCCTGTTAAATGCGGAGGTTCTTGAGATTATTGAAGAAGGCAACCGCCTTGTCCGCTTTACCTATGAGGGCAATTTTTACGAGATATTGGATCACATTGGCCAGATGCCGCTGCCTCATTATATTACGGAGCATCTGGAAGATAATGAGCGATATCAGACTGTTTATTCCAAAGAGGTCGGCTCCGCAGCGGCTCCGACGGCGGGGCTGCATTTTACGCCGGAACTGCTTGAAAAAGTAAAGGCAAAAGGAGTCAGGGTGGCGTTTGTAACGCTGCACGTGGGTCTGGGTACTTTCCGGCCGGTTAGTGCGGAAAAGATCACGGACCACAAAATGCATTCGGAGCATTATTACTTGCCGAAAACGACGGCGGATGCCATTGCCGAAACCAGGAAGAACGGTGGACGCGTGATTGCAGTCGGCACCACAAGCTGCCGTACGCTTGAATCAGTCGGATCGAAAGAGGGCTGCATTAAAGAAAGTGCGGGCTGGACGGATATCTTTATTTATCCCGGGTATCAATTTAAGGTACTGGACGGGTTGATTACAAATTTCCATCTGCCGGAAAGTACGTTGATTATGCTGGTTTCAGCTCTGGCGGGTTACGATCACATCATGAACGCATATCGTGTGGCTGTTGCGGAAAAATACCGGTTTTTTAGTTTTGGAGACGCAATGTTTATTTATTGAAAGGAAATATTCTCATGTATCATTTAATCAGCAATACCGGTACAGCCAGGCGCGGTGAGCTTGCCACGCCGCACGGAACCGTTCAGACCCCGGCATTTATGAATGTTGCGACAGACGGTGCGATCAAAGGTGCCGTTTCAGCACTGGACCTGAAAGAGTTAAAATGCCAGGTACAGCTTTGCAACACCTATCACCTGCATTTAAGGCCAGGGGATGAAACCGTCAGAAAACTGGGTGGACTGCATAAATTTACCCGATGGGATGGCCCAATCCTGACAGACAGCGGCGGCTTTCAGGTTTTCTCCCTTGCAAAGCTGAGGAATATTAAGGAAGAGGGCGTTACCTTCGCCTCCCATATTGACGGGCATAAAATTTTTATGGGGCCTGAAGAGAGCATGCAGATTCAGTCCCATCTCGCTTCCACTATTGCAATGGCTTTTGATGAATGCGTTGAAAATCCTGCGGAGTACAATTACGCGCGCAGTTCATGCGAGCGTACAGTCCGCTGGCTTTATCGCTGCAAGGCGGAAATGGACCGCCTGAACGTGCTGCCGGATACCATTAATCCAAAGCAAATGCTGTGGGGGATTAATCAGGGCAGCACTTATGAAGACCTTCGTATTGAAAATATGAAGCAGATCCGCGAACTTGACCTCGACGGTTATGCCATCGGCGGACTCGCGGTGGGGGAAAGCGTGGGCGATATGTACCGAATTATCGAAGCGGTCGAACCGGAAATGCCGAAGGACAAGCCCCGGTACCTTATGGGGGTAGGCACCCCGTCGAATATTCTGGAATCGGTCAGGCGCGGCGTGGATATCTTTGACTGTGTGATGCCGACCCGAAACGCACGCCACGGGCATGCTTTTACCTGGGATGGCTGCCGCAATCTGTTTAATGCAAAGTATGAGCTGGATGAATCGCCGCTTGATGAATCCTGTGATTGTCCGGTCTGCCGCAACTTTACCCGCGCTTATATTCATCATTTATTTAAGAGCGGGGAGATGCTGGCTATGCGCCTTTGCGTTATGCATAACATTTATTTTTACAATTCACTTCTGGAACAGATCAGGAATTCAATGGGTGAAGGCCATTTCGATGAGTTTTATAAAGAAAATAGTGAGAAAATTGGATTGAGGATATAAAAGTACTTGTATAATGTTGTATTTATTGATATAATCATAGCATTAATGGAGGTGCAGTTAATTCATGAATATTAATACTTTAACAGCAGCCGGTTCTACCTCAGGCGGCAGTATGTGGACAATCATTCTTCTTTATGCGGCGGTGTTCGGCGGCTTATACTTTTTCGTGATGCGTCCTCAGTCGAAAAAGAAGAAAAAAGAAGAAAAAATGCGCAGCAATGTGCAAATTGGGGATGAAATTACAACGATTGGCGGTGTTGTCGGTCGTGTGGTCGGTATTAAGGAAGATGCCGATTCCATTGTAATTGAAACCGGAACAGATCGCGCAAAACTTAGAATTAAGCGCTGGGCAGTCGGCAGTGTTGACACCATTCACGAAGACGCAGAATAAGCAGAATAATAAGTATATCTTACGCTCTCTCTGAATATCTATATTATTAGATATTTGAGGGGGCGCTGTTTATGAAAGGCACAAAACATTTCAGGGAAAATCCGATTTTTGGAGCGCTGCGCTCCATCGTAATTGGCTCTGTCGCGGGGGCTGCGCTTTGCGCCGCGTTATTAGGTGCATGCGCTCTGGCATTTGTATCGGCAGGACATATCCCGCAGGATTTGATTTCTCCGCTGGTCATTGCGCTTTCGGTATTCAGCTCATTTATGGCCGGTTTTATTACGGCGAAAATTTCTCGCAAACGCGGCCTTGTTTACGGCCTGCTTTCGGGTCTTTTGCTGTTTGCCTTGTTCCTTGTTTCGGGCCTGGTCGCTTCACATGAACCTATCTCCGTGGCAGCGGGAATCCGCATGATTGTCATGATGCTTGCCGGCGCTGTCGGCGGACTTTTCGGGGTAAATAAAAGATCTAAAATAAAATAGTACTTTCCATATTAAAATTCATGTGATATAATATTTAAAGTGACAAAAGTTGACATTGAAACGGAGGTTTTAAAATGAAGCAGATTAAGACACTGAATAAAGCGAATCTGAAGGAAAGCGCAGTGAAAGGCGGCTGCGGCGAATGCCAGGCATCCTGCCAGTCAGCCTGCAAGACTTCCTGCACTGTTGCGAATCAGAAGTGTGAGAACGCTGACAGATAATAAAGCTTGAAATTGAATTTAGCTTCTAAGGGACAGAAAGCTGTCCCTTAAATTTTGTGTAATTGGAGAAAAGTAAATGATTCACAAATATTCCCTTAACGGGTATCACATTGTTATGGATACCAACAGCGGGGCTGTACATATCTTTGATGATGCGCCGTTTGATATGCTGGATTATCTGAACGACAGCGTGCCGGAAAATCCGCCGGCAGAACTGCTTGCCGGCTTAAAAGACAAATACGCCATGCAAACCATTGAAGAAGCTTATGAGGAATTGAAGGAGCTGTATGAAAAAGGACAGCTTTTTTCTTCCGATGAGTACGAACAGTTTGCCGGCATGATGAAAACTGCGCCCGTTAAATCAATGTGCCTTAATATTGCGCACGACTGCAACCTTCGGTGCGAATACTGTTTTGCAGCAAAGGGTGATTTCGGCCGCGGCAGGATGCTGATGCCCTTTGAAGTGGGCAAAAAGGCCATTGATTTCCTGATTGAAAAATCAGAAGGCAGGCATAACCTCGAGGTGGATTTCTTTGGCGGAGAGCCGCTTATGAACTTTGAGGTAGTCAAGCAGATAGTCGATTACGCCCGCAGCATTGAAAAGGAACACAACAAGAATTTTCGTTTCACCATTACAACAAACGGTATTTTGCTGACTGACGACAAAATCGATTATATTAACCGAGAAATGTCCAACTGCGTGCTCTCACTCGACGGCAGAAAAGGTGTGAACGACCTGCTTCGCGTCAGAGCGGACGGAACCGGAAGCTATGACTCAATCGTACCTAAATTTCAAAAACTTGTTGCCACACGGGGCGACAAAGACTACTATGCACGCGGAACGTTTACAAAGCATAATCTGGACTTTACAAATGATGTGCTGCACATGGCCGACCTTGGTTTTGACCAGATTTCGGTAGAACCCGTCGTTTCCGATATGAAACTGGATTATTCCATAAAGGAAGCGGATCTTCCCCGGGTTTTCGAAGAATACGAACGCCTGTCGCAGATAATAATTGACCGTAAAAAAGCAGGGAAGGGGTTTAACTTCTTCCACTTCATGATTGATTTGCAGCAAGGCCCCTGCGCAATTAAACGCTTGCGCGGCTGTGGCTGCGGTAATGAGTATATTGCTGTTACGCCGGAAGGCGATATTTTCCCATGTCATCAGTTTGTGGGTGACGATTCCTGGAAGATGGGCAATGTGCTGGACGGTACATTTGATTTAGATAAAAAGCACGATTTTGCTTTGGCTAATGTCTATACCAAGCCGGAGTGCCGGAACTGCTGGGCAAAATTCTATTGCAGCGGCGGATGTAACGCAAATAATTGGCAGTATGAAGGTGACATTCACAAAGCGCACCCAATTTCCTGCGAACTTGAAAAAAAGCGTTTGGAATGCGCGATCATGATTCAGGCGGCTCTTGCAGAGTAAAAATTTGCTGTTGGCACACGCTTGCTCGTAAATGTAAGCGTGTGCATTTTTATGCATTCTGTTTACATAAATCAGATTACATAAAATATTGTTAGGTTACATAATACATTTAACATAAATTATTGCATTATGAATAAAAATGGAATTCGTGCATATTTTTGTATTGCCATGCGGATGGAAATGTATTATAGTATATATCTACAAGGATGGTGTTCGATTTGAAAGAAGAAATATTGGGGTTTGTGGGTGCCGGGAACATGGCTGGCGCGATTATAAATGGTATTGTGGGAACAAAAACGTTTTCTCCACAAAAAATTTATGTTTTTGATGTGAATCAGGAGAAATGCAAGGTGTTACAGGCTTCTGCAGGAATCCATGCGGCTGATTCAATCACGGAGCTCGCCGGGCGCTGCAGTATTCTGTTTCTGGCAGTTAAACCACAAAATTTTGCCGAGGTTTTGGCCGATTTAAAACCGGTGGTAAATGATACGAAGCTATTTGTTTCTATTGCGGCCGGTATTTCTACCAGCTATATTATCAGTGCATTGGGATGCCCTTGCCCGGTGATCCGTACAATGCCGAACACTCCGTTGCTGATCGGAAAGGGGGCAACGGCGCTGTGCAGAACGGATAATGTTTCCGATGACAGCTTTGATCTGGTGAAATCCTTATTCGCTGCCTGCGGCACCGTAATGGTTCTGAAGGAAAACCAGATGAACGCGGTAATCTCCGTAAACAGCAGCAGCCCCGCCTATGTTTATCTGTTTGCAAAAGCCATGATGGACAGTGCGGTCAAACAGGGCATTGACGCGGATACTGCCCTTCAGCTGATATGTCAAACCTTCGAGGGCAGTGCCGGGATGCTGAGGCGGCCTGATTTGACCCCGGATGCGTTGATTAAGATGGTTTCGTCCCCCGGCGGCACGACTCTGAAAGCCCTCGATGTGTTTTACGAGCATGGCTTTGAACAGATCATTGACGATGCCATGACGGCCTGTACAAAAAGAGCCGAAGAACTCGGCAGATAATCATATAACGCCAACATGACTCATACAATTTAAAAACACCCTGGTGGGAGGAATGTATGAGTATGATTAGGATAAGCCATAGTTTTAACCGCAAAAGTTTGAACCGCAAACCGGGCTGGAATGGAAAAATAAAGTTTTTTTTTCAAGCACTGCGCGAAAATTACGCTTTAGTTCTGTTGTCGGTTTTTTTAATCTGCGGTATGATTTTCGGCGTATTGTTTGCGAAAAACGCAGAAGTTTCTGCGTTAAGCAAACTGGATTTTCTCTTCTTCAGCAATTTTAAAGCCAGAACGGTGCAGCCGTTTGTCACCGTTTTTTCAGCGTCTTTCGCTTCATCGTTTCTTTTTATTTTATCGTGTTTTCTTTGCGGCCTTTCCATGTGGGGCATGTTTATCATTCCGGGGATTGTCTTTTTTCGCGGTTTCGGATTGGGTTTGACCTCCGGATATATTTACGCCGCATATGGGTGGAATGGCGTTTTATTTAATCTTACAGTGATTCTGCCGGGGGCGTTTTTTTGCTGCCTGGCAATTTTACTGGCCGCGAGGGAAGGCACACGCTTTTCACGAAAAATCGCATCCTGCGGTGCTTTGGCTCAAAGCGGGACAATCAGCCGAAACAACATCCGGCTTTATCTGCTGCGTTTTGGGGCGATTCTTGGGATTGCATTTTTTGCGGCTCTGATTGACTTGTTTCTCTCCGCGTGTTTTTCCGGCATGTTTTCTTTTTAGACTAGAGGGGATAGAAAAAATGAAGCACTATTGTGTGGACTTTAGCGATTATTTGATTCATACAAAATCAGTTTCTGCAAATACACTGGATTCGTACATTCGCGATGTAGAGCATTTTTTGTCATTTCTTAATGGGGAGGGTTTGGACAGCCCTACCCAAGCTGATGTGAATTTTATGAAGCTTTATGTGGAAAAACTGAAGGAATCAAAAAAATCCAATTCCACAATAACCCGCAATATCGCGTCCATCCGATGCTTTTATCAATATTTGATTGTCAGTAATCAAATGGAAAACAATCCGGCGAAAGCCATAAAACTTGAAAAAACACAAAAAAAATTGCCGCAAATTTTGAGCGGCAAAGAAATTGAACTTTTGCTTGCCCAGCCGGATATCAAAGAGCCAAAAGGCTGCCGTGACAAGGCCATGCTGGAACTGTTGTACGCAACGGGAATCCGGGCCACAGAATTGGTGGACTTGAATGTTGAGGATATCAACTTACATACCGGAATGCTTTGCTGCAACAGAGGGAAGGCCGAACGGATGATCCCGGTGTACCCCACTGCGGTGTCGATGGTTTCAGATTATATCTTAAGGGCGAGAAGCCTTTTGATTATTCCGGACGGCGGACAGGCACTTTTTACGAATCTGAACGGCCGCCGGCTTACCAGACAGGGCTTTTGGAAGATTGTAAAGGGCTATGCCGAACAGGCCGGTATTGTAAAAGAAATTACACCGCATACGCTTCGTCATTCATTCGCGTTACATTTGCTTGAAAACGGTGCGGAGCTAAAAGATATTCAACTCATGCTTGGGCACGCGGACATTTCCTCCACGCAGGTTTATGTTCATTTGCTCAATGACCATTTTAAGGAAGTTTACAATAACTGCCATCCCCGTGCAAAATTAGGATAGGAGTGACCTTTTTGGGATTATTTCATAGCAACTATAATCGGCCAGGCCCTGGCGTCAGTAAAAATGAGCCTCAGAAAAAACCATTTTTTCGATTTTTTACGATTCTTCTTCGGAAGTTCGGAAATTTGATACAGTTGAACCTTATTTTTAGCATACCATTGATTGCCGCTGTTGCGCTGATCTACTTTTTAGGACTGGTTACCAGTTTATCATTTATCGTGCTGTTGCCGCTTATCCTGGTTTCTCCGTTTGTTGCGGGACTTACCTTTGTAACACGAAATTACGCAAGGGAAGAGCATGCGTTTGTTTTCTCTGATTTTAAGGAAGCAATTCAAAAAAACTGGGCGATATTTTTAATTAATGGCGTTATCTGTTATGTAGCATATATCATTTTTGATGTGGCAATTTCTTATTATTCCGCACAGTTGAACTCAAACAGCATTTTCTTTCTTCCGTTGGCACTTTGCATTGGGATTACTATTTTGTTTATTTTTTCTCAGTTTTATATTCCGGTCATGGCTGTGACGTTTGACCTTCCGTTAAACAAGATCTATAAAAATGCAATGATTTTTTCAATTATTGGTTTATGGCGCAATTTGCTTCTCACAGTGCTTCTTGCAATTATTTGCCTTGCACTTTATATTATGGTTCAGTTGATGCCGCTGACTTTCATGCTGGCAATTATCCTGGCGGTTTTCCTTTTGTTTTCCTTCTGCATGTTCTTAATCAATTTTACAGTTTATCCTTTAATTGATAAAATTATGATTCGGCCGTATCAAAACAAGAATGAAGATTCCAGCGAAAATGCTGACTTTAAAGATTAAAAAAGTTAAAGAAAAGAGCCGTTTATTTCGGCTCTTTTTTCTTTTCGGCCACAACAGCCGGATCAATTTTGATTGAATCTCTCTGTTTGACGTTGGAAAGTGGGTTTGCTTTGGCTGCATTCGCCATCTGTTCATCAGAAAGATGGGTATAGATTTCAGTAGTACCCAGATTCTCATGCCCAAGGATATCTTTCAATACGCGAATATCAACGTGCCCGTGCTGATACATCAGCGTTGCCGCAGTATGCCTGAGCTTATGTACAGAGTATCCTGGTCCGCCTAAATCGATTAACGCCAAATATTTTTTCACAAGGTACTGTACGGTTTTGGGGCTGATTCTTTTATGCTGTTTGCTGATGAACAGTGCGTTCTTATCAATCAGAGCATCCTTCGGACGAACCGCCACATACCGGTCAATCGCATCTATACAGGCGTCATTCAGATAAACAATGCGTTCCTTATTGCCTTTCCCTGTAATTTTCATGGTGGAAGTTCCGTGGCGCACATCATTCAGATTCAGCCCAACCAGTTCAGACAGACGCATACCGCAGTTTAAAAACAGCACCAGAATGCAGTAGTCGCGTTCTTTTGTAGGGCCCTCCACTTTAGACAACAGTTCGAGACTTTGTTCCAGTGTCAGGTATTTTGGCAAAGATCTTTTTAATTTCGGCGTTTCAAGTTCCTCAACCGGGTTCACAGCAAGCTTCCCTGTTTTATTGGTTAGATATTTGAAAAAAGTGCGCAAACTTGAAACCTTACGTGAACGTGTTGACGCTTTATTCAGGCGGTCGCTGCCCAGATAATTCATATATTCATACACTTGGGTAAGGGTTACAGTTTTAATCAGACTAAGATCAATATCAGAAATACTAATTTCCTCAAATTCGGCGGTGGGGGAAACAAGGCCACGGCTTTTTTTAATATATCTAAAGAAAGTGCGCAAATCAAGAAAATATTCTTCCACTGTTTTAGGTGATTTCCCTTTGATCGTTCCAACATAGCCCAAAAACTCTTTGATGATGGGCGGTGCTTCCGCCAATAATTCCGGTTTCATAAATTCAACTCCATTTTAAATTGTTGTAATTGCTTTGTGAAACAGTTTCACGAGATCAAATTGATAAGACAGACCTGCTTGAAATTAAAAAGCAAGAATCAAGGATCAAGAATATAGATCGTTCATAGATGAAAACTATAAAGAACATCTGTTCCATATTTAATCATCTATCATATCATTGCAGCAGCTACAGATGCCCATATTAATCCGGCATTAGTTTCATTCATTATTTTAGATTTGAACAGATTTAAGACTTTAAACAATTCCTTTCCAAACACGATAAAATTTATCATAAGCAATTTTGCTTACATTAACAGCGAACTGATAAAACAAGACTCACACAAATTTATAGCAAGTTTATAATCAGAGGAATCAAAAAATCGGAACGAATCTAAACTAAGCTATTGTAAATGAAAATCCAACTTTTCAATGAGCAACTGGAGTTCAAATTAAATGTGGGGATTTATGGGCTATTATTACGGAAAAATTCAGTTTTTCCTCCTACCTTAATTATACAAAATTTTTATTTTGTATAATTATATAATAAAAAATTCGGAAAGTCAAACTGCCCCTTCCTTATTTATCATTTTTTATTTTTAGCGGGAGAATTCCTCCTATATCAATTAACGGGCCATTCGTCAGCGAAATCAATTCTACATTTTTTCTACTGCAAAAACTTTTTATTTTTTCGTAATCCGGATGTGTTTGTATGCTGCCGGTAAACGCAAGTTTATTTTTGCTGATCAGTCCGCTTGCACCGCCAAGAAAGCCGTAGTTATATCCCTTTAGCTGAATATGACCCGGCATGATTTTCAGGACATCAATTCCTATTGCCTGTGCCGCCTCCACAATGGATTCGTCAGCGGTTATAATGGAATGCTCATTGACCACTGCGATCGAACATTTGGCATAACCCTGCCGCACTGGAATAATCTGAATCTGATTCTCAGCACAATACTGTTTTATCGCAGTATCCAGCGCCGTTTCTTTGGCAAACAGATAATGCCCGACACGCGCGGCGTCCAGAGCGACATCATGCGGATAAACATCAGAAATACATATGTTCGATTGAATCGTTTCAAACCCAAATTGATGCAGTTCTTCCTTCAGGTACACTTCCCCATCAGCAACAATAATTTTATTGCCGCCCAGATGATGCAGCAGCAGGTCTGCGTGGCTGCTGACCGGTTTGCTGAGCTTACGGTATGGCCTAATTGAGATGACATTAATTCCCAACGCCTCAAGCGCATTGGTTACCTCATGATATGTATCGGATACTGCCACAAGCGTCGTATCCGATTCCGGTAAATTGGGTATTTGTACAAAATTCATTTTTACTCCAGTCTGAGCGCATCTACAGGCTTTAAACTCGATGCTTTATATGCCGGATAAACGCCGAAAACAGTTCCTGTAAAAACAGAAAATCCAATTGCCAGCAGCATAATATCCGTTCTTACGCTTAGTGCAAACCCAAAATAGGCAGCCCCTGCATAGGATACGAGATATCCGGCAGCAATGCCGAACAGGCAGCCCAGAATGGAAATTAAGATTGCCTCGAACATAAATTCCATCATAATGGAACTGCGCTTTGCACCGATTGCTTTTTTGATACCGATTTCCCTTGTTCTTTCATTGACCGAAACCAGCATAACCGTCATAATGCTAAGGCTTGCGACCAATAAAGAAATAGCGCCGACAGCGGAAAGAATCAAGGTAATAATCCCCAGCATGCTCGTGAGGGTGTCTTTTTGTTTGGCAAGGTTGTTGGATACAAACGCATCAACGGTACCGTTATTGCGGTTCAAATTTTCCACAATCGTCTTTCCTGTAGTATCCACATTACTGCCTGTCTTCACTTTAACCGCGATTTGATCGAAATCATCCCTGCCCACCGCGGTTTGAATGGTAGTATACGGAACATAAACAAAGGTAGGAACATAATCGCCGATAATATTTTGAAGCAGGCCGCTTCCGGTTTTAATAATGCCGATCACCTTGAAATCTTCCAGAACGCCTCCGCATAAAATAGAAACCTTTTTCCCGATGATATTGCTTCTGGAGTAAGCGTTTTTTGAAAAGGCCTCGTCCACCAAACAAACGTTTGCACCGGTGCTGATATCCTGATTATTAAACAGACGGCCATACAGCAGATTAATCGAAATAATTTGGCTTGCCTTTGTGTCAATGCCCCAGATGATCGCCTTTAAATTCAGCTTTCGAACCGAAACGTCGGTGCTCTGAACAATAACCGGAGCAGCTTGCTCCACCTGATCACAATTTTTTACAATATTCAGATCATTCTCGTTTAATGATATGCTCTGCGCATTGGAAGAAGATGAAATTGTAAGTCCGCTTAAACCCAGGCCGTCGAGTTCATTGCTCAGAGCATCCGTTCCGCATTGGCTGATATTGCCGATAATAACAACAGACGCCACGCCGATTGCAATTCCAAGTATAGTCAGATAAGTTCTCGCACGTTTTCTGCCCAAATTCTTAAATGCGGATTTAAGATAATCAATCATCCGAGCTCACCGTCCCTTTTGAAGAGGGAATCACACGGGTTCCGTTTGAAAGATTATCGGGACTTTCTATTATAACGTCATTATTGGATAAACCGCTTGTTACTTCAAAGCCGTCGTCAAACTCTTTCCGTGTTACGACGGGGGTCTTTACAGCCTTATTTCCTTTCAGTTTGAAAACGTACTCATTTCCGTTTTTATCGGCTCTTACGGCCTCGTAGGGCGCGACAAGCACGCCTGAATTTCTGGATGTGATAATTTTGACTTTTGAAGTATAACCCGGCTTAATATCTTTCCCTGCATCATCCACGCTCACAATGACTTCAACTACGGTTTCCTGCCCGGTAGTGGAAACAATTTGCTTTGCGTCGGACGAAATCGCCTTGACCGTCCCGGAATATGATGAATTTTTAAAACCGACGCCGGTTATTACCGCTTTCTGCCCCACCTTTATGTCGGAGATTTGAGATTCGTTCACCGAAAGCCGAACCTGCAGCCCGGAATTGTCGGCAATGACTGCGACCGGAACCCCGGATGCCACATAGCTTTGATTGGCAACGGATACAGATGTAACTTCACCTGCAACGGGTGCGGCAATTGTTTGAAAGGTTGTTGCATTTTCACTTTCACTTTGAAGCTGGTCGCTGTATTGACCCAAAAGGCTTTCATAGCCACTGGGCAAATCGGATGCATCAATTTTAGAAGTATCAATTTTTTCAGATGGAATCTCCACCAGCATCAGGGACTGGCCTGCCTTTACCGTGTCGCCCGCTTTGACATAAACATTTTTCACAAGAGCCGAGGCCGGTGCGCTCACACTGGTGGTAGAAATACGTTCTACTCTCCCGCTGCATGTTACAGAATTCTCAACCGTAAGTGAATCCACCTTTACAGTGTTTACTGTTACGACTGAATTGCGTGAAATTGTTCCAAAAATCGCCACAGCGGCAATCAGCAGAGTTGTAAAGGTGTATAGCATTACATATTTTTTCATTCTCATTCCCCCATCACAGCTTATTTTATGATAACAAGGGGAAAATATTAGTGAGATTCACGACGGATTCATGAATAATTTCCGTGTGAATTCGCAGAATACAAATGAGGTGAAAACATATGAGTATCATTCAGTGCGACGAAGATTGCATTTATCAGCGCGAAGGATATTGCAGCCTGGAAATGCCCTCTGCCATCACCAATTATACCGGTGACGGTTGTGTGCATTGCATTAAAGTAACGCCCCGGGTACCGGTTCCTACTCAATCGACGCTTCAAACGCCTCCCTTACATTTTTAACCCCAATCAATTTAATCCCTGTGTACTTTGCATTTACCTGCTTTAAGTTATGAAACGGCACAATACACTTTTTGAAGCCAAGACGCTCGGCTTCGCTGATTCTGGCGTCAATGTGGGTTACCGAGCGGATTTCACCGGCAAGCCCAATTTCACCGAAGGCGATCGTATCTTCACTAACCGGCACATCCTTAAGGCTTGACACCAGCGACATGGCGACCGCTAAATCGGATGCAGGCTCATCCAGTCTTAATCCGCCGACCACATTGACATATGCGTCAAGATTTGAAAAATAATATCCTGCACGCTTTTCCAAAACCGCCAGCAAAAGCGACATCCTGTTATAATCGAATCCCGTAGACATCCTCCTTGGATTACCGAATCCCGTAGTAGTGGCTAAACCCTGTATTTCCGCCAGAATGGGGCGAGAACCCTCAATCACGCAGGTAACACAGGTACCCGATACATGTTTCGGTCTGCCGGACAGCAGCGCGAGCGAAGGGTTGTCCACCTGCTGTAATCCGTTATCGCCCATATCAAATACGCCGATTTCGTTTGTTGAGCCATATCGGTTTTTCACGGCCCGCAAAATCCGGTAAGACATTTGACGATCGCCCTCAAAGTAAAGCACCGCATCAACAATGTGCTCCAGCACCTTTGGACCGGCAATAGCTCCGTCTTTGTTAACATGGCCGACCAGGATAGTGGGGATTTCCAACGCTTTTATGGCCCGCATAACCGCGTTGGTGCATTCTCTCACTTGGGTTACGCTGCCGGGCGATGAGCTCAGATCGGTAAAATTCATCGTCTGAATAGAATCAATCATCACCAGGTCAGGGAGGTCGGCTCTGATCTGTTCAATTACGTACTGAATGTCGGTTTCAGTCAAAACATACAGATTATCGCTTTGAACACCGAGCCGCTCTGCACGCAGTTTAATCTGCCGGCTGGATTCCTCTCCGGACACATACAGTATTTTAAGTGTCCTGCCCAAATATTCGCATATCTGTAATAGGATCGTAGATTTTCCGATTCCGGGTTCGCCACTGATTAAAATCAGGGAACCTTTAACAATTCCGCCGCCCAGCACCCGGTCAAGCTCGGTCAGGCCGGTGTGATAACGCTCTTCATCGGTTGTGCTGATCTCGTTAATAGCAATCGGCCGCGTAATGCTGTGAGAAACGCCGGAGCCGGCGGTTCTTTTGGGTGCAGCCTCTTTTATTTCTTCATTCATACAGTTCCACTGACCGCAGCCAGGGCACTTTCCGTACCATTTCGCGGATTCAAAACCGCACTCCGAGCAAATATATACACTTTTGGATTTTGAAGCCATTTTAAAATCCTCATTTTCTATCATTTTAATTAAAATTATATCCTAATCAATGAACAAATACAAGGTATTATGGATTTGAATGAAGGTAATCCAGCATACCGCTGTAAATTGCAAAAGCCATTTGCTGCTGATAAGTTTTGTCGTTTAGCTTTGCGGCCTCCGACTGATTGGAAAGGAAGCCGCATTCAATCAGGACAGCCGGCATTTTTGTATTCCAAAGAAGATAAATAGAATCGGTCGCGGGTTTTGTTTCCCTTTCATTTTCCGGCTGCAAAAGCTCCACAACGCGGCTCTTAATACTTTCCGCCAAATCCTTACTGACAGCATTTTTTGTAGAATAGAACATTTGTGCACCGCTGTATTGGCTTTCAGTAAAATGATTTTGATGTATGCTGATGAAAACACAGTCGCCCTGCGCTTCAATAATTTTCAGCCGGTTATGCAGATCGCTCACCTTCCGTTCTCTGACTGTGTCCAGAGTTTTATCCCCAATGGACTCATCCGTGGTACGTGTCATTACCACATGAAATCCGGAAGACTCCAAAAGTTTTTGCAGCTTGAGAGAAATTGCAAGATTAATATCTTTTTCCAAAACAGAGGACGACGCGCTGGCTCCGCCATCCTCCCCACCATGGCCGGGGTCGATTACAATCGTCGGTATTCGCTCCCCGGCGAGCGCAGAGGCCATTTTATCGATTTTGTTGTAAGAGAGATAGGAAAGCAATAAAAACGCAAGGCAGCACAATATGAGGACCGTTATCGGTATAAAATAAGTTTTTGTCGCTTTCAATGCAATCACCCCATGCATCTATATGCATGGGGTGATTTTAGATATGTATATAAGTTGTATTTGTAATCCGTTTCCTTCATAAGCTGATTATGGTTAATTATGCGAAAGTATGTGCACAGATAAATAAAATCGCTCCAAGTGCAGCTAAAGCCAGAAGAGTAAAGATTAAATTCATTTTTTTACTGTTCGGTTTCATAACGTACCCCCTCAAACCATGTTACATATATATAACGATTGGGCAGTGCGTTTTGTGACACTCGCTAAATAAAAATTTTCATTATAAACGGGCCATTTATAAGAAATTAATTTGAGGTTATGTTTTTCATGTTAACCTTTGAATTACTATCATAAAATTTAAGGAAAGGGGTGTTTGTATTGCTAAATAAACTGATTGGCTGGGAAATTACAGGATTTATTTTCGTTGTGATCATTGGGTCTTTATTGCATTTCGTTTATAACTGGACTGGAAACAACCGTATTGCCGGGATTTTCAGCCCGATAAACGAAAGTACATGGGAGCATTTAAAGTTGCTGTTCGTGCCAATGCTTCTGTTTAGTGCGTTTGAATATTTTAATGTCGGAAAAAATTACCCAAACTTTATCTTGGCAAAATCAATTGGAATAGTGCTGGGGCTGATAACTATCATAATAACATTTTACACTTACACCGGAATCATAGGGAAGCACTTTCTATGCGCTGATATTTTAACATTTATTTTCGGTGTTGCAGTTGCTTTTACATACAGTTGGCAGGCAATCCACCATATCCAAATTAATATACAAAATCAATTTGCTGGGATAATACTTATTTTGACGCTTGCTGTATCTTTCCTGCTATTCACATTTTACCCGCCGCACATCGCACTGTTCCTGGACCCTGTTACTAAGGGATATGGCATTTCCGGCAATCAGTAAAAATAAAAATCGCCAATGCACTGTTTTTTACAATGCACTGACGATTGCGATTATATTGGAGGCGTCACCCAGATTTGAACTGGGGAATCAGGGTTTTGCAGACCCTTGCCTTACCGCTTGGCTATGACGCCAAAAATGGAGCGAACGACGAGGCTCGAACTCGCTACCTCCACCTTGGCAAGGTGGCGCTCTACCAGATGAGCTACAATCGCATTAATGGTGCCTCCGGGCGGAATCGAACCACCGACACGGGGATTTTCAGTCCCCTGCTC
>JAEWBE010000136.1 GCA_023391275.1 Bacillota bacterium | reverse complement strand
CGACCAGCTTCCCTCTGTTGGCCCGGGCAATGTGCTGGGTGATTTAATCGCTACAAATATGCTGCCGGTTGTACAGCTGAATCAGATTTTCCGCCAGTCCATGCAGAGCCTGATTGTTACCAACGCGCACCGGATTATCAGCGGGCAGATGCCCGAACTGACTGTCAGGACAAGCGACTTTTTCTTTTTGCAGTGCAGTCATCCCGACGAAATCAGTTCGACCATTGTCGACCTCTGTGCCGTGCGGCTGCCCGCGAGCTACGGGTATTCGCCGCAGGCGGATATTCAGGTGCTTTCCCCGGGCCGCAAGGGGGAGCTTGGCACCATGGAACTCAACAAAAGATTACAGGCGGCGCTGAACCCGCCCGATAAAAGGAAAGGCGAAATCACAATCAACAACGTCCTTTTTCGTGAAGGCGACAAGGTTATGCAGACGAAAAACGACTATGATCTTCCGTGGACAAAACTTGACGGCACCACCGGCGAGGGAGTGTTCAACGGTGACCTTGGCGTGCTTTGCGGGATTGACCGCCGCGCCTCCGTTGTAACGGTACAGATGGACGACCGCGTCGTGCTTTATGAACTGGAATCCGCAAATGAACTGGAACTGGCCTACGCTATGACCGTGCATAAAAGCCAGGGCAACGAATTCCCGGCTGTTGTTATGCCGATGTACCCCGGCCCTCCCCAGCTTTATTACCGCAATCTGTTATATACCGCAATTACGCGGGCAAAATCCCTGCTGATCCTTGTGGGTACGCAGAAAACAGTACAGACAATGGTGGAGAATAATAAAAAAACACGTCGCTACGCGGGTCTGTATTACTTTTTAACCGGGGGAACGGAGAATGAAGCTTAAATTGGCCGCTTCTGCCTTGACCGACCTGATTTTCCCGCCTCGCTGTGTTTTATGCGGAGCCCTGGTTCATTCCGGAAATCGGATATGCCCGGGCTGTGCCGAGAAAAATCCGCGCGTCCACGCCCAAAAACGCATTTATCTTGCGGGAACGGGGCAAACTATACTGTGTAGTGTGCCATATATTTATGACGGGGCAGTCAGGCAGGCAATTATCAATTTTAAATTCTACGGGCAAGTCCGGGCGGCGGATTTTTTCGGAGCACAGATTGCCGGGGAAATTTTGAACGGTGCCGCATTTGACTTCGTTACCGCCGTTCCTATTTCCGCACAGCGCCGCAGACTGCGCGGCTATAATCAATCCGAACTCATTGCCCAAGCGGCGGCAAAGCGGCTTGGGCTGCCGTACAGGGAATGCCTGGTCAAAACAACGGACAACAAAGAACAGCACAAACTCAGTGAAAAGGAGCGCCGCAGGAATGTTCAGGGGGTTTACGCGCTGAAAACAGAAATTTCTGGCAAAAACATTCTTTTGCTGGACGATATTGTTACCACCGGGGCGACGCTCTGCGAGTGCGCCGGGGTTCTGTTTCAGGGCGGCGCGAATAAGGTCGCCTGTGCCGCAATCGCGGAAGTTGAGCTGTGATCGAGTTGAAATGTTTTATGTTGTGTAATATAATGAATGGTATTATAGGATAGGATGTGATTGTGTGCTTGGTACTGACATTGCGATAGACCTTGGTACATCGGTCGTAAAGATATATCTTGACGGCAAGGGCATTATACTTAATGAACCGGCGATTGTAGCCGTTAACGTTGAAAATGATCAGGTTGTGGCAACCGGAAAAGAAGCGTATGCGATGGTGGGGCGCACTTCCGATAAAATTGACGTCTGCCATCCGCTTTGCAACGGTGTTATTTCAAATTTTGATCTTGCACAATATCTGATCAGCGCTTATCTTAAAAAAATTAACAGCAGCAAGGTGTTTATGCCGCGTGTCGTGGTAAGCGTCCCCTGCCAGATTACCGAAGTGGAAAAACGGGCGGTTGTGGATGCCATCAGCGCCGCGGGCGTGCGGAAAATCTGCCTGATTGAGGAACCGGTCGCCGCCGCGCTCGGCGCGGGAGTGGATATCGCTAAGCCATACGGCACCCTGGTGGTGGATATCGGCGGAGGAACGACCGATATGGCCGTGCTGTCGCTGAGTGGAATTGCGATTTCCCGTTCCATAAAAATTGCGGGTACTGCCTTTGATGAGGCAATTATCAAGTATATCCGAAGAAAATACAATTTGGTTATCGGCCAGCATATGGCGGAAGACGCGAAAATCGCAATCGGCTGTGTGTATCCCAGAAAAGATTTATTAAAACACCGGGTAAAAGGCAGAAACGCCATGACCGGGCTGCCGCAGTGGGCCGACATTACCGGCGACGAGGTACTTGAGGCGCTCATTGAGCCCGCAATGCAGATCGTGCGCACCATTCAGGAGATGCTGGAGATAACACCGCCGGAACTGATGGGCGACGTTTACAGCGACGGCATTATTTTAACCGGCGGCTCGGCTCAGCTTTACGGGTTTGACCAGCTGATTTCCAAAAAAGCGAAAATGCCGGTTCATATCGCGCCGGAACCGCAAATTTGTGTCGCGCTCGGTGCGGGCAAAGCAATCAATTTTATTGATGATATGGAAAATAAAGGGTACGGAGTATTAAACCCTCTCAGTGCTGCTTATTAATAATACTGTTAATATTACAAAAGAGTGCCGCCGTAATAATTTATTACGGCGGCACTCTTATTTTGCAAAAGTTTATTTGCTCATCATATAATTAATGAACATTAATTCATCTTCCGGATTCTCAACATTCAGCTCTGCTGAAACGGTTGAGTTCTTTGCGCTTTCCAGAAGGGTTCTGACACCGTACAGCTGGCAAAGTTTGCTTTTAAGGTTGAGCGTGTTGCCGTCCTCGGTAACCAGATAAACATTTCCTTTTGCCTGATCCAAAAGACCAATCAGCTTTGATACATCAATGTCGTATAATTTCATAATTTTACCTCCTAAAAGTATAGTTTGCTTGTTTAAGATTATATCATGGCAACTACATAAATACAACAATTATCTAACGAAATTTCCACTTTTTGTGTAGTGATTAAACAAATATTTTTGGAACATCTCTTCATCATCTTTGCGTTCAATTTTTATTTCGGGGGAAACCTCCTCATTTTTTGCACCGTCAAGCAGCATCGCAATACAATAAAGCTGCGAAAGCTTGCTGCTCAGATTGAAGTAAACTCCGTCGCCGGTAACCAGATAAACATTTCCCTTTGCATGCTCGAGCAGCATCATAAATTCGCCTGCACTGATATCATATAATTTCATGGTGTACCTCCTTTCGTTTACATGTATATGATATCATGTATATTGCACAAAATCAAGGTAATATGATTGTGCAGAGTGGAGAATTTTTGGATGAGTATAGGATTAATTTATCTATCTTTTTCCATCGTATTAACTCAAGAATAAAATTTACATATTGTTAATTAAATGATGACCCCGATTATAGTAGAATAACAGTATTAACAAGTTTTATGTTATATTAAGGATGATTTTCGTGTTTGGTTATGTCAGGCCCCAGAAGTCCGAACTTCTTGTTCGCGAGTACGAGCAATACAAGGGAATTTACTGCTCGCTGTGCCGTCAGCTGGGGAAAAGTTATGGCCTTGCCTCAAGGCTTACGCTCAGTTACGACTGTACTTTTTACGCAATGCTGCTGCTGGCGGTGAATTCAGAATGCCCCGGTTTCAGCAGCGGGCGGTGTGTGGTAAATCCCATGAAAAAATGCACATACTGTAATACCGGTGAAAGTGAACTGACCGCTGCCTCGGCTCTTTCGGTATTTATGACTTATCACAAAATCCGGGATGATATTGATGATTCGCATTTTTGGGGTAAACTGCGGGGTTATCTTTTTCTTCCGGCCGCCGCGCATGCGCGAAGAAAAGCAGCGCGCGACTTTCCGCAGATGGATTTGGCTGTTTCTGCCGCCATGGCACAGCAGAAAGCCGCCGAAAAGAGCGAAAATCCCGGGTTGGATTTTTGCGCTGAACCCACTGCGACGATGCTTTTGCAGGTTTTTGAAATGGCCGCGGGCCCCGATCCCGATCAAAAAAGCAACGATGTCCGTATTCTTCGCCAGTTTGGATATTATCTTGGCCGATGGGTTTATTTAATCGACGCGGCGGATGACCTTGAGAAGGATATGCAGTCAAAGTCTTTTAATCCGTTTGTCATACAATGTCATTTGGGTGAATCTGCCACACAGGAGGAACTTGGCAAGGCGAGGGAGTACGCAAATCAGGTTTTAAATTTAACGCTTTCTCAGCTGATTGCCGCTTTTAATATATTGGATTTACAACATTTCAGGCCAATCCTTGAAAATATAATCCTCAAAGGACTGCCTGAAATTCAAAAAGAATTACTGTTTAAAAAGGAGAAAATGAATGTCAGATCCTTATAAAATATTAGGAGTTTCTCCCGGGGCAACGGATGAGGAGCTTAAAACGGCTTATCGCGAACTGGCGAAAAAATATCATCCTGACAATTACTCCGGCAGTCCCATCGCCGACCTGGCGGGGGAAAAAATGAAGGAAATCAATGAAGCCTACGATGCTGTTGTGGCCGAGCGCAAACGGCAAAAAAGCGGGGGCGGGTCATATACCGGGCCAACCGCCGGTTCGGGATACGGCAATTCCGTTTATGGCAATCCGGGCTACGGTACCGGCTACTCCGGCGCGGGCAGCGGTTTCAGTGACGTGAGAAATTTGATTATGGCCGGCCGCATCGCCGACGCGGAACAGATTTTGAACGGCGTCCCCGTTGAGAGCAGGAATGCCGAATGGTACTTTTTGAAGGGTACCGTGCTGTATAAACGCGGATGGCTTGAGGAAGCGTACAACCATTTTTCAACGGCCTGCCAAATGGACCCCGGCAATGCGGAATACCGTGCTGCCATGAATCAGGTTACCAGCCGCCGCAACGGGGCTTACGGGGGTTACGACCCCAGTATTTCGCGCGCCGGAAGCTGTAATTCCTGCGATGCCTGCTCGTCCCTGCTTTGCGCCGACTGCTGCTGTGAATGCATGGGCGGCGACTTGATTCCATGCTGTTGACCGCTTCAAGGGAGGAATTCAGTTGAGGAGTATCCGCGTGGCTTTTTGCGGGATTATTACGGCGCTGTGCACCTTGCTGATGTTTTTGACAGGCCTGATTCCGATTGGAACTTACGCCCTGCCGGCACTTGCCGGAATTCTCATGATACCGATTGTGATAGAAATGGGCGCTGCGTGGGCATGGCCTGTTTACATTGCTTCGTCGCTGCTTTCCCTGCTGCTTGCAGGGGATAAAGAAGCGGCCGTTCTGCTGGTTGTCTTCTTTGGTTATTACCCAATTCTGAAATCGATTTTTGAACGGGCACGCAGGGTACTGTCTTATCTGCTTAAATTCGCAGTTTTTAACGGCTCCATGGTATTGGGCTATTTTCTCAGTATCTGGGTGTTGGGCGTGCCGAAAGACAGCTTTATTGTTTTTGGGGTGAATCTTCCGGCTGCGTTTCTGATTGCGGGCAACATTGTTTTTATTCTTTATGATTATGCGGTTTCCGCTTTGGTTGCAACCTATTTTCAAAGATTCCATAAATTCGTGCGCCGATGGCTGCATGTAAAATAGCCCGGAATACGCAACGCAGGCGGATTTCGGGCTATAATAAGTATTGTGATTTTATTTTCGGGTGGGATTTTGTTATTTATAGGAAAAATCAATATGTAAATGAATTCCAAATGGGGTTCTCTTGCAAAAATATAGGAAATACACTTGATTTTTATTCTGTTTCGAATTAATATGAATAGCGGGAGTGGTAGAATGAACAATTTATTAGCGACTCGGATTCAAGACAAAATGTCCGGGTTTTCAAAAGGACAAAAACTGATTGCCAAATATATTGAAGAGCATTATGACAAAGTAGCATTTATGACGGCTTCAAGATTAGGAGCCACCGTTGGGGTGAGCGAATCCACCGTGGTTCGCTTTGCTACGGAGATCGGTTATGCCGGCTATCCGGAACTGCAGCAGGCCATGCAGGAAATGATCCGCAATAAACTGACTTCCGTGCAGCGCATGGAAGTTACCGCGGACCGCATTGGGAACTCGGATGTGCTTGATTCCGTATTCAATCAGGATATCGACACGATCCGCAGAACAATGGAAGAAACTTCGCACGAAGCATTTTACCGTTCAGTGGATGCTATTGTTGCGGCACGCAAAATCTATATTCTTGGCGCGAGGAGTTCTTTGGCACTGGCGACCTTTTTATTCAATTATTTCAATCTGCTGTTTGAGAATGTGCTTTTGGTGCAGTCCACCAGTGAGGGCGAGATTTTTGAGCAGATGATTCGCATAGATCAAAGGGATGTCGTGATTGGCATCAGCTTCCCGCGGTATTCCCGCAAAGCGGTCAAAGCGCTGGACTTTGCACATAAACGCGGCGCAACCGTCATCGCAATTACCGACAGTTCGCTTTCACCCATGGCCAGGCCTGCCGACAACCTGTTGCTGGCCCGCAGCGATATTGCTTCCATTGTTGACTCGCTGGTGGCTCCCCTCAGCCTCATCAACGCGCTGATTGTTACCACCGCGCTGAGGAAATCGGGAGAAGTTTCACAGGTTTTCAGGCGGTTGGAAGATATTTGGGATGAATACGGAGTATATGAAAAGGTAGATGATAAATCAGTTGAGCCTCCCTTATGATGTGCTGGTTATCGGCGGCGGAGCCGCCGGAATGATGGCTGCGGGCACCGCCGCGCAGCGGGGCCTGAACGTATGTCTGGTTGAAAAAAATGCGCGGCCCGGCCGAAAGGTGATGATTACCGGCAAGGGAAGGTGTAACATTACCAACCACTGTGACGTACAGACCTTTATCGCCTCCGTCCCTACAAACGGCCGTTTCCTCTACAGTGCGATCCATCAGTTTACCCCGCAGGATACCATCGATTTTTTTGAAGAGCTTGGCCTTCCTGTAAAAATTGAACGCGGCAACCGTGTGTTCCCCCAGTCCGACAAAGCTGGCGACGTGGTGGACAGGCTGGTTCATTTTGTCAAAAGCAACGGGGTACAGCTTGTAACAGGCGAAGTAAAAAGATTATTATTAAAAGAGCATTCTGTCTATGGTGTTGAGCTGCATGGGGGCGCGCAGGTCATGGCTGATACTGTCATTGTCTGCTGCGGCGGCGCTTCTTACCCCGGAACCGGCTCCACCGGCGACGGCTATAAACTGGCACGTCAGGCCGGTCATACGGTGACTGAGCTGCGCCCGTCCCTTGTTCCGCTTGTCGTGCGCGGCGATGAATGCCGTGATATGATGGGACTGTCCCTGAAAAACGTCTCTGTCCGGGTTTATGACACGGAAAAAAAGAAACAGATTTACGACGATTTTGGCGAAATGCTATTTACTCACTTCGGCCTTTCCGGCCCTATGATTCTGAGCGCCAGCGCTCACATGAGGGAAATGTCGTCCGGCCGTTATCATATTTTCATCGATTTGAAGCCTGCGCTCAGTCCGGAGCAGCTTGATGCGCGGCTGCAGCGTGATTTTGAATTGAACCATAACCGGAATTTTGCCAATTCCCTTGGGGCGCTGCTTCCCAGTAAAATGATTCCCGTCATTGTGCAGCGTTCCGGAATTCCGCCTGAAACCAAATGTAACCAGATCACGCGGGAAATGCGCCGGGGTTTTGCGGAATTGCTGAAGTCGTTTGAATTAACCGTCGCCGGGTTTCGCCCGATTGAGGAGGCGATTGTCACTTCGGGCGGGGTAAAGGTGACTGAAATAAACCCGAAGACGATGGAGTCCAAGCTTGTGAACGGCCTTTATTTTGCGGGTGAGGTTCTTGATGTGGATGCTTACACGGGCGGCTTCAACCTTCAAATTGCTTTCTGTACCGGCCGCCTTGCGGCCGGTTCCATTGGCGGATAAAATTTAGGATAGGAAGAATAAGATGACTGCGATTGCAATCGACGGCCCTGCGGGAGCGGGGAAAAGCACCATTGCGCGCCGCGCGGCAAAGGAAATTGGCTTTATTTATGTGGACACCGGCGCACTTTATCGTGCCGTGGGACTGTACATGATCAATCGGGGGATTAACACTGCGGATGGCGAGGCTGTTTGCCCGCAGCTGGCCGGGGTAAAAATTTCCCTGGCCTTCCGCAACGGGGAGCAGCATGTGATGCTTTGTGGAAGGGACGTTACCAACGAGATCAGGACACCGGAGGTTTCCATGGCTGCCTCCAATGTTTCGGCAATCCCCGCCGTACGGGAATTCCTGTTTGCACTTCAGCAGAATATTGCGAAAGAGAATAATGTCGTTATGGACGGGCGGGATATCGGCACAGTGGTTCTGCCGGATGCGCAGCTTAAAATTTTTTTGACCGCATCACCCGAAGAACGCGCCAAAAGACGATATGAAGAAATACTGCAAAATGGACAAAAGGTCGATTATAACGATGTTTTAAGCGATCTGGTTACCCGTGACTACAATGATTCCCACCGTGCCGTAGCGCCGCTGAAGCCGGCTGAAAACGCCGTGCTGGTCGACACTACCGGCAATACGCTGGAGCAGTCCGTGGAACAGCTTATTTCGATTATTAAAAAGAACGTGAAACAGCAAAACTGAAGCCGTGCGGGTTCGGGTTTCATTACCCCGCTCTGCGCGGCAAAATATTTTTATCGGTATGATAAAATAAACGGAAATTGGTGAGACTATGAAACGTACTCCACTCTACAACTTCGGTAAAATTTTTGTGCAGTGGTTTCTTAAATTTTTTATTCCATATGAAGTCCATAACAAAGAGAATATGCCGCAAAGCGGAAAAGTGATTGTCTGCTGCAATCATGTCAGCGGTTCCGACCCGGTACGGCTTGCTTTTACACAGCATCGGCAAATCTTTTTCCTGTCAAAATCGGAATTGTTTGAAAACAAGGCTATGGCGCTTTTGCTCTCGTCCCTCGGCGCGATCCCTATACAGAGGGGTAAGAGTGATAAAACGGCATTTAACAAAGTGGATCAGATGCTTCAAAACGGTCAGGCGCTTGGGATCTTTATCGAAGGAACGCGGTCAAAAACCGGCGATCTTCTTCAGCCCAAAGCGGGAGCCGTAATGTTTGCCTACAATAACCATGCCCCCATTTTACCCTGCTGTATCACCGCGAGGGACGGGAAAGTACCGAAAATTTTTCGTAAATGCATTGTCTCGTACGGGGAGCTGATTCAGCCGGAAGAACTTGGAATTGTAAACGGCACCGGCGTAGAATACCGCGCCGCTTCCCGCGAGATAATGAGCAAAATTTCCCAGCTGAGGGAGAGGGATCTGAAAGCGTTTGAAAAGGCAAAGGTCTGACTGCAATGCTTTACTTTTTGGGGATTCGTCTTTTAACGCCGCTTGCGAAATTTATTTTTCCTTTTCGTGTACATGGAGCGGAAAATATTCCGCGTGAGGGCAGTCTCATTGTTTGCTGCAACCATAAATCACTGATCGACCCGTTTTTGCTTGCGGTTCCATTTAAAAGGCAGATTCGGTTTATGGCGAAATCCGAATTGTTTGAGGACCACGGGAGGCTGGCGTGCGGATTGCTCTACAGGATGGGAGCCTTTCCGGTAAAACGGGGCAGGGGTGACGCCGAATCCATTAAGACCGCGATCCGGATTTTAAACGACGGCGGCGTTGTGGGAATTTTTCCGCAGGGGAAATGCGTTTTTGACAATACTCCGTTCAAGCCAAAAGCGGGTGCCGCCATGGTGGCTGCCAAAACACAGGCGCCAATCCTGCCAGCGTCGATTTACTGTGACGGTATCGTTCGGCCCTTTCGGCGCATTACGGTGCGCTTCGGCAAAGTAATATCGTATGAGGAATTAAATATTGCGCAGGGTTTACGCCCTTCCCTGCGTGAAGCGACGGGAGTTATTTCACGGCGAGTGAATGAATTGTTGGAGGAAAAATCTTGAAGATCATGGTGGCCAAATCCGCGGGGTTCTGCTTTGGCGTCAATCGCGCGGTCAATATGGTGAATGAGCTGCTTGAAAACGGCAGCAGCGTCTATACGCTTGGACCGATTATTCATAACCCCCAGACCTTGGCGCAATTGGAAGCGCGGGGGGCGAAAATTGCAGCGGAGCCGGACGAGGTGCCGGTGGGCGGCACCGTTGTAATTCGTTCCCACGGAGTGGCGCAGTCGGTTCTGGACCGGATTCTCGCACTGGGGCTGGACTACGCGGATGCCACCTGTCCGTTTGTCGCAAAAATTCACGAAATTGTTTCCGATGCCGCTCACGCGGGGAAAACAGTTTTTATCGCGGGGGATTCCCTCCATCCGGAAGTTCAGGGAATTCAGGGTCACTGCAAAGGTTCCTGCTATGTTTTTAAAAACGGCGCGGAACTGCAAAATATTGCGGAAAATATTGTAACTCAGAAAGATAAACCGCTTTGCGTGGTCGCTCAAACAACTTTTAGCGTATCTGAATGGGAAAATTGTTTGAAAATAATAAAAAGGGTATATACAAATGCCACTATTTTTGATACAATATGTAATGCTACTGCGAAACGTCAATCAGAAGCGGCGCTTTTGTCAAAGCAGTGTGACGCCATGATTGTTATTGGGGGCAGGCAAAGCTCTAATACCGCGAAGTTACGTGATGTATGCATGCAAAATTGCACCACCTATTTGATAGAAACTGCGGACGAGCTTCCGCTGGCGGCACTGAAAAAAGCCGATTGCATTGGCATTACTGCCGGCGCTTCAACACCGGCAAGCATTATAAAGGAGGTACTTGATACCATGTCAGAAATCATTGAAGGCGCGGGTCAAAATTTAACGGAGAATAATGCCGAGGGAAACTTTGAGGAAATGCTCGAAGAGTCTCTAAAGAGTTTAAATACAGATGAAAAGGTACACGGTGTGGTTGTCGGCATTACTCCCAGCGAAGTATATGTCGATGTGGGAAGAAAGCAGGCCGGATTTATTTCTGCTTCGGAGCTTTCCGCCGATCCGAATGTTAAGCCGGAGGATGTCGTCAAAATCGGCGATGAACTCGATCTTCTCATTATGCGCACAAACGATCAGGAAGGTACCATAATGCTTTCCAAGAAGCGTCTGGACGCGGCAAAGGGCTGGGAGGACGTTGCGGCGGCCGAGGAAAGTCAGGCTGTGTTAACGGGCGTTGTCACCGAGGTCATCAAAGGCGGAGTAATTGCCGTGACCAAGGGAGTCCGCATCTTTATTCCTGCTTCTCAGGCAACTGCTTCCCGCAGTGATGCTCTTGAAGATTTATTGAAGAAGGAAGTTAAGTTCCGCATTATTGAAGTAAACCGCAGCCGCAGGCGCGCGGTGGGCTCCATCCGTTCCGTACTGAAGGATGCAAGAAAAGAACAGGCCGAAAAGTTCTGGGAAACCGCCGAAGAAGGCAAGGAATACACCGGTGTTGTCAAATCACTGACTGCTTACGGCGCATTTGTTGATCTGGGCGGCATTGACGGCATGATTCATATTTCCGAACTGTCCTGGGGCAGGATTAAGCACCCGTCGGAAGTGGTAAATGTCGGTGATACCGTAAATGTATATATTAAGGGCCTTGATAAGGAAAAAGGCAAGATTTCCCTTGGCTATAAACGCACGGAAGACAATCCGTGGGAAGTTTTAAAACGTGATTACCCAGTTGGCACAGTCGCTGAGGTAACCATTGTCGGCATGACCGCATTTGGCGCTTTTGCAAGAATTATCCCCGGCATCGACGGATTAATACATATCTCGCAGATTGCCGACCACAGGATCGAAAAGCCGCAGGATGTGCTCAAAGTAAACGATGTTGTAAAAGCGAAGATTACTGAAATTGACTTTGACAAGAAGCGTGTCAGCCTTTCTATCCGTGCACTTTCAGAGCCCGAGGAAGAAGCAGCGCCTGCGGAAGAACAACCCGCAGAATAAGTACGAAGAAAATGATTGCAGGCACAAAGAGCTTTGTTTCTTTGTGCCTTTTTGTTTTTTTATTTTGATCTGATTCCTTAATTGAATATCACAGAATGCAAAAAACACTTATCCTTTTTCAGCCATCTTTGCTTCTCTATCATTATTTTTTCACAATTTTATTCCTCCTGAGTATTATACAGTATGAATATTGGGAGGTGTGTCTATGAGAAGATGGCGAAGGTATCACCCCCGGGGTCATGTGCGTTGGAGAGCCGTTCTGATTATAGTATTGTTTTTTGTGCTTATACTAATAACCGACAAACAGCTTCGGCCGATTATACAGTCCATTACAACCAATCAGGCGCGCATCAAATCGGTGGATACCATTAACACCGCCGTGGCGAAGGAACTGCAGGAAAACGGCGTCTCATACAATGATCTGGTTACGGTCGAACGCAGTAATTCCGGAGAAGTACTTGCCATTACGACGAATATGGTGAAAATGAATGAACTGAAAGCGGTTATTATTGGGGATGTGCAGCAGCAGCTGGGTGAGAACAGTCATACCGACATCGGGGTTCCGGTTGGGACACTGCTCGGCAGTGAATTCCTGCACGGGTATGGTCCCAAAGTGCCGTTCCGGGTTACGCTCAGCGGCAATGTGAGCGCGGATTTTAAAAGTTCGTTCGAATCCGCGGGCATTAACCAGACAAAACATCAAATTTACCTTAACATACATACCAGCGTTTATTCTTTCATACCGGGATTTAATACTACGACGGATGTTGAAACCAATGTGCCTGTTGCCGAGACCATTATTGTCGGTTCGGTTCCGCAGTTGGTTACGAGCTTAAAATAACCTGTTATATTATGCGGGCGTATTTTAAAATGCGCCCTATAACAGATGAGAGGGCTGAATATCATGGATGTCAAAGAGGCAAAGAACTTATCCAAAGAATTAATCGATCAGATTAATTATCACAACCGGAAATATTATGTGGAAGATGCTCCGGAAATCGATGATTATGAATATGATATGCTTTACCGCCGTTTGCAGCAGCTGGAGGCGGAATTTCCCGAGCTTGCCGTTCCGGATTCGCCGACGCAGAAGGTCGGCGGCGCTGCGCTGAATAAATTTGAACCCGTCGTTCATGCCGTCCCGATGGAGAGCCTGCATGATTCCTTCTCCGAACAGGAACTGCTTGATTTTGACCGCCGGGTGCGTGCGGCGGTGGAGTCTCCGGTTTACATTGTGGAGCCGAAATTTGACGGCCTTTCCGTTTCCCTTGAATACCGTGACGGCCTGTTTGTGCGCGGTTCCACGCGCGGGGACGGCAATGTTGGGGAAGATGTTACCGAGAACATCAGAACGATCCGCACTGTTCCGCTTAAATTGAATCAGCCTCTGCCGTACATTGAAGTGCGCGGCGAAGTCTATATGTCGCACGAGAGCTTTGAAAAGCTGTGCGAGCGGCAGGAACTGAACGATGAAAAGCCTTTTAAAAATCCACGCAACGCGGCTGCCGGGTCCCTCCGGCAGAAAAACTCACAGATTACCGCCTCCCGTGTGCTGGATATTTTCGTATTTAATGTGCAGCAGGTGAATGGGGCGGAGCTTCATTTTCATGATGAAGCGCTTAATTTCTTAAAAGAGCTCGGTTTTACCGTGCCTCCTTTCTTTACGCCGTGTGCTTCGATTGAAAAAGTGATTGAGGAGGTTCGGCGGATCGGCGAACTGCGCGGTTCGCTCGGCTATTCCATTGACGGTGCGGTTGTGAAAGTAAATTCCTTTGCACAGCGGGAAACGCTGGGCAGTACGGCGAAATTTCCCAAATGGGCGGAAGCATTTAAATATCCGCCGGAGGAAAAGCAGACCAGACTGCTGAATATTGAAATTAATGTCGGCCGCACCGGCGTTTTAACACCCACGGGGCTGTTTGAACCGGTAAGCCTTGCGGGTACCACGGTCAGCCGCGCGACACTCCATAATCAGGATTTTATTGAAGAAAAGGATATCAGGGTGGGCGACACGGTCATTCTGAGGAAGGCCGGGGAAATCATTCCTGAAGTCGTGTCGGTTGTTTCACACTCCGACGACTCCCAGAAATATGAGATGCCGACGGAGTGCCCCTCCTGCGGAGCAAAAGTTACACGGGAAGAAGGGGAAGCCGCGACCCGCTGCACCAACCCCGAATGTCCCGCGCAGCTTCTGCGCCACATGATTCATTTTACCAGCCGTGACGCCATGGACATCGACGGGCTTGGCCCGGCGGTGATTGAACAGCTGGTTGCTGAAAAGCTGCTTTCTTCCCCGGCGGATTTGTATGAGCTGCGGCAGGAACAGCTGATGGATTTGGAACGCATGGGTAAAAAATCTTCTCAGAATCTGATTGACGCTATCGGGCGCTCCAAAGAGAATGACCTGTACCGTTTGGTTTACGCGCTTGGCATCCCTCATGTGGGGCTGAAGGCTGCAAAACTGCTTGCCTCCTATTTCCGCAGCATTGATGCGATTTTTCAGGCTTCTCCCGAGGAAATTGCCGGGATTGAAGGCTTTGGAATGATTATGGCACAAAGTGCGGCGGATTTCTTCCAACTGCCGAATACAGCGCATCTAATTGGCCGGTTGCGCGATGCGGGAGTGAATCTGCTCTGCAGGACGGTCGTTGATGATAACCGTTTCACAGGGAAAACATTTGTGCTTACAGGAACACTTCCCACCCTGACCAGGGCGGAGGTTACGGCCGCTATAGAAAAGCTGGGCGGAAAGGTGTCCGGCAGCGTTTCTAAGAAAACAAGCTATGTTTTGGCGGGGGAAGATGCCGGCAGTAAATTGACAAAAGCACAGCAGCTCGGCGTTACCATAATTTCAGAAGAAGAGTTTAACCAAATGATTTGATTGAGCAGGAATGAGCCACAAGGGGCGGAAACACGCCCTTTGTGGCTTTATTTATTGTACAACAAAAAAATATATATTGATAAACGATATAAATATATTGATATTTGAAATAATTCGTGTTATAATAAAAAAAGAAAACACTGATAGGGGGAACCGCTTATGTGGAATTCTTCAAAATCCGTTACCCTTTCCATATTTTGCACCAGACTTTTCGCCGTGCTTCTTTTGATCGGAGTCTGCGCCGCGCCGTGGATTGTAAGCTGGTAC
>JAEWBE010000047.1 GCA_023391275.1 Bacillota bacterium | reverse complement strand
CTGTCGGGCGGCTCCCTTAGGACTACAATCAATTTCTAATATATGATAAGGAACAAAATAGCAAAAATACCGCTGAAGCAGGATAAAATAAGCATAATCAATTTCAGCATTACGCAGTAGCCTGAATTATTTTCACTTACGTACAATGAACTAATGAGTCCGGATATCGATAAAAAAATCGTAAACCCCGCCATTACTTTCATTTTATTTTCCCCCACCCACAACAATCAAAAAAAGGCCATTTCAATAACTACGATAAATAAACGGATTATATTCCATTGGGAATATAAATTTTGCGCTCTTTTGTCTGCAGAAAAATAATCGCCGCGCGTTTCGCAAAAAAGCGGTTATGCACAGCGATTACTTTTATATGGATGAGGACTTGTGGGGTAAAATTTCAGAAGGCTGTTTTAAAAATCACGGGGCCCGTGAATCTTTTGCTGCTGCTCCGGTGTGCAGTGGTCACAGTGCCCTGAGCAGCCGGAACAGCCGACACATTTTCCCTCCCTGTGGGATTTGACAATATACCGCGCCGCGGCCGCCATAGCCGCGAGTACGATCGCTCCGATCACAACAGTTGCCATACTAGAACCCTCTTTCTCCGTGCGCAATGCAGCTTGTGTTCAATCAGCCGGCTTTGCACGGAAAACACCGGCGGTTTGCTGTTTTTAAATACCTGAATGTGTGGGACACGCGGTCAGGCCGCTTCACGGGCGCCTTTTAAGAAGGCGGAGTTCCCGGGCTTATAGCTGCGGAGCAGGAGGTAAAGCATACCGATCAGCGCCAGCATGGCAAGCGCGGTTCCAGCGCCGAACCCCTGACCCAGCACGAGCACGTTTCCGATTTGGTTAATCATAAACGCCATCACGTACGCGAGTGAGGTCTGGTAGCCAACGGCAATGAGTGTCCATTTCCAGCCGCCCATCTCTCGTTTCATCGCGCCGATTGCCGCGAAGCAGGGAGCGCAGAGCAGATTAAACACCATGAAGGCGAGCGCGCTTACCGAGGTGAAGATAGCCGCGACCTGCCCCAGCATCGCCGGGTCGCTTTCGGTTGCGTCACCAAGCCCGTAAAGTACGCCGAAGGTGCCCACCAGATTCTCTTTGGCAATTAAGCCGGACACGGTTGTAACGGCGGCCTGCCAGCTGCCAAAACCAAGCGGGGCGAAAATCGGCGCGATCACATGGCCGATTGCCGCAAGCATGCTTTGGTCTTCTCCCACCATCTGCATGTTCCAGGAAAAGCTGGAAAGAAACCAAATCAGGCCGCATGCTACGAAAATAACGGTTCCCGCTTTGATGATAAACGCTTTGCCGCGTTCCCACATGTGAATCAAAACGCCTTTTGCCCCCGGAATATGGTATTGCGGCAGTTCCATGACAAATGGAGCGGGGTCACCGGCGAAAAGTCTTGTCTTCTTTAAAATAATACCGGATACGATTACCATGATGACACCCAGAAAATACATGGCGGGTGCAACCCACGGCGAACCCGGGAAAAAGGCTCCGCCAATCAGGGCGATGACAGGCAGCTTAGCAGAGCAGGGAATAAATGTGGTGACCATGATAGTCATTTTCCGGTCCTTCTCATTTTCAATGGTGCGGGACGCCATGATTCCGGGTACGCCGCAGCCGGAAGCAATCAGAAGGGGAATAAAGCTTTTGCCGGAAAGGCCGAATTTACGGAAAACTCTGTCCATGATGAAGGCGACGCGAGCCATGTAGCCGCAGTCTTCCAAAACAGAAAGAAAACAGAACAGAATGAACATTTGCGGAACGAAACCAAGCACGGCGCCCACGCCGCCGATGATTCCGTCCACGATCAGGCTGTTCAGCCAGTCAGCCGCTCCGACCGCAGTGAGCCAGCCGCCGACGGACGGCTGAATTACGGAGCCGAACAGAGTGTCGTTGGTCCAGTCGGTTACGATTGTGCCGAGCCAGGTGACGGAGATATAATAAACAATAAACATTACCGCGGCAAAAATCGGGAGCGCCAGCCAGCGGTTGGTAACCACCCGGTCGATTTTATCCGACACCGTCATGCCCGGGTTCTTTTTATGTACGCATTTTGAAATCAGTTTGCCAATGTATTCGTAGCGTGCATTCGTAATAATACTTTCCGAATCGTCGTCCGCTTCTGTTTCGCAGCCGGAAATGGCGGCTTCTATTTGATCCTGAACCTTTTTTTCAAATTTCAGTTCTTCCAGTACCTTTTGATCCCGTTCAAACAGCTTGACCGTGTACCAGCGCGCGTATTTGGAGGGCACGGAATTTTTGCTTAATGCTCCGATTTCGGTAAGGGCTTTTTCAATCGAATCACTGAAGGAATGCCGGGGGATGGTTACGGCGCTTGATTTCGCCATTGCGATGGCCTTTTCCGCCGCTTCCTTTGAGCCGAGGCCCTTGACGGCGGAGGTTTCGACCACCTGGCATCCTAACGCTTCGCCGAGTTTCACCGTGTCAATTCGGTCGCCGTTTTTCTTTACCACATCAATCATGTTCAGGGCGATAATGACGGGAATCCCAATTTCGACAAGCTGCGTGGTCAAATATAAGTTTCGCTCAATATTGGAGGCGTCCACCAAATTGATAATCACATCGGGATGATCGTTGATTAAGAAATTTCTGGTGACGACTTCCTCCAGCGTATAGGGTGAAAGGGAATAAATGCCCGGCAGGTCAACAATGGTTACCTCTTTATGGCCTTTCAATTTGCCTTCTTTTTTTTCTACGGTTACGCCTGGCCAGTTTCCCACGTACTGCGAACTGCCTGTCAGGTCATTGAACATTGTAGTCTTGCCGCAGTTTGGGTTGCCGGCAAGCGCTATTTTAATTGACATTGTGCGTACCTCCTCAAATAAAAGTTAGTGCAAGCTAACCGATTGACATAAAAATTTGGCCTCGTCGAACGACTACGCCACCTCAATGTTTTCTGCGTCCATTTTCCGAATGGATAATTCATAGTTTCTCACGGTAATCTCCACCGGGTCGCCCAGAGGAGCGACTTTACGCACATAAATCTGCACGCCTTTTGTGATTCCCATGTCCATAATCCTGCGCTTGATTGCGCCTGCACCGTTTAAACCGGTCACCGTTACGCTTTCGCCGCACTTCACATCTTTCAATGTCATGCTGAATCCCTCCTGTCATTATTCTGCATATCGTAAGGGCATTTGCCCCTATGCTACCATAATTCGGTTAGCCATGCCTTTGCTGATTGCAATTCGGGTGTCCTTTACATTTACAATGATATTGCCGCCCATTTCCGAAACAACGGTAACATTCCCACCAATTACAAAACCCAGGCTTTCCAAAAATCGCTTTGTTTCATCTTTACCGTGAATTTCATGAATCACATTCTTTACTCCGGATTGCGCCATCGACAGCGGCATAACGATTCCTCCTTTATTCTCTGCCAGTATTCCGATGTATTCTGGCAATCAATAGGTTAGCTAAAACTAACTAATACTAATTTACTCCACTTACTGGGTTTTGTCAACACTTCCCGGGTATTCTTCAATTAATTTGTGAATGTTCCATATTTTAAATTAATATTTTACGAATTATATGTAAATTAAATACAACCGCATCAAACAGCTTTTAGCTGTTCGGTGCAGTTGTATAATGATCGCATTTATATTCAGAAAGTCAAGCCAATTCGCTGCCCTGAAATTTAACCTGACAAAGGAGCTTGTATAACAATCGCGGATCTTTTTTGCAGTAAAAATTGCCTGTAATGCAGTCGGAATCATCTTTCACCGTTGCAGTATGCTGACTTTAATAAGCGGATGCTTATCAAACATAATCTTTGAGTTTTGTGCGCCATTCCTTAGTGGGAGTAAAAAAAGGTGGTGCTGTCCACTGCCTTGCACCACGGCGCCTGCTCCAAAATTTTCAGAAGTTCACCGCGTTTGATCTTTTTCCCAATAAATTTTGAAATATCCGTAATATGGATCAGCTTGTCCGCATTATTCTGAAAATAGGTTTCGAGTTCTTTTTGAATTTCTTCCTGCGCCAATCCGCTTTTTGTCGGCTTTCCTGCCGATTTCTTCACTGTTGTGAATTCAGCGGCGTGGGCTCTGCAATAGGAAACAAATATTATCTTTATCTTACTTACCAGCAGAGGGGGAATATCCGCTTCGCTCCTCAGCTTTTGAAACTGGCATTTTGCCAAATCCGCCATATCTTCATAGCCGTGGCTCTCACAGAACAGCAGAAACGGATAGTAATCATCATTACTGAAAATTTCTTTAATTTTTGCCATATCTAAATCCCTTTCCTAAGGAAATACTGAATCAGTCCCCGCACACATCAGATTATCCGGTTGAATTTTAGTCAGTGTTTCCCAAAAAATTCACACGAATTTCTATTATACAGGATTTTGATCAATACGGCAACCTTATGGCATACAAAAAGCTTCCTGCCGCGGGCCTTAAAACGGGCGGCGGCAGGAGGTTTTTCGATCGGGATTTTCCTCGGTCGGCTCTGATTATTTTACTTCTTTGATTGCTTTTTCAGCGAAAGTAGTATTGACAAGTTCATTGTATGGAACCGTTTGCTTCAATTCGCCGGCCTGCGTCATGACTTCCTGCAAAAGAGAAAGGGCATTGGGCTTCAGAATGGGGTCGGGGCTCCAGACGCCGATGTCTTTATAGCGCTGTGCCACAGTGGTAAGCAGTTTTACATCCGTGTCGGGGAAAGAAGGGGCGACGGCTTTTGCAATTTCCTCCGCGCTGTGCGTGGCAACCCATTTTTGGCCCTTGTAAACCGCCCGCGTAAATCGAGCGATCAGATCGGAATTTTTTTCAATATAACTTTGTTTTGCAAAGTATCCGGTATAAGAAATTTCGCCGCTCTCTTTTCCGATGGAAGCAACAATGTATCCCTTGCCCTGTGCTTCCAGCATGGAAGCCGTTGGTTCAAACAGAGCGACATAGTCCCCGGTTCCGTTGGAAAATGCAGCCGCCATCAGGGCAAACTGAATGCTGTCATCCAATTTTGTATCCTTTTGCGGATCAAGGCCGTTTTTCCGGATTACATACTGCAAAGTCATATACGGTATGCCGCCCTTACGCCCGGGAAGCACCACTTTATTGCGAATTTTATCCCATGTAAAACTTGGGTCTGGTTTGCGTCCCACCAGGAAAGAACCGTCACGCTGAGTCAGCAGCGCGAAAATCTGAGTGTGGTCTGCCTTGCCTTCATTGTAAACATAGATGGAGGCCTCCGGTCCGGCAAATCCAATGTCAACGTTATTGGACAGTACCGTCGACATTACTTTATCCGTTCCCTCCGCAGTGGAAAGCTCAATGTCAATGCCCTCCTGTTTAAAGAAGCCCTGATTAATGGCCACGTACTGCGGTGCGTAGAAAATGGAATGGGTAACCTCACATACTTTCACTTTTACCGTGCTTTGCGTTTCACTCTTGCCGCAGCCTGCAAACACTGTCAGCAGCATTGCCAGGCAAACGGCAATGGCGGAAAATTTCAACACCTTCTTCATACACTTTACCCCTTTCGTAAATTCTGTTCGGGGATTTCCCCCTTAAAATTGAATAATCTGATTGAAATCAGATTATAGAACTCATTCATTGCCGCTCTGCCCGCCGCTTTAATGGCCGTACCACTTCAACACCAGCTTTTGCAGCAGCACAACCGCTTCATACATCAGCGCGGCGACAACAGAAAGAATAATGACACTTGCCATTACCAAATCCAATTTAAAGACCTGCCCGCCGTAAACAATCAGGTAGCCCAGCCCGGCTTTTGACACAAGAAATTCCCCCGCGATTACACCAACAAGGGAAAGCCCGATATTGATTTTCAGCGAATTAAAGAGGGTGGAAATATTGTACGGAAAAACAATTTTAATGAAGATCTGTCTTTTGGTTGCCCCAAATGTGGAGGCCATCCGGATATACTCCTTATCCGTATTGCGGAACCCGTTCAGCATTTCAAGCACGGTGACAATGAGAGAGATAGCCAGCGCCATAAAAATAATCGCTTTGGTCCCTGCGCCGACAATCACGATAATGACAGGGCCGAGCGCGATTTTCGGCAAACTGTTCAGTACCACCAGATACGGTTCGCTTACCTTAGAGATAAAACTGCTCCACCACAGCACAACCGCCGAAAGGGTGCCAAAAACAACTCCCATCAAAAAGCCCACAAGCGTTTCATAAACTGTCACACCCACGTGCATAAACAGGTCGCTTTGCGCCATATTGAGGAAAGTCTGCCAAATCCGGGAGGGCTGACTCAGGATAAAACTGTCGATCAGGCCAAGCCGTGCGGCGGCCTCCCACACTGCGATAAATACCACCAGAATGCCGATCTGACAGAAACGGATCATTTGCTTCCTGTGTTTTTTCTTTTTCAGGTATTTTGCTCTTTCTTGAGAAATCTGCAATTTATTCATTTTCCGCCAGCGCTTTCCAGATGTGGTCGAAATATTCCCTGAACTTCGGGCTGTTCCTGCAGCTCAGCGGAGTCCGGTTTTCGTCCTCAAAGTCGATTTCAAGCATTTCTTTGATTCTGGCGGGTCTGGCGCTTAAAATCATAATTTTATTCCCCATGCTGATGCTTTCCGGTATATCATGGGTAACCATGACCATGGTGATTTTTTCCTGCTTTAAAATACGGTAAACGTCGTCGGTGACGGCTAGTCTGGTTTGGTAATCCAATGCGGAAAAAGCTTCATCCAGCAATAAAATATCCGGGTTGATTGCCAGGGTTCGGATCAGGGCGACCCTTTGCCGCATCCCGCCCGACAACTGCGCCGGGTATTTATCCTTGAATTCATATAAACCGTAGGTTTTCAAAAGCTGAACCGCCCGTTCTTTGTTTTCAGGGGACATCATGCCCCTCACTTCCAGACCAAGCAGCACGTTTTTATAAATTGTGCGCCAATCCAGAAGGTTATCCCGCTGCAGCATGTATCCAATGTGCGGTGAGGTCCCAACCACTTTTTCTCCATTGACAAATACCGCGCCCGCGGTTGGCTTCAACAATCCGGCAATAATAGAAAGCAAGGTGGACTTTCCGCAGCCGCTTGGCCCGACAATGCTGACAAACTCACCTTTTTCAACGGAAAAACCAATATTCTCCAATGCGGTTATTTCACCGTTTTCCGATTGGTAGGTTTCTTCTATATCCTGTACTCTGAGTACGTCCAACGGTATCACCTCATCTTTCTGCGAATCCTTTTTCAATACGGTATCTGGACCCGGCAGATGATTGTAAATTTTCGCTCCCGCCGTTATCCAATAGTTCGCCGTTGGTATAAAGTATGTTAAAAAACATCAATTTGTGAAAATGGATTAATGAACAAGCCATAAAAAGCGTGGGATTTTTCCTGACTTTTTTGAGGCCGGCTTATATAACAAAATATTTTTAAGTTTTACTATCAGTTTTTATATCTTTTTTAAATAAATTTTTTACCAAATATCCATTTTATGGGAGTTTTGATTCTTACAATACACTTTAATAAGGTAAAGTTTTGCATTATTAATTTTTTGTGGAATTATACAGTTTTACAAATCTTTATAAGAATATTTTGGTGAAAAACTATGAAATATTACAAATTTACAGAAAAATGATTGGGGACAATTATCCCTAAAATAATAGCCGGACTTTACCGATATATTTGACACAGGCAGAGAAAGGAGGATTATCTATGCGGGAATTATATGAAAAAACGGAAGGTGAAAAAGTGTGGTTCACTCCCGGAGGGGGACGCAGTGCAGCCGAAACTGATTATGTTACCGGAATCAGCGGCACAGTCCGAAAATAGTTTGGCGCCGCTCATAATTGGAGATGCGTATGTCATACCGAATGTTTAATCCGGCAGAAAGCGTTTTAAGAAGCGATTTAATGGCCTGGGATTAATATGGAAAAGATGTCACATGATTTTTATTGCCGCCGGTCGATAGGCGGCTGAATGCTTAATTGAAAAGAGGTTAACATAATGAAAAAAGAAAATATTAACGGTAAACTGCTTCTTGCAATTTTCTCGATTTACATATTGGCGATTGCCGCAGGAGGAATTCTTCTTTTTCTGTGCCAAAATATGATTGGACTGAATTTTGGAATTGCCCTGACCATCCTGATTCTGATTGTTGTACTGGCTTTAGCGTTTTTCTGTGCGATGGTCACGGCGAAAAATGCGGAAACACGGTACAAAGCACTGGAAGAGAAAAGAGACTGGTATAAGGCAATTATCGACGCGGTTGATTTTCCAATCCACGTTACCGATAATGATATGAACTGGACATTTTTAAATAAAGCCTTTGAGAAGCTGATGATTGACCAGGGAACAATCAAGGACAGAGACACAGCGTACGGCAGGGCGTGCAATAACGCCGGGGCGAATATTTGCAAAACGGAAAACTGCGGTATCAGCCAGCTGAGAAAAGGGGTTGGGCAAAGCTATTTCAACTGGTGCGGCATGCACTGCAAACAGGATACCTCTTACCTTGTGAATGAGCAGGGCGAACGAGTCGGGTTTGTCGAAGTGGTTACGGATCTCACCTCGCTAATCCGGGTCAATGAATATAATGCGGTGGAATTAAAACGCATTGTTGCAAATCTGCATAAGCTGGCCGGGGGAGACCTTGACCTGGACTTTAATGTCGGCGAAGCGGACATCCATACCAAGGAATCCCATCAGGACTTTATCGGCATCAGCCGCTCTTTGCAGGAAGTCAAAGATGCGCTGGGCCTTATGATCAGCGATGCAAATATGCTTTCACAGGCGGCAGTGGACGGCAACCTTTCCATTCGTGCGGATGCCTCAAAACATCAGGGAAGCTATCGTGAGGTGGTCGACGGAGTCAATGCGACTCTTGACGCGATTGTAACGCCGCTGAATGAAACAATCCGAGCCTTAGGCAGGATTGCCGTGAATGATCTGGATATCTCAATGTCGGATCAGTACAAAGGGGCTTATCAGGAGCTTTCCGGTTCCATCAACAGCGTGCGCGACAGGCTGTTAAGCTTGTTGGATGCGCTGATCAAAGTTTCAAAAGGCGATACCAACAGGCTGGAAGAATTTAAGGGCGTTGGGAAACGGTCCGAAAACGACAGGCTGATGCCCGCAGTCATGACAATGATGCAGACAATCCGGGATTTAATTCAGGAAGCCAATCTGCTTGCCAGTGCGTGCGTGGAAGGTAATTTGAGTCTCCGGGGAGATTCCGAAAAGTTTGAAGGCGGTTACAGGGAAATCATCAATGGGATGAATCAGACCATGGAGGCGGTCGAGCGCCCGTTCGCTGAAATTTCTGAAGTTCTAAGGCATATGGCGGACGGCGACCTTACTCTTAATATGAACGGAGAATATAAAGGAGAATATTTAAAAATCCAGGCAGCCGTGACACATACTTCGGAGGCTATCAGCGATGTGCTAAGCAATATCAATATTGCCGCCGAACAGGTTTCTACCGGATCAAATCAGGTGTCTGACAGCAGCCAGTCGCTTTCGCAGGGGGCGACGGAACAAGCTAGCTCCATTGAACAGCTTTCCGCATCCATCGCCGATATTGCAACACAGACAAAACAAAACTCCGTAAGAGCGGTTCAGGCCAATGAGCTGGCCATGCAGGCGAAAGGCGACGCCGATGTTGGAAACAATCAGATGAAACTGATGCTGAATTCCATGGCGGAAATCAATGAAGCATCCGCGAACATATCGAAAGTCATTAAGGTAATAGAGGATATTGCATTCCAGACCAACATCCTTGCGCTGAATGCAGCGGTGGAAGCCGCAAGAGCCGGCCAGTACGGGAAAGGATTTGCGGTTGTGGCGGATGAAGTCCGTAATCTTGCGGCCAAGAGCGCGAATGCGGCAAAAGAAACGACTACCATGATAGAGGGCTCCATCAAAAAAGCGGAAGCCGGTACAAAGATTGCAAGCGAAACCGCTCAGGCTCTGGTCAAGATTGTCACAGGCGTTGATCAGGCGGCCAGCTTAGTGGCCGAGATTGCGACTGCTTCCAATGAACAGGCCACCGGAATTTCTCAGGTCAATCAGGGCATCGAGCAGGTGTCCCAGGTAGTTCAGGTGAATTCCGCAACTGCGGAGGAAAGTGCGGCGGCCAGCGAGGAGCTTTCTTCCCAGGCGGATCTGCTTAAGGAGATGATCAACCGGTTTAAGCTCAGGGAAAATGAAAACCAGGCAAATTCAGCCGTTTCGCGGCACCCCAAGCCGGCTTCTCCTGTTAAAAGTGCAGCAGCCATGTCCTTCAGCTATTCTAATAAATTTGATTAAAACTGTTTCTCAGTCCGGAAAAATTTTTCATCACAAATACAATTTAAGATAAACGCAGGCGGCCCAGTCTTTACAA
>JAEWBE010000031.1 GCA_023391275.1 Bacillota bacterium | reverse complement strand
GGGGATATCATGCTTGTTGAAGAAGGAGATAAGATTTCCGCTGATGCCCGGGTGCTGACAAGCAGCGATCTTCAGGTGAATCAATCAACACTGACCGGCGAGTCCAACCCGGTACGCAAAACCTATGATCCTGTGTTAAAAGAGGGCCTGTCCAGGTCTGAAATTCCAAATCTGATTTTTACCGGAACCAGTGTTGCCAGCGGTACGGCCAAAGCGGTAGTCACTTCAATCGGAATGCAGACCGTATTTGGCAAAATTGCGAATTTAACACAAACCATGGAGGATGTACAGAGTCCTCTGCAAAAGGAATTGGATATACTTACCAAACAAGTCTCGATTATTGCCATAGGAATTGGGGCCGCTTTCTTCTTGGCTGCCGCCTTTTTTGTAAAACAGCCCATTGCCCAGGCCTTTATTTTTGCACTGGGAATGATCGTCGCGTTTATACCGGAGGGACTGCTGCCGACGGTTACTTTATCCCTGGCAATGGCTGTTCAGCGTATGGCAAAGGAACATGCATTGGTAAAACGCCTGTCGGCGGTTGAGACACTGGGCTGCACCTCTGTAATCTGCTCAGATAAGACCGGAACTTTAACGCAGAATGAAATGACTGTATGCAACCTGTGGCTGCCGGATCAGGAACTTGAGGTCACGGGCCTGGGATACGCTCCTGTGGGAAATATTATTGACGGAAGCCGCGAAGTCAGTGTTGCCGATCATGCGGATTTAAAAACGCTTCTTACCGCGGCCGCTCTGTGCAGTAATGCGCGTGTGGTGCCGCCGAATGGTGAATCGGATCGTTATACTGTTTTAGGCGACCCAACCGAAGCCTGCCTGGGGGTAGTCGCCCAAAAGGCCGGCATTGATATCGGTGAGCAGGCAACTTTAACACCGCGTCTGCGGGAGCTGCCTTTCGATTCCAGACGTAAAAGAATGAGTACCATTCATCAGTTGGAACAGCCGGTCGACGGCAGTCGGCGCATTGCTTACATCAAGGGTGCGCCCAAAGAAGTATTGGAATTATGCACCGGTATCAACAAGCAGGGAACCCGTGAGGAACTGACTGATGAGCAGAGAACCCAAATCATGCGGGCAAATGACAGTTACGCCAGCAAAGGACTGCGGGTTTTGGCGGTTGCATACCGTCTTTTAAACCGCGAAAGCAATCTGCCGGCTGCTTTAAGCGCATATACCCCTGAATTGATTGAGCAGGATATGACCTTTGTCGGGCTGGTTGTTATGGCGGATCCTCCGAGGCCGGAAGTTGCGGATGCAGTTGCGTTATGCCGTAAAGCGAACATCCGGATTATTATGATTACCGGGGATTACGGTCTGACCGCCGAAAGTATCGCCAAACGCATTGGAATTGTGCAAGGGGAACACCCCCGGATTATTTCCGGCATAGAACTGGAAAAAATGTCGGACGAGGAACTGAAAGAGGCGCTCAAGGGTGAAGTGATTTTCGCAAGAGTGGCGCCGGAGCAAAAGTATAAGGTAGTCTGCAGCCTGCAGGAAATGGGGCATATCGTAGCTGTAACAGGGGATGGTGTGAATGATTCGCCTGCGCTGAAAAAAGCGGATATCGGTGTGGCAATGGGTATCTCAGGCACGGATGTCGCAAAAGAAGCCGCCGACATGATTTTAACGGATGATAACTTTGCGTCCATTGTCAAAGCAATTGAAGAAGGGCGTGCTGTATACAGCAATATCAGAAAATTTCTCCTCTATATTTTTAACAGCAATATGTCGGAAGCAGTGCCTTCCGCCGCGTTTCTGTTCTCAAAGGGCGGAATTCCGCTTCCTTTGACCGTAATGCAGATTCTGTCCATTGACCTTGGAACAGATATGCTTCCTGCGCTTGGGCTTGGTACGGAATTGCCGGAAGAGGGTATCATGAACCGGCCGCCGCGTTCTATGAAAGAAACATTATTGAACAAACGGCTTGTTATTTTAGCATTTTTTTGGTATGGTTTAATAGAGTCTGTTATATCAATGGGAGCATATTTCTTTGTGAATATGACGAATGGCTGGCCGGGTGTACCGTTGGCAGGTTCGGGAGTGGTTTACAGAGAAGCTACGACCATGGCGCTTGCGTCCATCGTTTTCTGCCAGATTGGTGTTGTTTTGTGCGCCCGTACAGAGAAGCAATCCATTTTTAAAGTTGGTCTGTTCAGTAATAAAAATGTACTGAAGGGAATTGTTTTTGAAATCTTTTTAATCACCGCGATTATGTATGTACCCTTCCTGCAGGGGATTTTCCAGACCGCTGCGATCGGTTGGCAGGAATGGGTGTTCCTGGTCCTTTGCCCGTTCCCGATTGTTTTCCTTGATGAAATCAGAAAAGCGTTTTCTCGTCGATACAATAAAACAGAAAAAATAAAAAATGGGGGGAAATAAAATGAAAGTTATTATTGTCGGCTGTGGCAAATTAGGATCAGGTTTAGCTTTGAACCTTATTCGAAAAGGTCACCGTGTGACCGTCATTGACAGCAACCCGGAAGCATTTGCGTTACTTGGCAAAGACTTTAAAGGGGAAACGATTGTTGGGATAGGATTTGACCGGGATATACTGGAGAAAGCTCAAATCCGCCTGGTTGATGCAATTGTTGCCTGCAGCAAAAGTGATGAAGCAAATGCGCTGATCGGCAGAATCGCACGGAATGTTTATAAAGTTCCTCATGTCATATCCAGGTTATACGACCCGCGCAAGGCGGAAATCTACCGCAGCCTCGGCATTCAGACAATATCCACAACGACCTGGGGTGTTCAGCGCGCAACTGAGATGCTGAGTTACGATCAGCTTGACAGTGTGTTGACTATTGGAAACAGTAATGTTGAAATAATCCGAATTGAAACGCCTGCCCTCCTTGTTGGCAGGACTGTAAATGAATTGACAGTCCTGGGCGAAATTCAAGTTGTTGCGATCAGCCGTGCAAATAAGACTTTTCTGCCAACATTGGGTTCTGCTTTGCAAAAGCATGATGTAATCTATATTGCAGTCTTAGCCACATCTGCAAAAAGGTTAAAATCATTGCTGGGTCTGGTTTAGAAATGGAGGGGAATATAATGAAAGTTATTATTGTAGGCGGAGGTCAGGTCGGGGCTTATATTGCGAATATACTCATGAAAAATGACTGTTCTGTCAAGGTGATAGAGAATCGGGAACCTGTCTTTGCAAAGCTGAAAAATGATATCCCCATTGAGAATATTGTGTTCGGTAGCGGAACCGATCCCAACATCCTTGAATCTGCCGGAATAGCAGACGCAGATGTTGTCGCTGCTGTCACGGGAGCGGATGAAACCAATCTGGTCGCCGCTACAATTGCAAAATTTGAATTTGATGTTCCTCGTGTTATCGCACGTGTGAATAATCCTAAAAATGCCTGGATGTTTAATTCCCACATGGGGATTGATGTGGGTCTGAATGAGGCCGATTTAATGGCACATCTTGTTGTTGAAGAAATGGCCCTCAAAAATATCATGACACTTTTAAAAATAAACCGAGGCGAGTATTCCATTGTTCAGGTGAATGTGGATGCTCATTCTGAAGCTGTAAATAAGGTAATAAAAGATCTTTCTATCCCTGTGAGCGCAGTGTTGATTGCGATTACGAGGGGAAAGGATACCATAATCCCTCGCGGCGATACCGTTATCCATGGAGGAGACAGTATCCTTGCATTGGCGGATGAGAAAGCTCAGGTCACGATCAATGCGCTTTTTACTTCTAGTAAATAAGTACAGAGTAAGTCAGGTAAAAAATGAAGGGGGTTTCCGGCGTTAGGCGCCGTTTCCCTGCAAATCAGTGATCGATACAAAGTACAAAAGCCTTAAAAATAGCTGTAAAGCTATTTTTAAGGCTTTTGTTTGCATAAAACAACATAAAGTGAAGTGTAAAACATTGCACCACTATTTTAATGATATCTATTTGCTGATCATATACAGTAATCGAAGTGCATGCACATTTTCATCCGTTCTTGCACGGTAGTAGGCATCTCTCAATTCTGTATTTATGTTTGTCTGTATGTATTGCTCTCCGTATTTTCTAAAGTCACCGCTCTCATCCAGTACCCTTTCGCGCAGAACATTTTTATAGGAATCTGAAATTACAGGCGGCTTAATTTCAGGATTGTAGCTATTACGGGTCAACATCCTATAAATCCTTTTAAATTCATCGGCATGGGACTGTTCATCATTTGAAAATTCCATCAGCAATTTACGATCCTCATCATTCGGCGCAATTTTTGACAATTCTTTATAAAGCGCAGCATCACCCAGTTCAGCTTTAATATATGTTTCAAGTTTCTCTGTGGTGGTCATATCCAAAATGATCTCTCCCTTTATATTTAATATTTGATATCAGAGCGCTATATTGAAGAGATATGTAATAGAAATAATGCCTGCTGGCCTTTTTGCTGGCGGGCCGCATTCCACAGATGGAAATTCACCTGGATTACTGCTTCCGCCTTTCATGCTCCCAAAAAGATTAATTTATTATATGCATTACGAAATAATAATATCAGAGAATTGATAAAATTTTTTAACATAAGCATCCGGGAAAACAAAAGCCGAAACCTTGCTGCATAAGCGGAAAGCTTATATTGATGGAGGTATGGGATATACTATTGTATTTGAAAGGAGGAATTGCAATGATAATAAATGTACGTTTTGATGACTCAGAAAGTAATAAGTTCAATAGTAAAGAGTATGATCTGGACGGGGACGAGCTTAGATCGATTTTATTGTGTGATGGGGTTGGACACGACGGATCTTATTTTAAAATTATCAACAAATTTTTTGAAGACACCAAAGATGGCTATTCTATGACTGTTATTGCTAAAAAGGATTTTAACGTAACGACTTAAATTTTATAGTTAGGAAAATATGCCCGCCGATGATTTATCGGCGGTTTTTCTTATTAAAGGAGCTATAGCGGGGGTGAATTGCCGACTTCGGCGCGATTACCCGTCCATACATATTTTTATACAGAGGATCGCGTTTGGGAGCTGCTGCAGCCTGCGGAAGGACAAGGTACCGACATTGTCCAATTTACATAGTATGGTACAACAGGTATTGACAGGGGAGATAACAGCATGATAAAAGGAATAGACGTATCCTATTACCAGCGGACTGTTGATTGGCCGAAGGTCAAAGCGGACGGTATTGAGTTTGCAATGATCAAAGCGACCGAGGGAGTGGGATACACAGACCCCAATTTGGCAGTTTATGCCAAAGGCGCCACCGCTGCGGGGCTGCATATTGGAGCATATCATTTTCTGCGCGCCGGGGATGCACAGGAGCAGGCAAGACAATTTATGGCTGCCATCAAGCCATACAAATGGGACTATCCTCTGGGAATCGACGTGGAGCATAATGAACTGCTCACACTTGGCAAGACAAAACTTGCAGACATGATAATTGCCTTTTGTGAAGCGGTCAAAGCCGCCGGATATTACCCGATGATTTACAGTAATCTTAACTGGTGCCTCAATTATCTGGATATGACCCGGCTGAAAGCATATGACCTGTGGTTTGCACGATATAATGAAACAGCCGGATACGATGGTGTCAGCATTTGGCAGTACAGCAATACCGGAAAAATAGACGGTATTAACGGCAATGTAGATCTGGATATATCTTATAAGGATTATCCATCCATGATCAACGCCGTAAAAACTGCTGTTCAGATTGATACCACAATGGATATTTCTTTCGCCCATGGCCAGTATTACCTGGTAAAGACCATATCGCCGAAGCCAGTAACGCTCACAGCGGGTACAGGCGGCGTGGTGACCATCGTGCCATTTCCGCGTTCGGGCGATGATCAGTTGTTTGCCCTTGTTGCCATTGGGCAGGCGGGGCAGGAGACAGGCATCTTTACCGCCGTAACAGGTGAAAAACCGTTAAAGCGGTTTGTCTATAAAATCAAATAGGGGATATGAAAAATGAAGCCTGCCCATAAAGGGCAGGCTTCATTTTCTATTTTATCAACCCAAAATGGATTAAAGCATGGTAAATACCATCTTCCTTTACGCTGTCCGTTATATAGCGGGCAGCTTTTCCCAGTTTGGGTGTGTGACGTGCCATCGCAATTCCGGTACCGACTGTTCCAAACATATCATAATCATTGTCGGCATCCCCAAAAGCGTAAGTATTGCTTTTGTCCAGGCCAAGGAAGTGAATGACCTGACCGGTGCCAAACGCTTTGGTGATGCCCTTTTTGCCAACATCACAGGCTTGGTTTCCCGGCTGTCGGGTAATGTCGTAACAGCTGCCGAAATCCCGTATAAATTGTGACAGCTTTTCTTCGCTGTCATAGGTTACCATCAACTTATTAATATTTGCTGTATCGATTGGTCCAACATCCCTTAAAAGATAAAAATTTTTATCCCCCAGGTTAAAATTTTTCATCATGCCCAGATAATAAGGTTCCGCTATGTCTTTTACATAGCAGCATTCCTGATTTTCCATCACATAATTCATTTTGGCATTGTCCAGGTAGGCTAGAAGCTTCATCAGTTCGCTCTGCTCAATGACGGAATTGTTTATGGCCTTATTTTCAACTTCCGCATATGCGCCGTTGGAGGTTACGTAGCAGTCGAACAGGAGTGCACTTTCGGGTACATAGCATTTTGCGCGCCCGGTCGCCAGGCCCACAAGGTAATGATTGTCTCTTAATTTCAGAATGGCTTCTTTTGTTCGCTCCGTCGGTTTCAAAATTCCTTCCCGTCCATCCACGAGAGTTCCATCCATATCAAAAAATACCGCGCCGTTTTGCATGCAATAATCTCAACTTTCATTGTTTTTCGTTGGGTACCTGGGAACCCCCGAATAAGTCCGTACACTCATTCTGTCCTCCGATTTTCCGCGTGAACAACGACAAAAATATTGTGAATACGACAAGTATTCCTGTATTTTTCCCTTATCAGGCAAAAATCGAATTAGCAAATCTGCACATCTTGGCTTAATTGGCGTTTCCTTAAGTAATCTTAACGCAGATACCACTTTTCGTCAAATAAAATTATACTGAATTGTTCAAGAAGTATGCCGCCTTCTGAAAATGAAATATTTTACAGATTCGGAACAGAATATGATCCGAATTTCGTATTTGAAATTTTGAATTTACGTTTTTTATGAATGTCAGGATCTATATTGTGCAATATGCTAAAAATCAAGAAAAAATGAAGACTTTTTTTTAAGATTGCTAAAAAATTAACAAATATGTCCTAAGTGTATTGCATATTCGATTAAGTTGTGATATATTTAACACATACTAAAACTAGATATAATCACTTAAAATCTTAGCGTGAAATTTGTTTTTTTGGGAAATGAATGGAGGAAAGATTATGGCAAAGAAAATTGTATTAGCAGGTGCTGTTCGTACAGCAATCGGCAGGATGGGGGGGACTCTGTCCAGCGTTCCCGCCGTTACACTTGGTTCCATTGTAATTAAAGAAGCGCTGAACCGCGCTCACGTTTCCCCAGATCAGGTTGATGAAGTTCTGATGGGTTGTGTCATTCAGGCCGGGCTTGGCCAGAATGTTGCGCGTCAGGCATCCATTAATGCAGGGGTACCCGAAACTGTTCCGGCTCTTACGCTCAATAACGTTTGCGGTTCCGGTTTAAAGGCCATCAACATGGCGGCAGCCTTAATTGAAGCCGGCGAGGCCGATATTATTGTTGCAGGCGGTATGGAAAATATGTCCGCCGCTCCGTACGCCCTCCCGCAGGCGCGCTATGGCTACCGTATGAATGACGGCAAACTTGTTGACACCATGGTAAAAGATGCCCTTTGGGATGCTTTCAATAATTATCATATGGGTATTACCGCAGAAAATGTTGCCGAAAAATATGGCATAACCCGTGAAATGCAGGATGAATTTGCCGCGTACAGCCAGCAAAAATGTGAAAAAGCACAGGCGGAAGGTAAATTCGACGAAGAAATTGTCCCGGTTCCGGTAAAAGTCAAGAAGGACATTGTGATGTTCAACAAGGACGAAGGCCCCCGTGCCGGTGTTACCGTGGAAGGTATTGCAAAGCTGAAGCCTGCATTTAAACCCGACGGATCAGTAACCGCCGCAAATGCTTCCGGTATTAATGACGGCGCGGCTGCAATCGTGGTAATGAGTGAAGAGAAAGCGAAAGAGCTTGGCGTAGTGCCAATGGCTACCTGGATTGCTGGTCAGTCTGCCGGTGTTGATCCGGCTATTATGGGTGTCGGCCCGGCCTACAGCACCAAGAAAATTCTTGAGAAAACAGGCCTTACGCTTGACGATATGGATCTGATTGAAGCAAACGAGGCATTTGCCGCGCAATCGCTGGCTGTGGTAAAACTTTTGAATCTTGACACTTCCAAGGTAAATGTAAATGGCGGTGCAATCGCGCTGGGGCATCCTGTCGGAGCGTCCGGCTGCCGCATTCTTGTTACCCTGCTGCACGAAATGAAGCGCAGAAATTCAAAATATGGTCTCGCTACACTGTGCGTGGGCGGAGGCATGGGCGTTTCCTCTATTGTAAAAATGGGAGAATAATACAAGATAAGGGGTAGTTTGCAGATATGAATTACATAAAATACGAGCAAAACGGTTTTATCGGAATTCTGACAATTAACCGCGAAAAAGTACTGAACGGCCTGAACAGTGAGGTTCTTTCCGAATTGGAAGAAGCGGTTGATGCAGTTTCTATTGAAGAAACCAGATGCCTGATCATTACCGGTGCAGGGCAAAAAGCATTTGTCGCCGGTGCAGATATCGGCGAAATGAGCAGGCTGACCAAGGCACAAGGCAAAGTGTTCGGCGAAAAAGGCAACATGGTGTTCCGTAAAATTGAGACACTGCCAATCCCGGTCATTGCAGCCGTAAACGGTTTTGCACTTGGCGGCGGCTGTGAGCTTTCACTGAGCTGCGATATCCGCATTGCAGCTGAAAATGCGGTTTTCGCTCAGCCGGAAGCCGGCCTTGGCATTACGCCCGGTTTTGGCGGAACGCAAAGGCTTGCCCGTACCATTGGAATCGGCAAAGCGAAAGAAATGCTCTACACCGGCTGTAAGGTGAAAGCCGATGAAGCTCTGGCGCTCGGTTTGGTCAACGCGGTCTACCCGTCGGATCAGCTGATGGCAGAAGCCATGAAGCTTGCCGGAAAAATTGCCGGGAATGCCCCAATCGCCGTTCGTGCCGCTAAAAAAGCAGTCAATGACGGCATGCAGGTTGACATTGATTCTGCAGTTGCGATTGAAACGAAGTTGTTTGCTGATTGTTTTGAAACCAAGGATCAGACAAATGCGATGGAGGCTTTCTGCGAAAAACGCAAGCCGGATCCGTTCATAAACAAATAATTTATTCTATATTATTTAGGAGGATTATCATGATAGTTGGTATTATTGGCGCGGGCACCATGGGTTCCGGTATCGCACAGGCTTTTGCTCAAACAGAAGGCTATACAGTGAAGTTGTGTGACATTAACGAAGAATTTGCCGCCGGCGGAAAAGCGAAAATTGCCAAAGGATTGAGCAAACTCGTTGCAAAAGGAAAGATGGAGCAAGCTAAGGCGGATGAACTTCTTTCCAAGATTACAACCGGCACAAAAGAAATTGTTTCCGATTGTGATTTGGTTGTGGAAGCCGCATTGGAAAACATGAAAATCAAGAAGGAGTTATTTAAGGAATTGCAGGGTATTTGCAAGGCAGATGCTGTTTTTGCAACCAATACCTCTTCTCTTTCCATTACGGAAATTTCCCAGGGTCTTGACAGAGCGGTTGTCGGTATGCATTTCTTTAATCCTGCTCCTGTCATGAAGCTGGTTGAAGTCATTGCCGGTCTTACTACTCCTGCTGAAACAGTAGAGAAGATTAAAGCAATTTCAGCCGAAATCGGAAAGACTCCGGTTCAGGTGAATGAAGCCGCGGGTTTTGTAGTCAATAGAATTCTGATCCCAATGATTAACGAAGCCATCGGAATCTATGCCGAGGGAGTTGCTTCCGCAGAAGACATCGATACTGCCATGAAGCTGGGTGCAAACCACCCGATGGGCCCTCTCGCGCTGGGCGACTTAATCGGTTTGGATGTCGTGCTTGCCATTATGGAAGTGCTTCAGGCGGAAACCGGGGATACAAAATACCGTCCTCATCCTCTGCTGAAAAAGATGGTCCGCGGAGGAATGCTGGGCAGAAAAACCGGCAAGGGATTTTTTGATTACACAAAATAATTCATATTGATTTCTGACTAAATGGACTTTTATAATTTGGTTTTGTTCCCCATGCCACAGGCGTGGGGAACAAAACCGCATAAATACCTTTTTGATTTGAGAATAGTATCAGGGATTGGTGTAAATTTAAATTTGGAGGAACGAGTATGGACTTCGTACTGAGCAAAGAACACGAAATGGCCCGCACCCTCTTCAGGGAGTTTGCGGAAACTGAAGTAAAACCATTGGCACAGGAAATTGATGAAAACGAGCGGTTCCCATCCGAAACAGTCGAGAAGATGAAAAAACTTGGGTTCATGGGCATTCCGATACCAAAAGAATATGGCGGGCAGGGCTGCGATACGCTTGCTTATGTACTGTGCGTAGAGGAAATTTCTAAAGTTTGCGGTACTACCGGTGTTATTGTTTCCGCCCATACATCCCTCGGTTCTGACCCGATTAAAAAGTTCGGTACCCCGGAGCAGAAGGAAAAGTACCTGAAGCCGCTGGCTTCCGGCAAACTGCTCGGCGCATTTGCTTTAACAGAGCCGAACGCCGGTACAGATGCTTCCGGTCAGCAAACAAAGGCGGTTCTTGACGGCGACCATTATGTGCTGAACGGCAGCAAAATCTTTATTACCAACGGTGGTAAAGCTGATACTTATATTGTATTTGCAATGACGGACAAGAGCAAGGGAACCAAGGGAATTTCAGCGTTTATTGTAGAGAAGAGCTTCCCGGGCTTCAGCATCGGAACCAAAGAAAAGAAAATGGGAATTCGCGGTTCTTCCACGACCGAATTGATTTTTGAGAACTGCATTGTTCCCAAAGAAAATCTTTTGGGCGCGGAAGGCAAAGGCTTCGGTATTGCCATGCAGACTTTGGACGGCGGCCGTATCGGTATCGCCGCGCAAGCACTGGGCTTGGCGGAAGGTGCATATGAAGAGACTGTTAAGTATGTAAAAGAAAGAAAACAATTTGGCAGGCCGATTGCAAAATTCCAGAACACCCAGTTCCAGATTGCCGATATGGCGACCAAAATCAAGGCGGCTCAGCTGCTGGTTTATCGCGCCGCAATTGCAAAAGATACGCAAAAGCGTTTTTCCGAGGAAGCGGCGATGGCGAAACTGTATGCGGCTGAAGTTGCAATGGAAGTTACTACAAAAGCGGTA
>JAEWBE010000111.1 GCA_023391275.1 Bacillota bacterium | reverse complement strand
ATCGATAATTTGCTCGGTAGTATCGTGGTTAATGCTTCATTCAAAAATCAGGATAAAAGCCTGTTCCCTCGCCTCATGTCTTTTCATGTTTCCTCCGTTTTTCACCGCATCTTCATGCACTTTTTAATAAAAGAACCCCCCACAGGTATGTGGAGGGTTCTGATTGCTCATTATATTTTCAAACATCCACAGGCATATTATACCACAATCTCGTTCAGAATCAAATATTTATATCAATGGAAAAGCCTGCGGTTCGGAAAATCAAAAAGTATTCCACGCCGGAAGCTATTTCACCTCGACGATCTTAATCTTGTCATAGGAAATTCCGGCCTGGCCCGCGACAATATCCTTAATTACAATGGCGTTGTTCTGCGAAGAATCCTTGATTTTGACCACCACGTTGCACTCGTTGTTCTGCAGGAATACAAGGCAGTCGGAAAAGCCCTTCGCCTTAATCAGCGTTTCAATATTGGTTTCTTTAATCGTATTGTTCGCAATGGCTGCTGCCTGAACAACGGCTTCCTTTTTTGCGGTATCGCTGGCCTTCGCGTCGGTAATTACTTTTTCCGCAAGTTCAACCGCAGTGTCCCGCGCCTGACGGCGTGCCAGCTGTGCCTGAGTAAAATAAGTATCCGCGTTTGCACTTGTCTGCACAGCCGACGAGGTTGACGAGGAAGTCTTCGGCGCGCCGGAGACTGCCGAGCCTTCCACAAGCTGTGCTTCCCCCAGCGTACGGTCGGAAGTTGAGGTCAGGGCGTCGGTAGCGAGCAGCTGATTATTGCCCGAAAACTGCCAATTCAAATATACCGCCGCACCAAGCGCCACAATCAAAGCCGCAAGAACAAGCTGACGCTTTCCCATAGTCATAGAATAATTCCCCCTGTTTAAAATTATTTTGCTTTTATCACGCACACCCGCACGGAAGTGATATCAAGCGCTGTTGTCACAGCATTTATGATATTCTGCTGTACGGCCGGATTATCGCCGCCGTCACATACAACGACCACACCCTTTATAATTGGCTGCACCTCCGTCACCGCGATCGCCTTCTGCGCGCCGTCGGCATCCTTTACAAGGATATAGTTCGTTTCGGTGCTGTCGTTCGCCTCGTTTTTGGTGGTGGAACCGTCAGATTTGTCTTCGTTGGTCTGAGTGCTCTTTTTCTCCTCGGTAGCATAAACATACTGCGTACTTCTCTCGAGCGTGACAAGCACCTTGGCCGTCCCCGCTCCCTGAATCCGTGTTACCATGTCCGCAAGGCTGTTCTCCAGCTGGGAGGCATACTGCTCGGCCGTTATGACGGACTGGGAAGCCGTCGGTTGGGTCGAAGCGGCGTCTTTTTTGAAGTATCCGGAAAGGAAAATAAGGGCGATGCCGACGACACAGGCGGCAATGATAATCTTGCGATATGCCTCATTTCCGGCCAGCCTGTCAAAGAGTGTTTCTTTCCCCTCTTTTTCAACGCTACCTTTTTCCTTCATCGACAGTTACCTCCATTTTAAGTCCCAACGCTTTTTCCAGATGCTCCGATGCTGTTTTGCAGTCGGCATCATATCCTTTTGCGAGTGTTACAACCACCTTGTTAATTGATATGCTGCCATCTTCGTTAGTATCCATAATCACATTAACATTTTCACATTTTATATTGATATTATTTAATTCCGTGATCACCAGGTTCCTAATGCTGTTCTGTGCAGCGGAAGAAAGCTGAGTTTCGACCGTTCCTTTCAGCTCGGAATTCACCGGGCTTTTCGTATTTTCCTGAAAGTCAAAGCTCACCTGCGGAACAATTTTTGCAAGAGGCTGAATCAGCGCACAAATCACAAACGCACCGATTACGAATTTCACCATTCGTTCCATGGAACCGTTGGGGACTAGATTTTGCAGCATGGAAGCCGCGAGCACCGCCATGCAGATGGCGGCGGACCATTCCTTTACCGCGTTCATGCCACACCCCCGATAATCAGCATAACAACGGTTGAAACCGTTAAAATCGCCATGCAGCAAAGAATCATGCTGAGCATGGTTTCCAGCACATTTACGACCGCCTTCAATATGGAGCTGATTTCTTTCTGATCGAAAACACCGCTGATTCCGGAGCAAACATTCATTGTGACGATCCACAGAATACACTGAATGATAATCGGCAGAAAAATAAAAATTCCGGCAAGCAGTCCGAAAGCGCTCACGCCGGATTTGAGCATCTTCACACAGCCGTTAATGGCGTGCAGCGCCTCGCCCAGCGCATTGCCCACGACCGGGACAAAACTGCTGACAATAAACTTTGCCGCTTTTGACCCGGTGCTGTCCAGTGAAGTAGCAACAATTCCGTGCATGGTAAGGAGCCCGGCAAAGACAGTCATGCACAGCCCCATAGCCCACTTGACTGTTTTATGAAAAGCATCGCATAACCCGCCAAGATTAATACTTGGGGAAACCGCGGATACAATGGAAAGGGCAAGAAAAATATTCATCATCGGCACAAGAATATTTGCGGATAAAAGCGAGATGGCATTCCCCGCGGCCATCATTAAAAGATTGTAGGAACCCGCCGACGCAGGCTGCCCGGCGGCAATCATAATACCCACCAGCACGGGTACGCAGGCAAGCAGAAACCCGGCCGCGGCTTTGATGACATCCGCCGCGTTCGCAATGCAGGAAACAATGGGCTGAACCACCACCGTACAGATGCACAGTGTACCCACCATGCCGATTACGCCCCCCATCGGCCTTTCCCCAAAAGAAAGCTTCATTCCGTTTAAAAGGGCACACAGCAGCATGACCGCGATTACCGAGACTGCCGCTTTCAGCGGTTCGGAGGTTTTGCCCCCAATAATGGAAAGGATCTGTTTAAACAGGCTTTCCGGCGTGATTGAGGTAATCCCCTTCCAGTCGCTTCCCTCCACCCCAAGATTATCCAATGCCTTACGGGTATCGTTGGGCAGATAATCAGGCAAATCCTCCGCACCGCTTTGCTTAAACTGCTGATTATAATAATCTTCCTGTTTTTCCGCTGCCGAAACGGGAACGGAAAAAACAAAAATCAGAATCATCAAAAAACAGAAACACAGTATTTTTTTCATATTCATCTACCAATTAAGCCAACCGCCGTATTTGCAATACTTTCAAAGAGAGGCAGCGATAAAACCACAATGGCAATTTTTCCGGCCAGCTCCACTTTCGAAGCCAGCGCGCTTTCCCCGGCATCGCGGCAGGAATCGGCGGCAAACTGAGCTAAAAAACAAACACCCAGCGCTTTAAACAGAATTGCAGTATATTCCGCTGATAGTCCGGCAGAAGAAAGCAGGGTATTAATCTGCCTGACAGCCGGAGAAAGGTTGGCGAAGATTTCAAACAGGATGATAACCCCGGCCGCAATACTGATGATAATCGAATATTCCTGATGATACCGCTTCATCATTACCGCCAGAATGGCCGCGATGATGGAAATTCCCGCTATTGCAACAATATTCATGACTACAACCCAAAAATGGACTTAATCGTCTTAAACAAGGTGTCGATTTGCTGAATAATCATCATAAGCACTACGATCAGTCCTGCAATATTTGTCATCATAGCCTGTTCTTCCCGCCCGGAACGAATCAGCAGCTGATCCAGTACTGCGACAATAATGCCGATCGCGGCGATTCTAAAAATCAAGTCCACATCCATTACAATTCCTCCGTTTTCAGCACAGCACAAGCGCTGCCGCCATTCCAGAAAATATCCCGAGTATTTGATAAAGCTTTGACTTTCGGCTTTTTTCTTCCCTTGCATTTTTCAGGTTTTCGCCGATCAGCTGGGAATACAGTTCGCAATGAGAAAGCTGGCCTTCCACATCGCTGGCTCCGAACCCTTTGCCGAAACTACGCAAAAGTTCAATGTCCCCGGCCAGCAGGCCGCTGCCCTTAGCGCCTGTACTCACGCTTTCATCCCAAACGGCCGAAAATCGCCCGCCCTGTTCACAATTTTTCGCACAGATACGAAGAAACTCCATGTCCCGGCCATGCCTTTGCACAATCTGTTCCACAGGCAGCGCGGCAAAACGAATTTCCGTCTGCGCCGCAGAAAGGAAACGGAGAAACGCCTCAAGCTGCTGCACCCTTACGGTTAACCTATGCGACTCCATATATCCCGCGAGCGTTCCCGCCGCGATCAGAATCAGCGCGCCCATAAATTTCAGCAAGCAAATCACCCGCCCTGTAAATTCCTGTTATTTTTCCCGGTCGGTCGTGCCCGTTCAGCATGGCAACACTGCCAAAAGCCCCCGTTTCGAGCAGGGCAACCGCCTGTTTCCTTTTTAATAACTCTTCAATGCTGCCCGCGTGAATACTGGATATCATAC
>JAEWBE010000090.1 GCA_023391275.1 Bacillota bacterium | reverse complement strand
GTTCTTTCCTGCCATATTCTGCGCCCTTTTCACAAGAATTTCCGCTTACTTTGTAATTATCATTTTCATCCACCCGCAGATGGCAGCCCCTGGGGCATACAATGCAGATCAGTTCTGTCATACGTTTACCTCCGCGTCATTGATTGAAACGGTGATACTGTTGCCTGAAATTTTATCCAGAAGCAACTTCGGCAGCACAATGCGTTCCATTTCGCCCGGAGCAACATGCTCGCGTGGATATCTTGCTATTTGTTTTTCGCAGTCGTCAACGCGGATTACAACATTTTTATAGTTATTGTTGACGCGGAAAAATACTTCTACGGAATTGCCGATTTGATTCACTCTTAATTTTTGAGGTACGGTGTAAGTTACTCTGTTACCGTTCCTGATTTCAACGACCTTTTCATTTTCACATTCACCGGATTGAAGAAATTTCGCAGCCGCCCTGCCAGCCCGCATGCTTTCCAGGGTGACATAGTCTACCAGATCGTGAACGTGTACCACGTTGCCGCAGGCAAACACGCCCGGGATGGAAGTCTCCATATTTTCGTAAACCACCGCTCCGTTTGTACGCCTGTCCATTTCGACACCGGCTTCACGGGTCAGCTCGTTTTCCGGAATCAGGCCGACGGAAAGAAGGAGCGTGTCGCAGTCAAAGATCATTTCGGTACCCGGAATCGGTTTGCGGTTTTCATCCACTTTGCTCACCGTAATCTGTTCCAGCCTGTCCTTACCTTTGATTTCAGTAACAGTGTGCGATAAATAAAGCGGGATATTGTAATCTTTCAGGCACTGGACAATATTCCTGTTCAGTCCGCCGGAGTATGGCATTACCTCAACACAGGCAAGCACTTTCGCGCCTTCAAGCGTCATGCGCCGCGCCATAATCAGTCCGATATCGCCGGAGCCAAGAATCACAATGCGCTTGCCGACCATATAGCCTTCGATATTTACATACCTCTGCGCTGTTCCGGCTGTGAAAATACCGGAGGGTCTGTCGCCCGGTATTGCGATTGCGCCCCGGGTGCGCTCACGGCAGCCCATGGCCAGAATAACGGCGCCGGCCCGCATTACCATATAACCGTCCGCCGGATTGACGGCGTGAACCTCCCGCTGATTGGTTATTTGCAGCACCATGGTGTCTGATTTTACTTCCACGCAGGTGTTTTTCAGCAGCTCAATAAATTTATCGGCATATTCCGGGCCGGTAAGCTCTTCTTTGAAGTAATGCAGGCCGAATCCGTTGTGGATGCATTGATTCAGAATACCGCCCAGTTCCTTATCCCGTTCTAAAATCAGAACATGTTTCGCACCGCTCCGGTTCGCTTCATAAGCTGCCGCAAGTCCGGCCGGCCCTCCGCCGATTACAATCACATCGTATTTCATTGGACACCCCCGGCCTTGGTCTCTCCGGTGAGTATCACCGTCCCTGCCTGATCCTTCAGTACGTCTTTTGGATTCATTTTCCGTTCTCGTGCAATGATTTCATGCACCCTCGGGCCGCAAAAACCTCCCTGACAGCGTCCAAGCCCGGCGTTGCAGCGCCGCTTGACTCCGTCAATAGTGCTAGGGGGAACGGGGGAGTGGAGCGCATCCACAATTTCCCCTTCGCTGACGGTTTCACAGCGGCAGATAATACGGCCGTACAGGGGGTTGTTATGGATGACTGTGTTCTTTTCCTCGGGTGAAAGTTTTTTAAATTCAATTCTTTTTTCATTTTTAATGAGGGATTTCTTTAACGCCAGCGGCAGTCCTGCCCGTTGCAGCAAATCCCTGATATATTCAGCAATAGCCGGAGCACTCGAAAGGCCGGGTGATTTGATTCCGGCGGCGTCAATAAAGCCGGGTGCAGCTTCCTCTATGATAAAATCATTTTGGTCGCTGGCAGCTCTTACGCCCGCAAAATTGCGGATGGAATCCCTGAAATTAAGACTCGGTACAGAGAGGGCTGCTTTTTGCAATACAAATTCCAGACCGGCGGCCGTGGTTGCAACGTCGTCTCCGTCTTCAACCGGTTCGGCGTTCGGGCCGACAATCAGGTTGCCGTCAATTGTGGGAGCAACAAGCACACCCTTTCCGTGCGCCGTGGGGCATTGGAACACAACCGTGCTGATCAAATCGCCGGAGCATTTGTCCAGCAGATAATACTGCCCGCGGCTGAGTTTCGGCTCAAAACGCTTTGGCGCGACCATGCAATGAATTTCATCAGCATGAACGCCTGCCGCGTTAATAATATACCTCGTTTCAAAATCCCCTTTGCCGGTGTGAATGGTATAAATTCCGCCTGCCCGTTCAATCCCTGTGACCCGGGTATTCAGATGCAGCTGAGCGCCATTCAGCACGGCGTTTTCAGCCAATGCAATAGCGAACCGCCATGGCATCAGAATCCCTGCGGTGGGGCAGAAGAGCGCGCATTTCACTTTTTCCGAAAGATTTTTTTCTTTGCTGCGGACTTCTTCCGGGGAAAGGATTTGAATTCCGGGTACTCCGTTGCGCAGGCCGCGTTCATAAAGTGTTTGAATCGTTTTAATCTCCTCGTCGGTAAATGCCAGCGTGAGCGATCCGACCTGTCGATAGTCGACCCCAAGCTCCTCCGTCAGCCGCTTTGTCAATTCTGCGCCGCGCACGTTCAGCTTTGCCATAAGTGTGCCGGGCAGCGGGTCGTAACCGGAATGAATAATTGCGCTGTTCGCTTTGGTTGTGCCCATGGAAACATCGTTTTCCTTTTCCAGCATGCCGACTCGCAGCTGATACCGGGCAAGCATCTGCGCTGTTGCAGCGCCGACAATGCCGCATCCGATAATTGTAACATCGAACAAAAGAAATCATTCCTCCTACACAAAAAAGTCAAAGTAAGCACGTTCCTCATCCGGAACAGGCTTCGCTTTGACTTAATCAAATCCATTTATCAATATTATAATTTTAACACAAAACAGAAATTCTTTCAATCAATATCGTGTGAATTGGGACAAATTTTATTTATAAAACCAACTTTGATCAACTGTAAAATTTTCTCCTGATCTTCAGGTGTGCAGATGCGGAAAGCGCCAACCAATTCTTTTTCCCGATTTGAAAGTTCATAAATATGGCTTGTATTCTTTTTGCTGTGCAGAAAACTCGGTGTTGACCCACTATCAGATACTCCGTCCGGCACATCCTCGTCGGCGAGCATCTCGTTAATCGGAATGTTGAATATCCTTGAAAGCTTTAGCAGTACCGTAATGTCAGGCATTGTTTTTCCAATTTCATAGTAGGAATAAGTGGAACGGTCAATGTTAAGTATTTTCGCAATCTGGTATTGAGTGTAGCCACTTTTTAATCGCAACTCACGCAGTCTTTCATTAATACATATTTTCCCCATAAAACACACCGCCTTTCATGTAGACTTGCAAAAACAATACTTACAAGATTATATATTCTAATCGGTTTCTTACTGTTGTTCCGTGACTATTATTCACGAAAATAGAGAAACCCGATTAAAACCTTTTTAAAAGATTTTACAATAAACTATTGACGTGGGCGTGTTGGTTTTGTATAATAGTTTGGTCAGCTAAATAAGTGCTACTGTGGCTCAGTTGGTAGAGCAGCGCATTCGTAATGCGCAGGTCGTCAGTTCGAGTCTGACCAGTAGCTCCAGTCAGTCCTGCAATTGGTTTGTCCAATTGCGGGGCTGTCTTTTTTCTATGGCATTATTATATTATAGAAATGGCATTTTATTCTGTAACAAAGTTACGGAATATTCGGGCATTTTTTGATACGCTGATCAATGGCGCAGAATATATCCGCAAAACAGAGCATTTAATTGAGTATATACCAAAAAGGCCTTTGGCGGGTGTGTCAAAGACCTTTCGTTTTATTCTTTTTCGGGGCCCACAGAGGCCCGTTTACAATACCAGTGACGGAGCAGCATAAACTCTTGTTGCCAGTTCCGCGTCAAGCATGTATAACCCTTTGGAATCGCTGCCAAACAAATCGTAACGCTTGATTAAGTCGTCAATATTTTTTTCTTCCTCGCCCTGTTCCTTTACAAACCAGTCAAGGAACTGTACGGTGCGGAAGTCGTTTTCTTTGATAGCCGCTCCGTAAATTGTATGAATCAGCGAAGTGACATATTGTTCATGTGCCAGAGAAACCGTAAGAGGTGCTTTGAAATCGGCGTAGGCTTTATCCGGAGCGTCAATTGCGCCAAGAGAAACCGTTTCGTCGTTATTGAGCAAATAGGTAATGAACAGCATTGCATGGTCACGTTCCTCCTGCGCCTGCACATTCATCCAGTTGGAAAAACCGGTTAAACCTTTTGAATTATAATAATTGGCCATATCAAGATATAAATAAGCTGAAAAAAATTCTTTGTTGATTTGATTAATAATGAGCTTAACAACCTCTTTATTCAACATAAATTTAACCTTCTTTCAAGTTTTAATTGAATAATTATGATATTTTCTCTATACTAAGTTTACCATTGCTAACTTAAGATGTCAATACAGAAATGGAAAAATTTGAGTAACGGATCTCCTGTGATTTTTATTCTGTCAAGTGTCACACTCTTCAGCCATTTTAGATGACATAGAAATTTATTCCGTAATAAATCTTGTGGTTTTAAATCATTTCATATATAATGTTAAATATTACCATAACGGATAGAACGGCTGTTTCGGACAAGCCTAAAGAAATAAAGCAAAGAGGGAAATGAATATGACTTCGTTCAATGAATTGTATCATCGGCTGGTAAAAGCTTCGGTGGAAAATATGCAGCCGCAGGAACTTGAAAAAATCAGGCAGGAGGAGTTTGATCCCCACCATCTGGACTGCCTTCTGAACCCGGACAAGTATCCGCCTGTGTGGCGAATCGGGGACTGTGTCTGCTCCGACAGCGAGCAAAGCGCCTGTGCCGGGAAGTGCCTTTTTGAAGCGCTTTACAAGGATGAAAACGGTAATGTGCAAATTAACAGGGATTTATGTGTAGGATGCGGCGAGTGCATTGAGAACTGCAACGCTAAAAAGCTGACCGCCAGCAGGGATATTCTTCCGGCGCTTGCTGCTGTTCACGAAGCAAAGGGGCCGGTTTACGCGATGATTGCGCCGGCGTTTATCAGCCAGTTCAGTAAGGAAGTTACCCCCGGCAAACTGCGCAGCGCGTTTAAAAAACTGGGCTTTGCCGGCATGCTGGAAGTGGCGCTGTTCGCGGATATTCTGACCCTGAAGGAAGCGCTTGAATTCGATAAAAACATCCTGACTGAAAAAGACTTTCAGCTTACAAGCTGCTGCTGCCCGATGTGGATTGCCATGATACGCAGGGTGTACCACCAGCTGATTCCCCATGTTCCGGGCGCAGTTTCGCCGATGGTTGCCTGCGGTCGTGCAATCAAGCAGCTTTATCCCGATGCCGTAACCGTTTTTGTCGGGCCGTGCCTTGCAAAAAAGGCGGAAGCCAGGGAGCCGGATGTTTCAGCCTCCACGGACTTTGTTTTGACTTTTCAGGAAGTTCAGGATATTTTTGATTTTGCCGGGATAAATCCTGCGGAATTCCCGGAGGATGAGCGCGACCATTCGTCCCGTGCGGGCCGAATTTATGCCCGGACCGGCGGCGTCAGTGAGGCGGTGCAGAGTACGGTGGAACGATTGAATCCAGACCGGGAAATCACGGTTCATGCCCGTCAGGCAGACGGGGTTCCCGCTTGTAAAGCAATGCTCAATGAACTTTTGGAAGGTAAAAATACCGCTAACTTTCTTGAGGGGATGGGTTGTGTCGGCGGATGTGTCGGCGGCCCGAAAGCATTGATCCACCGTGACGAAGGGCGTAAAAATGTAATTCAGTACGGGGAAGACGCTGTGTATCCCACACCAATTGACAATCCGTATGTTATCGAGCTTCTGCATCGTCTGGGATTTGACACCGTGGAAAGTCTGCTTGAAAACAGCGATATTTTTACCCGCCAATTCTAAGATGCGGTTATTTGTTGCTGTTATTGTTCCTATATATGTGTTATAATGATATCATATTGATATGGGGGCTATAACGATGGGTTACAAAGAGGAATTCGAGGAAATATATCAGTCAAAAGTCACACGTGCCGGCAGCGCCGAATTGCTGGAATGGCTGAAAACCACCGATTTTTTTACCGCGCCGGCCAGTACAAAATTTCATTGCGCATGTCTTGGCGGACTGGTGCAGCACAGTGTCAGTGTTTATCATGTGATGCGCAATCAGTTCTTTGATCCTGATACGGACAGCGAGGAAAGTTTCGCTCTCTGCGGCCTGCTGCATGATGTATGCAAGGCCCAGTTTTATAAAGAAAGCGTGCGCAACGTAAAAAACGAGGAAACCGGGGCGTGGGAAAAGCGCCCGTACTATACGATTGAGGACAGCTATCCTTACGGGCACGGCGAAAAATCGGTTTTTCTGATTGAGCGTTTTCTGCGCTTGAAAACTTCGGAAGCGATTGCCATACGCTGGCACATGGGCGGTTTTGACGAGGCCGTCAAAGGCGGCGGCTTTTCCATCAGCCTGGCGTATCAAAAATATCCGATTGCCGTCAAACTGCATTTGGCCGACCTTGAAAGCACATACCTTTACGAAAAGGGTACCTCGTCGGTCAATGGAAAAAAGTGAGTCTGAATTCGCTTTGCTGCAATCGGTTGTTTGTAAATGTTAATATGACCTGTTTCTGCACCGGAAGGAAATCTTCCGGTGCTTTTTTATGAAAAAATATTTGATATTGGTCTTGACAAATTAAAAATCCGATGTATTATTGTATTAAGATATTAGTACACTAATACAAACGGAGGTGAAATTATGGCATGGAATTTAAAATCCGATCGGCCAATTTACGCACAGTTAATTGAACAGATAGAATTAATGATTGTATCGGGAATATACCCTGCCGGTACCAAACTGCCGTCCGTTCGCGATTTGGCGGAGGAAGCTTCGGTCAATCCAAACACGATGCAGCGCTCGCTCGCGCAGTTGGAAAGTGAAGGCTTATTGTTTTCACAACGTACAAGCGGCAGATTTGTTACAGAGGATGTGGATAAAATTATGCAGACTAAAAATAATCTGGCAATGAGTTTAATTCAGGAATTTATCGCAAATATGAGCAATCTGGGTTATGACCGGCAGCAGACAATTTCACTCATCAGGAGTACAGCAGAGGAGGAAAAATAATGGAGAACATCTTGGAATGTCTTAATTTGGTGAAATTTTATCCAAATTGTATGGCATTGAACGCAATCAATCTGGCTATCCCAAAAGGGAAGATCGTCGGCTTGCTTGGCCCCAACGGCAGCGGCAAAAGTACGATGATCAAATTGGCCAACGGCCTGATTACGCCGTCCAGCGGCAAAATTTTAATTAACGGCATGGAACCGGGAATCGAAACGAAGAAAATTGTTTCCTACCTGCCGGAACGTACCTACCTGAACGACTGGATGACCGTAAACAACATGATCGACTTTTTCAGCGATTTTTATGAAAATTTTAATCGCCACAAGGCTTACGATATGCTTCAGCGGCTCAGTGTGGACCCGGCGCAAAGGCTGAAAACAATGAGTAAGGGCACCAAGGAAAAAGTACAGCTGATTCTGGTTATGAGCCGCGAGGCGGAGCTTTATCTTTTGGATGAGCCAATCGGCGGTGTGGACCCCGCGGCAAGGGATTACATTCTCGATACAATTATCGGAAATTACAGTGAAAATGCGACGATTATCATTTCGACCCACTTGATTGCAGATGTTGAAAAAGTGCTCGATCAAGTTGTTTTTATTAACAAGGGCAGCATTGTTCTGACCTCTACGGTGGACGATATTCGTGAGAATGAAAACAAGAGCGTCGATGCATTATTCAGGGAGGTGTTCAAATGTTAGGTAAACTTTTAAAATATGAAATCAAAGCGACCGGAAGAACCTTCCTGCCCATGTATGCGCTGCTTGTTGTTTTTGCCCTTATCAATAAATTCTTTCTGGCAGTGAATAACGATTATTTTAAAGTACCCCAGATCATTGCCATGAGTGTTTTTGTCGTAATCATCGTCGGTATCTGTGTCATGACGCTGGTCGTGGCTATTCAAAGATTCAATAAGAATCTGCTGAGCGACGAGGGCTACCTTTCGTTTACTCTTCCGGTTAAGGTACACACCCAGATCGACTGTAAAATGATCGTGAGCCTGATGTGGACGGCATTGAGTGTCATTGTTTCAATGATTTCCATTTTTATTATGGCGGTTGACCAGGTCACTTTACAAAAAGTGCGCGAGGCGTTTTCTCAGTTAAATTCGGCGATGAATACCGTGGGTGCGTCCGGATATGTGATTTTGCTGGAAGTTTTACTGCTGTTAATTATTGGCACGCTGGCCGGCATCACCTCCATTTACGCAGCCGTTGCAATTGGCAATATGAGTTCCAAGCATAAACTCCTTGCGGGTGTGGGTGCATACCTCGGTTTCGGTGTGATAGAACAGATTGTTGCTTCCTTTATTTTTACCTCGTTTGGCGACAGTATAAGAAACTATTTCGAGTCCCTTCGTGCGACAGCAGCTTCCGTGGCTCAGGTAAGCTCTGCAGTGGAGCTTGTGCTCCTGGGGGTAATTGTGTACACTCTCGTTTTTGGCGTGGCATTCTATTTTCTCACAGAGTGGATGTTAAGAAAAAAATTAAACTTGGAATAAACTTAACCTGATAAAGTAATGAGGGCACGTCATGTGACGTGCCCTCATTACTTTGAAAAATTTAAAAATTTTGGCTGCTGCATATTTTTGCTCAGATATTTATAATACATGCCATATGGGGAGCCGGGCACATACAGTTAATTACCATTGAAAATCGTTAGATATCATTTTATAATTAGACTAATCTATTGCGTATTTTGTGTGGAAAAGGGGATCGGAATCAATCAATTAATTCACGGAAGCTCTTGTTATGAATAGTGCAAGATGCTATAATAAGATTAATGTTAAATAATTAACAAGATATCAGAACGTTGAAGAAATTGATTGCTGGAAAAGGATGACAAGAATGGAAATTACAATATGCATCGGCAGCTCATGCCATCTGAAAGGTTCGCGCGATGTCATTAAAATTTTGGATCGGCTTATTTCGCAAAATCACCTTAAAGACCAGATTGCACTGAAAGGTTCTTTCTGCATGGGGGAATGTGCGGATAACGGCGTTTGCATTTGTGTAAATGATGAGCGCTTTCATGTCGCTCCTTTCGAAACCGAATCATTTTTTAACAATGAAATTAAAAAAAGACTGCACGAATAATAGGGAATAGGTGAGATTTCAATGAGTATTATCGGTTTAAAAGCTGCGAACTGTAAGAACTGTTACAAGTGTGTGAAGGTTTGCCCGGTGAAGTCCATTAAGGTTTCAAATTCGCAGGCTCAAATTATTGACCGCAACTGTGTTCTTTGCGGAACCTGCCTGGAACAGTGCCCGCAAAATGCCAAAACGCTTGCCAGCGATGCTGCGCTCGTAAAAGAATTTATTAAAAGGGGAGAACGGGTAATCCTTTCCGTCGCCCCCTCTTATTATGGCGCCTTTGATTTCGACGAGGTGGGACAATTTGCCGGCGCGGTCAAAGCGCTTGGTTTTTACGGTGTTGCCGAAACCAGTATCGGCGCGGCTTATGTTACCGCCGAGTATCACAGGCTGATGCAGGAAAACAAGATGAAGAACATTATTACTACCTGCTGCCCTTCTGTCAACCGGCTGGCTGAGCTGTATTATCCTTCCCTTGTGGATGAGCTGGCCCCGGTCGTGTCGCCGATGATTGCGCACGCACGTCTTTTGAAGGAAAGCTACGGCCGTGGTGTACGCGTGATATTTGTCGGCCCGTGGATTGCGAAAATTGATGAAGCCGCCGATATCCGGCACAACAATGAAGTGGATGCCGTGATTACGTTTGAAGACCTTGCCAATTGGTTTGAGGAAAAAAATATTGTAATCAACAAAGAAAAACCTGCGACTTTCTTAAATTCCAGTTCCAAAATATTAAGAATGTATCCGGTTGCGGACGGAATTTTAGCTTCTTTGCGTTCCCGGGGGGACACCGGGGATTGGAAGCTGCTCAGCGTCAGCGGTCCCGCGGAGTGCATCGACCTTTTCAAGGCCATGGAGCGCGGGGAACTGGAACATTGCTTTGTCGAAATAAATATGTGCAGGGGCGGCTGTGTGAACGGGCCCGTCTCCACAAAGGATTCCGTTACCCGCTTTTCCACCTCGGTAAAAATCAGGCAGTACGCGAATGAGGACCGTAAAGAATTCCCGGAGCTTCCGGAACAGGTTTCCATGTTTATGCAGTTTGTGGACCGCTCGCCAAAAGAGGACATCCCCGACGAAGCGACCATCCGCTCCATCCTTTCAAAAATTGGAAAGGATTCCCCTGAAGATGAGCTCAACTGCGGTTCCTGCGGCTATCCTACCTGCCGGGATAAGGCAATTGCCGTTTACCAGAATAAGGCCGAGCTGACCATGTGCATGCCGTATATGAGGGAACGTGCCGAATCGCTTTCCAATTATGTGCTGACTGAAACGCCGAATGTCACAATCATTGTCGATAAAGATTTGAATATCATCGAGTTTAACACCGCAGCGGAAAAAGCATTCCGTATTTCACGCCGCGAGGCTTTGCAGAAGAGCCTGTACGAGATTATTGATTCTTCCGATTTTCAATATGTATTTGATTCAAGGCAGTCTATTTCGGATAAAAAAGTAACGTACAGGGAATATGGTATTACCACGATACAGACCATTGTCTACATAGCGAAGGAAAACATCGCAATGGGTATTTTTAAAGATATTACGCAGGAAGAGGCAGACCTTGAAAATAAATATAAGCTTAGAAACGAAACCATGGAGATGGCGCAAAAGGTTATTGATAAGCAGATGATTGCTGCGCAGCAGATTGCCAGCCTGCTTGGCGAAACGACTGCGGAAACCAAGGTTACGCTGACCAAGCTGAAAAATATGATTGTATTTGACGGTGATGAACAATGAACATGCATGTTGACGCCGCCTACCGGAGTTTAAATAAATACGGTGAAGAACTTTGCGGCGATAAAGTCCGTATTTCCCGTACCGAAAATTCCACAATTGCTGTTTTGGCCGACGGCCTTGGCAGCGGGGTAAAAGCAAATATTCTTTCCACTTTAACCAGCAGCATCCTTTCCACCATGCTCGACGAAGGGGCGACTGTGGCGGAGGCGGTTGAAACCATTGCCAAAACGCTTCCTGTCTGCAATGTGCGCAAACTGGCGTACTCCACGTTCAGCATCATTCAGATTTTTGACAGCGGTGAAGTTTCGCTTGTGGAGTTCGATAACCCGCCGTGCATTTTTGTGCGCAACGGAAAGCCTATTGATTTGGAATATTGCTCCGAGGTCAAGGAATGTGCCGGAAAATGTGTGACAGAGAGCCATTTTACTGTTCAGCCGGGCGATGTCCTTGCACTGGTCAGTGACGGAGTCGTATACGCCGGAGTGGGTCAGGCGCTTAACTTTGGCTGGAATCTGGATAATGTTTCGGCATGGCTTGCCAAAACATCGCTGAAGGAGACCTCCGCTCCCCGCCTGGCGGTTTCGCTGTCGCAGGCCGTTGATGAGCTCTACCTGAATAAGCCGGGGGACGATTCCACAGTTCTTATTCTGAAAATGACACCACGTTGTGTTGTCAATCTGCTTTCCGGCCCGCCGGTGAAAAAAGAGGACGATGCCCGTATGGTGCATGATTATATGACTTCCCCCGGGACGCGGATTGTCTGCGGCGGAACGAGCGCAAATATCGTCGCGCGGCTGCTGAACCGCAAGGTGGAAACCAGCCTTCAGTACACCGATCCGGATATTCCGCCTGTCGGACAGATTGACGGCATTGACGTTGTTACCGAGGGTGTGCTGACTCTGAGCAGGACGGTTGAGATACTGAAAAGTTACCTTTCGCGGGAAGCGGATACCTTTTATTTTCACATGCTTGATGAACCCAATGGCGCGTCCAGAATTGCAAAAATTCTTTTGGAAGACTGTACCGACCTGAAGGTGTTTATTGGCAAAGCAATTAATCCTGCCCATCAGAATCCCGGTTTGCCGGCCGACCTCAGCATTAAAATCAAATTGATTGAGGAACTTTGCAGCTTGGTGGAACGGCTGGGTAAAAAAGTACAAAAATATTATTATTAATGGGGTATCGTTACGAATGCAATATGATAATGACGCGAAGCAACTGAAGTATGAAGTGCTTGCAAAAGTGGCAAAATACGCATATGAGGGCACTCTTGAGAAGAATCTTAACCAAATTCCTTATGATATCATTCCCGGCCCGCTGCCTACTTTCCGCTGCTGTGTTTATCGTGAGCGCGAAATTATCCGGGAACGGATTGTTTCCGCCCGCGGGAAAAACCTGCCGGGTCAGGAAGACGAGGATATTGTTGCTGTTCTCCCAGCAGCCTGTGAAGGCTGCCCGATCAGCCGCTTTACGGTCACAGATAACTGCCAGCATTGCCTGGCCAAAAAATGCCATTCAGCCTGTCCGTTCGGCGCGGTTTCGATTACTCCCAAGGGGGCGTATATCGATCCGGTAAAATGCAAGGAATGCGGACGCTGTGCGGCGGCATGCCCCTACAATGCGATCTCCGATACCATGCGCCCCTGTATCCGGGCCTGCCCGGTCAAAGCAATTACCAAGGATGAATATCAGCGTGCGGCAATTGATTACTCGCGCTGCATCAGTTGCGGCGCCTGTACCAAGCATTGCCCTTTCGGAGCGGTAACGGATCGTTCCAGTGTGGTTGACATTATTGAAGAAATCAAGGGAGGAACGAAGGTTTTTGCCGCTTTCGCTCCGGCCATCGAGGGCCATTTCGGCATGGCAAATGTCGGCATGCTGAAATCCGCGATTAAAAAATTGGGCTTCGCCGGTGTTTTGGAGGTTTCCCTCGGGGCGGACGCCACCTCCTATAATGAAGCACAGGAACTAAAGGAAGCGCTTGAAAACAACAGAAAAATGACAACATCCTGCTGCCCTGCTTTTGTGGAAATGATTGAAAAGCATTACCCGAAGCTGACTCCGCTTATTTCTCACACCGGCTCGCCCATGACCCTGGTTGCCCGTTACATCAGGGCCGGCAATCCGGGTGCGAAGGTTGTGTTTATCGGCCCATGCATTTCAAAAAAACTCGAAATTCGGAAAATACAGGATACGGCCGATTATGTTATGACCTTTGAAGAGCTGGGCGCCATGGTTTCTGCAAAAGAAATTAATGTGCTTGATCCTGCCGAAAACGAGCAGGATGGAAGCCTTGCAGGAAAAGGTTACGCACAGAGCGGCGGGGTTTCGGGTGCGGTTGGCCGTGTTCTGGAGGATGAGGGTTTCAGCGCACCGTTTACCTGCGTGAGGTGCAACGGTGCGGACGAGTGCAAAAAGACGCTGATGATTTTAAACGCAGGGCGGCTGCCGGATGATCTGGTCGAAGGCATGGCCTGTGAAGGCGGCTGCATCGCCGGGCCGGGCGGTGTGGAAGAGTTGCAAAGGCTGATGAAAAACCGCAGCAAGCTTTTATCCATGGCCGATCAGCGCGGCATTCAGGAAAATATCCAGAAAATTCACGATTTTTCTCATATTAAACTAACTGCGGAAGCCCTGCAGGAGGGGTAAAGGAGTGACTGCTTGTGAACGCAATCAGTGTCAGGCATCTTTCAAAAACCTATGACGGAACCATCATGGCCCTGAAAGATTTGAATCTGGAGGTTCCACAGGGTGGAGTATTTGGCTTTTTAGGGCCGAATGGGGCCGGGAAAACGACTGCTGTTAAGCTTCTGACGGGCTTGCTTAAGCCGACGGAAGGTGAGTGCAGGGTATTTGACCTGGTGCCGGGGAAGAATCCGTGCGAGGTGCATCGCATTTGCGGCGTTATGACGGAAAGCGCCCGAATGTACGGTCAGCTGACCGGAATGGAAAATCTGATTTTTTTTGCACAAGCTGCCGGTATGAAACAGGACGCCTGCGCTCAGCGGGCCGGTGAACTGTTAAAACAGCTTGATCTGTGGGATGCAAGGGATAAAAAGCTCAGCGCTTATTCTACCGGCATGGCACAGCGCCTTTCGCTTGCCCGCGCATTGGTAAACTGGCCTCAGATGCTCTTTTTGGATGAGCCTACCAGCGGGCTTGACCCGGAATCCGCCCAATCCGTCAACGAGCTGATCACGAAGCTTGCCAAAAACGAGGGTACCACAGTGTTCCTCTGTACGCATCAGCTTCGCTACGCGCAGGATATTTGCAGCGGTTACGGAATCCTTAACAAAGGGAACCTTCTGGCCGCAGGCGGCCTTCAGGCGCTTTGTGATGAAATCGGCTGCCGGATTATGGCGGGGTTCCGTCTGGTGGAGGGCGATACGCTGAGCGGATTTAAACTGGAGGATGGCTGGTGGCAGACCGAGGTGCTCCGGGAAGATGAGATGCCCCGGCTGTTAAAGCAGGTGGTTGAAGGCGGCCACAGCGTTTTCGAGGCACGGTTAATCAAGCCAACCCTGGAACAGGTTTATTTTGGGTATGTGGAACGTCAGGAGGCGCGGTAATGAAGTTGATTTCATCGGCCGAACAGGCTATTGTAAAAAAGGATTTTGGGGAAGTGTGGAATACGAAAATGGCCCGCAACACGCTGATTGCGCTGCCGGCTATTCTTGTGCTTGCTCTGCCTGTGATGTATCTGATTATGATCTATTTTATTCCCACCGACCAGTTAAACGGTGTGGATAAAATGATGCAGCTTCTTCCGCCGGAGGCCAGCGGTTTTACCGTCCAGCAGAGTATGTTTTATCTTATGACGAACCTTCTGTGTCCCATGTTCTTTTTAATGATCCCGCTTATGGACTCCACTGTTTCCGCCGCATGCAGCTTTGTGGGGGAAAAAGAACGCAGCACGATTGAAACCCTGCTTTTAACACCGATGAGTGTAAAGCAGATTTTTCATGCAAAGGTTCTTGGCTGCGTCATTTTATCCGCAATATCAACCGCTGTTTCCTTTGTCATCTTTTCCATTGTAATTTCCACAGGGGACATCCTTTTGCACATGCCGTTTTTCCTGAATTGGAACTGGATTGTGCTGGTGTTGCTGCTGGCCCCGGCAGTTACTGTGTTCGGTGTGATTTTTATGGTCATGGTTTCCGGAAGAAGCAAAAGCTATATGGAATCCTTTCAAACTTCCGGCTATATTGTTCTTCCGGTTATTTTGCTTTTTGTGGGTCAGTTTACCGGAATTTTCCGGCTGAACGCATTGGTCCTGCTTTTGGTATCGGCCGGAGTCTTTGTTATTGATTTGCTCCTGCTGCTGATTGCTTACCGCTCATTTACACCTGAAAAGCTGCTTAAGTAATGTAAATTTGCCTTAATTAAGATATTGTATTATAATATACAGTATGAATGATTAAGAGTGGAAGGTGATTGAGTGGCTGCAGATTTGCATTGTC
>JAEWBE010000049.1 GCA_023391275.1 Bacillota bacterium | reverse complement strand
ATCCAAGACCGTCCGGATCGCGCAGACAACCCGGGCCCCCAAAGCCGGCCGGATCACACAAACCGCCCATTAAGCCGCTTCCGCCCCGGCAATATTAAAGGCTGCGAACGGATTAACAGTCCACGGCAGCTCATTTAAAGTTCAATTTGGCTGTCAGTCCGGGCAGAGCAGAAATGCTCTGCCCGGACTGTATACAGTCACAAGCGCCAGGCACAGTAGCGGCGGTTCACAGAATTGTGCCGGCCGCGCAACTTGACAGCCGATTTGAACGTCAAAGTCCCGTTGCGCATATTATATAACGAATAAACTGTACAAGCTGAATGGAGGCTTCCAAATTGAGAAAATATAATTGTTCCAATCCGGATGAAAATCCGATTCCGCATTGGATGATACAAAGAACGAGCACCCGAACAAGTACCCAGGAGGAAAAGGGAACAGATGTGCCGGAAGAGTCTGATGAAAGCCGGATTGAAGAAGATTCGAACAGAATCGATGACTTCCCGCCCTTTGTTTATCAAAGTGAGCACTTTTTCCCAAAATTCTGCCTCGTAAGAAAAGTAAAATAGCTGCAGGCACAAGCCGTCAGGTTCCCCGGCGATTCAGGCCTAAAGTTCTTGCTCCGCTTATGCAGATAATATTATGAAATTATTACCGCTGATTAGAAATTGTCAGCGGTATTTTTGCGTACAAATTAGAAGTGGAGATGGTGCAGATGAACAGACAGCCTCACAGAACATATTTTATGCCGTTGAACGGTAAGCAGGCGCAGAAAGCCGCTGGAGCGGTCCTGATCGGAATCATCCTGTTTGTTTTTCTGCTCGGCATTTTTGGCATATTTCGCAGCAGCAATAATATGCGCCGCAATACCGCAATTCAAATTCCAGATCTGACCAATCCGGCCGTGAAAAACAATATTGATCTGGTGAAATATGCAGAAAACGCGCTGCGATGCAAATGGGGCTATGTTTACGGCACTTACGGTCAGGTGCTCAGTCAGCCATTGCTTGATTCTCATAAAAAAATCTATTCGGATGAAGTTACGCCCTACCTCAGTTTTATTTATAAGAACTGGATGGGACGCCGTGTTACAGACTGTTCCGGTTTAATCAAGGGCTATGGATGGTTTGACCCCGCAACCGGCGCAATCAATTATAATACCAATGGTATGCCCGACCTCAGTGCAGACGGAATGTACCAGGCCGCGACGGAAAAAGGAGGCATGGATTCAATGCCCGACACTCCGGGGCTGGCGGTATGGATGGATGGACATATCGGCGTTTATGTGGGACGGGGTGAAGTAATCGAATCCATGACAACCACCAAAGGGGTTGTCAAAACCAGGCTTCAGGGCCGCGGCTGGCTTGCATGGCTGAAAATACCGTCGATCCGGTATTTGGAATAGCATAGTTTTGCTTTCATGCAATCATATTTGAAAAAGTATCACTCCGTAAAAATTTCACCCTTTGAATAGAGCACCGCATTTCCGCTTATTTTCACCCGTTCATTCAAATTCTCGCAATAAAGCGTTCCTCCTCTTCTGGAAAGCTGGCGTGCGGTCATCTTATCTTTGCCCAGTCTTTCCGCCCAAAACGGGATCAATGTACTGTGTGAAGACCCGGTAACCGGATCTTCCGGAATGCCCGCACCCGGTGCAAAAAATCTGGAAACAAAATCGACTTCATCGCCTTTCGCTGTTACGATTACGGCAAAGCAGCCGGGTATTTTCTTCATTTGCTCGAAGTCAGGCGCCAGTGTTTTCACCTGCGTTTCTGTTTGAAGCAGCACGAGCAAATCCCTTGACTGGTAAACTTCAAGCGGAGCGACCCCGATTGCTTCTTGAATTATGGGAGAGACATCTATCTTATACGGCTTTCTGGAAGGGAAGTCCATTTCATAAAGGTCTTCTTTTTTCTTCACGCTTAATATTCCGCTTTGTGTATGGAACTCTATTTCGGAGGTACTTTGATCAATAAAATTCATCAGGATAAAAGCGCTGGCCAGCGTAGCGTGGCCGCATAAATCAATTTCTTCCTCCGGAGTAAACCATCTGAGGTCATAATAATCTTCTCTTGGAACAACAAATGCCGTTTCCGCAAGATTATTCTCAAATGCAATATTCTGCATGACATCATCATCCGGCCATTCGTCCAGAATACAAACACCCGCGGGGTTCCCCTTGAATCGTTCGCTGGTAAACGCATCGGCAACAAAATATTTCATCGTTTCACTTCTCCTTTTTAATCTAAATTGTATCATGTTTTATAAATAAAGCGAAATTGATTGATTCTTTGCCGTGAAACAGAAAGGCGGCCCCCAAAACTCCACATGAAAAAAAGCACAGGTTAAGGCGGCCATACTGCAAATACGCGCAGCAATGAATTTATTTATAACAAAAAGAGCGTATTCCAATCCTGTTGAAATACACTCCTTTAATCACTTTTTGTAACAATTCCAGTTAAAATACGTGAAAAGTCACGCCTGCTTACTCCACTGTAATGACTGAAACAGGGCATCCGTCCTGCGCTTCAATCGCTTTATCCTCGACCTCCGGCGGTACGTCCGCGTTCCAAACTTCTGCTACGCCGTCGTCACCCATGCGGAATACCTCCGGGCAGGTTGTCGGGCAAAGGCCGCAGGAAATACATCCGCTTCTGTCAAGAGTTGCTTTCATAATAATATCCTTCTTTCCGGTCGTATGACCATTTTATTTTCTGCATTCCAAGCTTTGCCCGAAAAATCGGAAGTCTTGTCTATTTCGGTTAAAACTGTCGACTTTGAATAATCAAGCAAGGCCGGAGTGAAGAATAATCCGATTAAATTATATTGTGGTATTGTAACGGAGTAATTATTCCAAGACAAAACTTTTTACTCCGTTATTTTTTGAATTCATCTGCCTTTATTTCATTAAGAGTATTTTCATTTACAACTTGAATTCCCTCATCCAGCAATTTTTGTGCTGTGAATCCATTTCCGCTTACTAAATTGCCAGAAAAAGAACCGTCATAAATTATGCCGCAGCCACAGGAAGGACTTCTGCTTTTTAACACCGCACAGGTGCAATGAAACAATTCTGCCAGTTTAGCCGCTTCTTCCGCTCCCTTTTTAAACTGTGCCGTCACATCTTTCCCGGTATTGTCAATGGCTTTCCCATTTACAATTTCAACGGGTGCACGCGGGGTCGGCATTCCACCCATTTGCTCCGGGCACACAGGGATCAGGTGGTGTTTTTCGCTTAACCGGGTCACCTGCTCACACCCACACCCTGTTCCGCAATACCTGCAATTCAACCCAAGCAGACAGGAACTTACCAAAATGTTCATGCAAAATCTCCCGTTTTATAATTTCGTGTATCCGGTATTCCTGCCAACAGGAGGCACTGTCAACGATATGGAATCAATTCATAAAGATTACGATAACATCTTACTATAATCCGCTAAAAAATTCCAGTAATAAATTCAGATAAATCGCTTAAAATAACGATTGGGTACGGAAGATAATTCAGAAATGAATCAGTACCCTGACACAGCAAGCAAAAGGTTTAATTGAAGCTGGGAGATGTTTGAGTTGAATAGATCTGTCTATGAACCAATTATGATTCGTGCTGTAAAGCATCTTTGAAAGTTGGGGGATGGTGAAGTTGGACTACTTTATGTCTCACATTAAAATAATTAAATACTAGCTTGGGGGAACAGGGATTCTTAACTGAATCCCTGTTCTTATTTTATGGCCGGCACATACCCGCGAGCGCATCCTATCTTATTTCCCGACGGATATCCGTAATTTCCGCTTCCGTATTTTCTTCAATAAAATTCAGCACATGTTCAAGAACGCTGTCCGCCTGCGCGGTGTTCCCCGCCACACAGGCAAGACCGATTACAATGGTCTGGTGCATATCATTTTCCGCGGTTTCTGCAACTGCCACCTGAAACTGATTATGCACCTTTGCAAGAATGCTCTTAACCGTCATACGTTTTTCCTTTAAAGAGTGTACCCACGGAGCATAAAGCCTGATTTCCGCTGTGGCAACAATCATCGTTGATCCTCCTGTCGTTTGAGGCAGCTTCCACATTCGGCGCTCCCAAATGCGCAGCCATTTCCCTTTATAAATTTTCTTTTATGATTCAGATATGGCAGTATAAATTCACCGGATTGAATCCATCCGTTTTGGGTAACAATAGGTTAAAAATGAAAGGTTGTGATATTAATATGCCCGAGGCAGTAAGTTCTTATGAAAACGCCCCGGCGAGTACGCCGACGAATTTTCCCCCGCAGCACCAAAACAAACAACCCGGTTCCCAGCAGCAGATGAATCCCGAACCGGTAACAGATAACCCCGCGTACCGCGGCTCAGGTAAGCTGGAAAACAAAGTTGCAATCATTACCGGCGGTGACAGCGGAATCGGCCAGGCCGTTGCCGCTGCATTCGCAAAAGAAGGTGCGGACGTTATAATCGCCTTTTACAGCGAACAGGAGGATGCGCAGCAAACTGTCCAAATGGTGCAGACAACCGGCAGGCGGTGCGTCCCCGTAAAATGCGATTTAAAACAGGAGGCATGCGCACAGCAGGTGCTGGATAAAGCGATGCAGGAGTTCGGGCGCATTGATATTCTGGTAAATAACATCGCGGTGCAGTACCCGCAAATCAAACTTGAAGACATTACGGCAGAACAGCTGAACGAAACCTTTGCCACCAATATCTTCAGCTGCTTTTATATGACAAAAGCGGTCATCCCTCATCTTAGTGCTGGCTGCTCAATCATTAACACCACCTCTGTTACCGCTTATCAGGGAAGCGCCACATTGATTGATTATTCCGCCACGAAAGGCGCCATTGTATCCTTTACCCGCTCTCTGGCTCTGTCCGTGGCAAAAGACGGCATCCGTGTCAACGCAGTCGCGCCCGGCCCGGTTTGGACACCGCTGATCCCCTCCAGTTTTGATGAGCAGAAAGTGGCACAGTTCGGCAAAGATGTTCCGCTCGGACGCGCCGCGCAGCCTTTTGAGCTTGCCCCAGCCTATGTGTATTTAGCCTGTGACGATTCCGCTTACGTAACCGGGCAGGTGCTTCATGTAAACGGCGGAGTTATTACCGAGTCGTAAAAATTTTATTTCAAAAGATTGCCCACAGACGGAGATTTCCCTTCGCCTGCGGGCTGTTTTGGACTGCAGGAAAAGAGTATTCTATTTAAAAATTTGACGTGTCTTAAAGTCATTTCATCTTTCAACTTATATAAAATTACTTATTATATTCATAAAATTATACTATTTTACTTATTAATATACAAGCTGTATAATAATAGCAGGAGATACGATGATGAAAAAAGATAAAAAGTTATACTGGAAATTATTCATTTCAACCTTTAAGCTGAGTGCGTTCACTTTTGGCGGCGGCTATGTGATTATCCCCCTGATGCGCAAACGGTTTGTGGAAGAACTGGGCTGGATTGAAGAAAAAGAAATGCTTGACCTTACCGCAATTGCGCAATCCGCCCCGGGTGCGATCGCAGTCAACGCTTCCATCCTTGTGGGCTACCGCATTGCCGGCGTGCCGGGCGCAATGACAACAATTTTGGGTACGGTTCTGCCCCCGCTGGTTATTCTGTCGGTTGTTTCCCTGTTTTACACGGCATTTCGTGACAACGTGGTTGTCAGCCTGATTATGAAGGGGATGCAGGCGGGCGTAGCCGCTGTCATTTTCGATGTTATTCTCACCATGGGCCGTGAAGTGCTGAGAACAAAACATCTGCTGCCTGTTTTAGTGTTAGTGGGTGCTTTTACCGCAACTTATTTTTTTAATGTGAATATTATTGTGATCATCCTGGTATGCGGCGTGCTCGGCGCGGTTGACACGATCCGCCGTGAAAAAACGGAAAAGGAGCATGGCGGCCTATGATTTATTTGCAATTGCTTTGGTCGTTTTTTCAAGTCGGGCTGTTCAGCATCGGGGGCGGGTACGCAGCCCTGCCGCTGATTCAAAATCAGGTAGTACAGCAGAACCACTGGCTTACCCTGTCAGAATTCACAGATTTGATTACTATTTCGCAAATGACGCCCGGACCAATCGCCATTAATTCCGCAACCTTTGTTGGCATCCGCATTGCGGGAATCGGCGGTGCGGTTATTGCGACGCTCGGCTGCGTGCTGCCGTCCTGTATTATTGTTCTGCTGCTTGCGTACTTTTATTTTAAATTTCGAAATATTTCCACCGTACAAGGCGTTTTACAGGGACTGCACCCGGCAGTGGTGGCCATGATCCTGTCCGCCGGCCTGTCCATCCTGTTTATGGCTTTTTTCGGTCAGGAAACTCTGCCGAAAAATTGGAACGGCATGGACCTGATCTCCATTTCAATCTTCGCCGCCGCGCTGTTTGTACTGCGGAAATTTAAGACAGATCCCATCCTCGTGATGACCGGTGCGGGCGTTGCCGGCCTGATTCTTTACCATGTGTTTTAATGGAGGCGCTTATATGCATTTAACCTTGAAATCCGGATTCCTTTACGCGGGAAGCGAGCAGGAAAAAACACAGCTGGCGTCCATAAAAAGCCATGGGATACTCGGCCCGTGCAAGCTGATTCTGTCTCCTGACGGCCGCACAATGCTTCATACGGACATTGAAACCGTCCCCGCCGCGCAATCAGGCGACGCTTTTTTTCACCGATACCTTCTCTGCCGCGGGCAGGACACCGTAGCCACGGGCATTCCCCAATACGCGCAGGGAGAAGACCCCGCCGTTTACGGCTGGCCAATGTGCCGTGCGCCAAAGGTCGACAAGGTGCGTCTTACGAGTATCTGGGGTGAATATGAACTGTTTCTTCACAGCTGCAAAGACTACGAAGTGCGTGCACAGACAGATTCCCTCCTTGCAATTATTTCGCACAAGGGACTGTTTGACGGCTGGCAATTGGAGGTATACCATGACGTTGATTTTTACTTTCTTTGCGGTTTATTTGTCTTTTGCGGCTACATGGATCAGGAAAACGACTTTATTGTCGTCTGAGTAATTGCAGTCGTTTGGACTAACGTGGATATCCTGACTTCTGATGCTTTTCATTTCTTGTTTTTGATCCATTTTTATGATAAAATGTTAAAAAATATATTATTTGAAATTATACTCAGGAAATTTGAAAGGATGACCAAAATGGAAACCTTACGGCTTGGACGAACGAATATAGTCGCCTCCAGAAGCGGATTCGGTGCGCTGCCCATTCAAAGAATTGGTTTTGACGACGCTGTTCCTCTTTTACAAAAGGCATACGACAACGGTATTAATTTTTTTGATACGGCAAGAGCCTATACCGACAGCGAAGAAAAGGTGGGCAAGGCATTTTCAGGCGTGCGAAATCACATTTTTATCGCAACCAAAAGCATGGCAAAAGATAAAAAATCTCTTCTGCATGATTTGGAAACGAGCCTAAAAGCGCTGAAAACAGATGTAATCGATATTTATCAATTACATAATCCCTCTGCTGTTCCTGATTATGATGATCCGGACGGACTTTATCAGGGATTGCTCGAGGCAAAAGCAAAGGGGTATATCCGCTTTTTAGGAATTACGAATCATCGGCTGGATGTGGCGCTGAAAGCGGCCCGGGATAAACGCTTTGACACAATCCAGTTCCCTTTAAGCTCCCTGTCGTCGGACAAAGATCTTGAACTGATCCGCCTTTGCAAAGAGAATGACATCGGTCTGATTGCCATGAAAGCCATGTCCGGCGGGCTTATCACCAACGCGGCCAGCACATTCGCCTTTTTAAGGCAGTTTGACAATGTGCTTCCAATCTGGGGAATCCAGCGTGAAAGTGAACTCGACGAATTTCTTGCATATGAGAAAAATCCTCCTGTTTTAGACGAGGCCATGCAGAAAATTATTGACCATGACCGCCGTGAGCTTGCGGGAGCATTTTGTCGTGGCTGCGGATATTGCCAGCCCTGTCCGGCCAATATTCCGATTGAAACAGCGGCGCGTATTTCGCTTTTACTTACAAGGTCCCCTTATCAGACCTTTTTGACAGATGAATTCAAAGCAAAGATGGAGCGGATTAATGACTGCACTCACTGCAATCACTGTAAAAACCATTGTCCGTATGGACTGGACACGCCGAATTTGCTGCAATTCATGCTGGGCGAATACAACAAATTTTACGCCGCCCATACGGTCTGAAATCATACACGATAAAGCGGTAATGGTCGGCCTGAATTCGTAAATACTGTTAAATGATTGACGCCGGGACTCCTTATTTGTTTGGAGTCCCGGCGTCAATTTTCGGCAGTTAATTACTCTGTTTTCTTTTAGGAGCAATATGAATCGCAGCACCCTGAGTATCTTCCGCCGCTTCCGTAATTCCCTCTGAAAAAGTGGGATGCGGGCGAATCACCCCCGACAATTGCGCACAGGTTAACCCGTTGGCAATGGCTGCGGAAAGTTCGCTGATTAAATCGGTTGCGTGCGCACACATCAACTGCGCCCCTAAAACCACATCGGTTTTTTCGTCGGAAACAATTTTTATGAAGCCGCGCTCCTGACGGGTAATGACAGACTTGCCATTTGCCGACATTAAGAATTTCCCGGTTTTTACAGCAATCCCCTTTGCTTTTGCCTGTTCAGCGTTGAGACCGACACAGGCAATTTCAGGATTAGTGTATACACACGAGGGAATCACCGCCATATTGATCGGAGCAGGCCTGTTCAGCATGGCGGAAACGGCGTTGATTCCCTGAGCGGAGGCCACATGAGCCAGCTGCACGCCTTGAATCACGTCGCCGACTGCGTACACGGAAGGGAGGGAAGTCCGGTAACTGTCGTCTACCGCAATTCCCCCGCGTTCACGAGAAATGGAGACCTGTTCACCGAACAGCCGGTCCATGTTTGGCTTCCTGCCGACGGCTACCAAAATCCCTTCAGAGGATACCGTCTGCACGGTTCCTTTTTCCTGAAAAGAACAGGTCAGGCCGTTTTCGCCGCGGATACTTTCCACAGTGGAAGCGGTATGAATTTTTACCCCCCTCTTTTTTAGAATCATCGTAAGGTTTTGAGAAATTTCTCTGTCCATAGACGGCAATATTTTATCCATTGCCTCAATTACCGTCACCTCACTGCCAAGCGCGTTATATATTTCCGCAAATTCCATTCCGATGACGCCGCCGCCGATGATCGTAAGAGAACGGTAAAATTTTTGATTCATGGAAAGAAGCTCATCACTGGTTACCACGCCGGGTAAATCAATTCCTTCAATCTGCGGCTTAAAGGGAACGGAGCCGGAGGCAATCAGAATATGCGCGGCAGAAATCATCTGTTCGCCCGTGTTATTGCATACGGTGATCTGATGTTCCCCGACTATGGTGGCATGCCCCTCAATATAATCGATTTGATTGGATTTGAAAAGCTGCTCGATTCCGGCTCTTAGCTGAGAAACGACTTCCTCCTTGCGGGCAAACATTTCCTCCGGGTGAAAAGTTGCTCCCTGCGTATGGATACCCAATGCCTCACAATTATTTATTTCACGCAAAAGTTCCGCCGTATGAAGGAACGTTTTTGTAGGAATACAGCCGCGGTTCAAACAGGTTCCGCCGATTTCACGGTTTTCCACTACCGCGGTTTTCATTCCATACTGCGCGGCCTTCACTGCGGCCACGTAACCGCCCGGTCCCGCACCGATTACGACCAGGTCAAATTCGTTTTGCATCATTATAGCCATGCCTTTCCGGCTTGTGCCGGAAAGGCACAAAACCCAGTTAAAATGATAGGTGCCATGATTGATTTGTGCAGCCCCTCAGATATTCTGTTCCTTTATAAACCGGCAGATATCTTCTATGACCCCAACAGCGGAGCTGTTCTGCTGTTCAGACAGTTCTTTCACCCTGCCGGACATCGCCTTGGAAGAAAAGGCGCATCCTTCTAGATGAATGCCGGAAATCAGCTCACCGGCCATTGCATCGGAATAAACGGCGGCCTGTGTGATGATTCCTTTATCCACCTGAAGCTGCATCTGGATATTCCCCCACGGAAAGCGCCGTTCGGCCTCGAAAGTAAACGGGATTTTTTTACCGAAAATCCATTCCCATGAGGAAAACTTTTCCGTAAGCTCTGAAATTCTTTGCCTGTCAAGCAGATCGTCCTCCAGTTCCTCCGGTACAGTTCCGTATACCTGGGCAAAAGCTTCAAGCAGCTTCTCTTTCATTAAATCCACGGTAATAGCAGGACAATAATCGATTAAGTTGGCGACACGGGACTTGACTGAGGCCACGCCCTTGGACTCCAGTTTTTCGCGGGATACATTCAAATAATGAGATAATTTCTCCATATCCACCTGAAGCAGCAAAGTGCCGTGGTGATAGCAGTGCCCTGCCTGAGAATAAAAGGCATTGCCTGAAAATTTTCTGCCGTCCACGGTAATATCGTTCCTGCCGGATTTTTCAGCATGGATTCCCAGCAGGTTCACCGCGCGTAAGATGACTTCCAGCTGCTTGTCAACATCATAATCTTCCTGACGCACCAGAAACGTAAAATTAAGATTCCCTAAATCATGGAAAACGGCCCCGCCGCCTGAAAGCCGGCGAACCAGATATCCTCCGTCGTTTTCCAGTTTTCCGACATTACATTCTTTCCAGCAGTTCTGGTTCCTGCCGATTACAACCGTTTTTTTATTTTGCCAAAGATATAAAATACAGCACCCTGCCTGCACCGACTCCATCAGGCAGGCTTCCGTCGCAAGATTTTCATAGGGAACAAATTGCTTTGAACAATAATACAGGGTTTTTGTGATCAATGTGGTTCCTCCTTCAGCAACCGTTCCGAAGAATTTTAAAACTGATAGCGAATCCGCGGGTTCCGCGCGGCACCCACTTCATCCAGGCGGCGCACCGGGGTTGTGACAGGGGCGCTGTGCAGCTGTTCCGGCGCGGTTTGTGCAGCGGAATAGAGCTGCATAAAAATCTCCGCGGCCTGTTCAAGCGTTTCCTTCGATTCCGTTTCCGTCGGCTCCACCATCAAGGCTTCGTGCACAATCAAAGGAAAATACATGGTCGGCGGATGAATCCCGTAATCCAGCAAACCTTTGGCAATGTCCAAAGCGGAAACATCCTTTTCTTTTTTCAGGGATTCCAGAGTCATTACAAACTCATGCATGCATCCCCCGGGGAAAGCCATGTCGTATTTTTCGGAAAGGAGGTGCATCATATAATTTGCGTTGAGTACGGCATTTTTCGAAACCTGCGGTATTCCCTGTTTTCCAAGCGAAATCAAGTACGTAAGCGCGCGGACAACAACAAGGAAATTCCCATAAAATTGTTTCACACGCCCAATACTCTGCCGATTCTTTTCGTCAAATACAAATTGACCGTCCTGTTCCAAAACACGCGGGGCAGGCAGATAGGGCGCCAGCAGCTTTTTGCAGCCCACCGGTCCGCTTCCGGGCCCGCCGCCGCCGTGGGGCGTGGAAAAGGTCTTGTGTAAATTAAGATGCACTGCATCAAAACCCATATCGCCGGGACGGACGATGCCCATGACCGCATTCAGATTTGCACCGTCATAGTAGGTGAGTCCGCCCGCAGCATGGATAATTTCAGTTATCTGCAGAATATTTTTATCAAAAAGCCCAACCGTATTGGGATTGGTCAGCATTAGACCGGCTGTATCGTCACCCACCACACCTTTCAGCTTTTCAAGATCAACGCAGCCGTCCTCGGCGGAGCCGACATTAATTACGGTAAAGCCGGCCATAGCCGCGCTTGCGGGGTTTGTGCCGTGCGCGGAATCAGGAACGATAATTTTTGTACGTTTGCAGTCGCCGCGCGCTTTATGATACGCCTTGATCAGCAGCAGTCCGGTAAATTCGCCATGCGCACCGGCCGCCGGCTGGAATGTCATAGCGTCCATCCCTGTGATTTCACAAAGGTATTTCTCCGAAAGAGAAAGCACTTCCATGCAGCCCTGTACGGTATATGCCGGCTGAAGCGGATGAATGCCCGCAAACAACGAAGCCATGTCTTCATTGATTTTAGGATTGTATTTCATCGTGCAGGAACCCAATGGATAAAAGCCGTCGTTCACGCCATGCGTCTGTCCTGCAAGTGCGGTGTAATGCCTGCTGATATCACATTCGGCGACCTGAGGCAGGTGCAGCGGTTTTTTCCTCGTATATTCTTCAGGAAGCGGCGCTTCGGGCGCATCACACGGCGGAAGAATGGAACAGCCCCTGCCGTCATGGCTTTCTTCAAATATTAATTTCATATTAATGCTCATTGCACACACCCCTCCTTTAAGATCGTAACAAGGCGGTCGATCTCCTCTTTGGTGTTCATTTCGGTTACGCACCATAAAATGCAGCCTGAGAGCGGGCCGGAAAGAGGGTATCCCCCCAGAATTCCGTTTTGTTCCAGTTTAAGCAGTATTTCCTGTGTATCGCCCGGGCAGACCGTAACAAATTCATGGAAAAAAGGCCCGTCAAACCGCAGACGAAACCCGTCTGTTTCCGTAATTTTTTGTGCCGCATAATGCGCTTTTGCCATACATTGACGTGCTGTTTCTTTTAATCCTTCCTCCCCCATGGCGGCAAGATAAACGGAAGCGGTCAACGCGCACAGCGCCTGATTGGAGCAGATGTTGCTGGAAGCTTTTTCCCGGCGGATATGCTGTTCCCTTGCCTGAAGCGTAAGAACATAGGCCCGTTTTCCATCCACATCGGTGGTTTCCCCCACGATTCTGCCCGGAAGCTTGCGCATCAGTTTGGCGGTGCAGCTCATAAAGCCCAAATACGGGCCGCCAAATGCAAGCGGAAGCCCGAGCGGCTGCCCCTCGCCGACGGCAATATCCGCGCCGCATTCGCCAGGCGTTTTTACAACGGCAAGGGAAATAGGGTTGCAGCCCATAATAAATTTTGCGCCGTGGTCATGGGCAATCGTTCCCAGTTTGGGAGCGTCTTCCAGAAGGCCGTAAAAATTGGGCTGCTGCATATAAAAGCAGGCGCAGCCGTCATCGAACAGCGCGGCCAAAGCCTGCGGATCGGTCATCCCGTTTTTCTCAGGTACAATAATCAGCTCCACATCTGCGCCGTCGCAATATGTCTGCATGGTCTCTATTACCTGCGGGTTAACCGCAGCGGAAACAAGCGCCTTTGTTCTATTGCGCTCACGGCACATGGTCAGCGCTTCCGCCGCCGCGGTCGCGCCGTCGTATACGGAGGCATTAGCGGCATCCATACCGGTCAACTCACAGATCATCGTTTGGAATTCAAAAATAGACTGTAAAATTCCCTGGCTGATTTCCGCCTGATAAGGGGTATAGGCAGTTACGAACTCCTCTTTGGAGACGACGCTCTTTACAATGGAGGGAATGTAATGACGGTACGCGCCCGCGCCCCTGAATATTGTCCGGAATACTTTGTTCCCGGCGGAGATTCCCTCCATCGTGCGGCGAACCCCAAGTTCCGCGCTTTCATCGGGAAGGTCAAGGGAACCTTTTAGTTTGATTTGTTCCGGAATCTGTAAAAAGAGTTCATCAAATGAGGAACAGCCGATTGCGCGCAGCATTTCATTTTGCTGCGCGGGGGTGGACGGGATATAATTCCCCATGACTCATTCCCCCTTTTGCAGGAAGTGTTCGTATTCTTCAGGGGAAAGCAGCTCTTCTTTCTCCGTAATGTCCCCCGCTTCGACCAACCACGTTTCATAAGGCGTTTCGTTAATGGACTGGGGCGCATCCAGAAGAGTTTCATTCACGGTATTCACGACACCAGTTACCGGGCTGAATATGTCGGACACCGCCTTTACGGATTCCACATCCGCAAAAGAGTCCCCGGCAGAGATACCGTCACCGGCTTCCGGCAAATTGACAAAAACAATATCCCCGAGTGCGTGCTGGGCAAAATCCGTCAGACCGATCTGAACATTGCCGTTTTCAAGCTCTTTGACCCATTCATGTGTTTTTGTGTACAATAGCTCCGTAGGAATTTTCATAATAAAAAGCCTCCTAAAATATATCTATTTCTCCCAGCATTCCTGCATTACAGGAGAGAAGGTCGCCGTAATCAAAGCAAAGAACAGCTTTACGCCTTTTTATAGAAGGGGAGCGGGACAATTTCCGCTTCAATTTTTCTCCCTCGGACATCGACTTGAATAGCATCACCCAAATCGGCGCTTTGAGCGTCAATCAGCGCCATGGCCACGGCATACCCCAGGAACGGGCAGTACGTACCGGAGGTGGTGTGGCCAATCAGTTTATCGCCGGCATAAACATCACAATGTTCCCGCGCAATTCCGCGCCCGGTCATTTTTACTCCCACACGTTTAAGAGCGGGCGTTCCCTTTTTTTCTATTGCATTTTTCCCGATAAAATCATCTTTTTGCATTTTCACCGCAAAGCCCAGCCCGGTTTCGAGCGGAGTAATTCCGTCATCCATCTCGTGCCCGTACAGCGGCATTGCAGCTTCCAGCCGAAGGGTATCCCTTGCGCCGAGTCCGCACGGAATGAGCCCGAACTCTTCCCCCGCTTTCAGCAGTGCGTTCCACAAAGCCGGTGCATCCTGCGGGGCGCAGTATAATTCAAACCCGTTTTCACCGGTATATCCCGTTTTGGAAACGATGCACGCGAACCCCGCTACATTTCCGTGTTCCACACAGGAATAATATTTTAACGGGATGGATTCGGGCGCGGCGAGCTTTTGCAGAATATCCGGCGACTTTGGCCCCTGTAAAGCGATTTGGGCCATTTCATCGGAGATATCCCGAAAAGTGACTTCACCGAATAAATGCGTCCTCATCCACTGCACATCTTTGAGCCGGTTTGCGGCATTAATCACGATCATATATTTTTGTTCCGACATGCGGTATACAATCAGGT
>JAEWBE010000122.1 GCA_023391275.1 Bacillota bacterium | reverse complement strand
GTCTTGGAGGGCCAGGCGGTCTTGGAGGGCCGGGCGGCCTTGGAGGGCCGGGCGGTCTCGGAGGGCCGGGCGGTCTTGGGGGCCCGGGTGGTCTTGGAGGGCCGGGTGGTCTTGGAGGGCCAGGCGGTCTTGGGGGCCCGGGCGGTCTCGGAGGGCCCGGTGGCCTTGGGGGCCTGCGCCGTCTGGGGAACCACCAGCCCCACCATGGGAAAAATTGAATCGGCATGATACATACCTCCTTCCATACATAATATGCGAAGAAGGGAATGTAGAAACAACTCGGGCTCCATTGTATAAATTAAAGCGGAACATTGCTGCTCCGCGCTTCATAGTCAGATGTTGAATTGTTTTCTGATACCTTCAGCCATTGAATCAGCCATCATAAGGGCCTGATCTTCAATAATGTCATACTGTGCAATGTCTTTTGCATATTGGCCCTGTAACCGTTCGATTACTTGTGTTTCAAGCAGTTTCAAATGGTCATACATCATGATTTGCCATTCACTCTTACTCCAATACGGATTTAATCCGGCCAGAAATCCTGCAATTTTATCTGCATTAGCATACCATTTCTTTCGCTCTTCATTGACAGTATTGGTATCACCGGCCTTTGCGGCGTTTACTATATTGGCGGCAATGACGATATGCTCCGTCAAAAGGGATGCGAATTTTTTCGCTTCCTCGCTTCCGTAATATTTTGTCAATGTGTTCGCGAAGTCAGTGGGATTGCGCAGCAGACGTTTGGTGACAGGTTCCAAATCGCCTAAGTTGGACGCGGTACTGATAATGAAAGATCTTGTCCACATTACGTGTTGCTCCCATAGCTTGCGGAACGCGTTAATCAGCGCGATTCGGTCAGAGCAATTCTGCGGACTGTTGCCTGTATTCATATACACGGTGTATTACCCCTTTTTATGATTGGATAACACTATAATATACTGCTTTTTTTAGATTGCTACTTATAACAGCGGAGGCGGTCGAAGCATAGCAAAAATCCCCTTTACAGCATATCCTGCAAAGGGGAGGGTTCTAAAATGGATTATGATCTTCAGGTCGAAAATTTTACAATTGAAAAAGAAATGTATTATAAGAATACATTGGTGCTTAGCTTTAAAATCAGTTATCCTCAATTCAGATCATCCTGTTTTGCAGCCGCTGTAAATGAAATGAACCGGTATTATAAAACGAAAGCGTTTTCTTTTAAAAGATATTGTGAACGGCAGATGTATCCGGCAGCGGTAAAGGAGTATGAATACTCCGTTGCCAATGGATTCCCGGTGCGCAAGCATGAGGCACAGGTGGACTATACGATAACATATCAGCAGGATTGTGCCGTCAGCCTGTACTTTGATCAGTATCAATTTACGGGAGGAGCGCATGGCAACACCGTTCGGTATTCCCAAACGTGGAATCTGCAAACCGGATGCCGGATCAGGCTTGAGCAGTTATTTCCCTGCCAGGCAAACTATAAAATTTTTTTAATACAAACCATTAACAGCCAGATTGCCGAACAGATTCAAAACGGGCACAATGATTATTTTGAAAATTACAGCGAACTGGTTGCCGATACGTTTCAGCCGGAAAGCTTTTATCTTACACCCGAAGGTCTTGCCGTCTATTTTCAGCAATATGATATCGCTCCGTACTCAAGCGGCATTCCGGTATTTATCATTCCTTACTCGGAGTGTACCGTGGTGCGCCCGGTATGTAAGCGCCTGTGAATTGTTTCATGATCCGGCTTCTTCGCGTTTTGCCTTCCGGCGCCCGTACAGACGAAACGCGGTAATAAAAACACCCACCAGGCAGATTGAAGCCGCGGCAATGTAGGCCAGCCGCATCCCAAAGATGAAAGCGTCATTCCTCCCGGGAACGTATCCTGAAACATGGGCCCCGATTTTTGCACTCATACCGCTGTAAAGTATCGTGGTTGAAAGCGAAATTCCCACCACCATGCCGATATTTCTCACCAGTGCGTTGACGCTTCCCCCGATTCCCAGTTTTTCCTGCGGAACCATCGACATTACCAGTGAATTGTTTGGCGATTGAAACAAGCCGTTTCCCAGCGACATCACCGCGATATAGATACCCATAATGAAATAAACCGGGTTTTCGGTCAATGTAGACATGAGGTACAGTCCGCCGCTCGTCAGGGCCAGCCCGGCCAGCGTCAATACTTCGGAACCGATTCTGTCGGAAAGATATCCGCTTACAGGTGCGGTCAAAGCAAGGACCAGCGGATAAATTGTCATAAAAAGTCCTGCCATCCCGGGGCTTAGCTCCAAAGCGTTCTGCAGATAAAAGGGCAGAATAATGTTGGAACAGGAAATTGCAATAAAGGAAGTGAACGCACAGAAGATGCTGATCGAAAACCATTTGTTCCGAAATATATACAAATCCAGCAACGGGGCTTCCACCTTCCGCTCCACGAGGAAAAAGGCGGCCAGGGCAACTGCGGAGACGATAAAGCAGGTCATAATGAGAGGATTTAAGTAACCGATGGTTTGTCCGTATTCCAAAGCGACAAAAAAAGGGGCGATTGCCAGGGTGAAAAGCACCGCGCCCCATAGGTCGAGTTTCTCATCCGCCGTTTCTTCCCTGTAATTTGAAAATATTTTCATGTTAGCAATATAAGCGACAATACCAATGGGAACATTTACCCAGAACAGGTATTCCCAACTGGCAAAAGAAATAATCAAACCGCCCAGCGCCGGTCCGACCAGTGTCCCCAGCGCCACGACGGCACCGTTGATTCCAAGTGCCCGGCCCCTTTCTTCGGGGGGAAAGGTACGCGTGATGATTCCCTGACTGTTCGCCATCGTTCCCGCCGCGCCCACAGCCTGAACAACTCTGGCGGCTATGAGCAGGGGCAGGGAATGTGTAATGCCGCACAAAAACGAACCTACCGTAAAAATCAGTAATCCGAGCCTGAAAATTTTTGCCTGACCCTTCAGGTCGCCAAGCCGCCCAAAAAATAAAATGCAAACTGAGGTGGCAATTAAATACGCGCTTACCACCCACGCAATCAGGCCGGTCGAAACATTTAATGACGTTGCCATCACAGGCAGAGCCACATTGACAATGCTGCTGTCCAGAGTGGCCATAAAGGTTGACAAAACCGTAATCAGTAAAATGACCCATCTTCTGCTCTTAAAATCCGTATTTGTTATTTCCACGTTTGTTTCTACATTCCTTTGCTTTCAGTTTTATCGGCGATTTTTATCAACAGATGAGTCACCAGACGGTTTTCTTCCTCATTTAAATCTTCCGTAATATAATCAATCCACTGACTGATTTTTTTGACAATTCCGGGAATGCATTCCCGGGCTTCGTCCGTTAAATAAAGCCGGAAAGCCCGTGAATCCAGTTCATCGGGCACCTTTGTCAGGTATCCAAGCTGTATCAGTTTTCGGATCGTTCTGGTAGACATCGCTTTATCCACATTCAGCTTTTTGCTGAGCTTCTCGGAATTGATTCCTTCATTGTCCCGTAATTCCAGTAAATAAGGATAAGAGCCGCTGCTTAAATGATAGTCTTTCAATACTATGTCCAAATGTGCCTGCGTTTTTCGCACAATTCGATTACAGGTTTTAATTAACAGCTTTTTTTCATCCATTCGATTTTTTTCACCTCTTTATTTGCTTATTCTCCCAATCATAAAATATTATAGTTGACTTGTCAACTATAAATTTGTATAATAATGTATATCCGCTCCAAATAAACCGTACAACGGATGTGCTTACACCGAGTACATCATTTTGGCGCTGGTATAAAATGGAACCCTCATTATTAACAAGTTCTTCATATTTATGAGTCGAAAAGCGTTATAATTAGAATTAAAATAGGTTAATTTTAGGCAGCATATTCCGTAAAATACTCCGCAAGTCACACAAATTGACAATTGGGCATCTGGCCTTTATGAAAACCAGTTAGCTCCCTTTTATGATATATAAAGATATAGACCCAGCCGGATAGAATTACTCCGTTGATGCAGTTTATTGCAGCGGCGAGGCTCTTTTGGTTATACCGCTGATTAGGGCAGATTTCATTGCGATGATAAGCACAAGTCGTAATGACGCACGGGCGGAGACTGTACCGAACTATGCCCGGTGGGATGAACAGATAAAAATGGACAGGCCTTTTTTGTTGAATGTGTGGGCTATGGAATATGATGCGAAATGAAAATATGTAAAGAGGTATCACGGATGTATTATCGAAGAAGAATAGATGTATTCAATCGCACACGGCGGTTCAGACGGCCGGGATGGAGGCTGCTTGCCGCTTTATTTGTTTGTATCGGAGCAATCGCGTTTTACACGTTTATTGCCTTTGCTTCAAATACGAAAATACCGACCGTCCAACCTGATGAAAATTCCAGTCAGACTGCAAACGCTTCTTCTGTGCAAAGTGATTCCGGTACGGCATCTTCCGCTTCCCCTGTATCATCGGAAAGCCCGGTGTCACAGCAGGCGGCGGAAAACAGGGTCAGCCTGCAGCAGGCGGCAAAACCCCTGTGGGTTAAAGTAAGCCTTCCCGATCAGACAGTCGTTGTTTACGATGCCGAAAACAGGATGGTTCAAAATTTTATCTGCTCCACAGGTAAGGACGGCGCTGATGCGACTCCGGTCGGAACCTATACGGTTCAGTTAAAAGGAAAATCTTTTTTCAGCCAGCAATATCAGGAAGGCGCTTATTACTGGACTCAGTTCAAAGGCGACTTCTTATTTCACAGTGTCCCGTTTGATAAGAATAGAAATATCGAACAGGAGGAAGCTGAAAAACTGGGGAGCAAAGCCTCCCATGGATGTGTGCGGCTCGCAATTGAAAATGCCAAATGGATTTATGACAATATTCCCAAAGGAACAAAGGTTGTGATTGCCTGACCGTTGTGCGGTCTGCTGTGGCAAAGCAAAAAGGACCTGAAACGATTGTGTTTCAGGTCCTTTTTGCTATTTCCTATGCTTTTCGTTGCTGCACCGCGCGAGAACCGCGGCCTTGGAATCGATTATGCATTTACCGGTCCGCTTGCCGTTTTATATTTCCACGAGCTGATCCCGCCCATATTGCTCACGTTGGCGTACCCCATCGCGTTAAGCAGGGTGCATGCGGCAGCGGCACGACCGCCGCTCAGGCAATAAACAATAATCTCTGTATTTTTGTCGCCGGCGATTTTTGAAATGCCGGATTCCACCTGGTTCAGGGGTAGCAGTCTGCTGCCGGGAATTCGAACTGCGGCATACTCCTCGGGCGTTCTTACGTCGAGCAGAAGAATGTTTTGATTGGCTTCCAGCCGCTCCTTGGCTTCTGCTGGGGATATTTCATGGTATGTTTTTTTAGTAAATAATGTTTTCATCATTTTAAATCACTCGTTTTCTTTCTTTTTGTTTTATTATATCCCGTACGCCGGAAATTTTCCGTGACCGAGTCACATAAAGTGATTGTCTGTTTATATTTTTATGCCCGGTTGGGGAAGATAGGAATAGAGATTTAACAATTCGCAGGATTGATTTTCAAAACGGCTGAACACGACAAAATAGCGTCTCTTTTGATGAGTACAGACAGAAAAAACAGTTTTGGCTTGTAATATTATGGCAGGAGTGCTATAGTAAAAAAGAGCAAATCTGTATTTTGATGATTGCTCCGTTTTTAATGCGGATATTAACAGAATGTGGAAAGGTGATTGGAATGGAATTTATTGAAAGCATTATTTTAAGGGCGAAACAATCGAAAAAAACGATTGTTTTACCGGAAAGCAACGATATACGCACCCTTCAGGCGGCTGCGGAGATTCTCAAACAGAAAATCGCTGACTTGGTTTTGGTAGGGGATGAGGGCGAGATCAAAAAGCTGGCCGGGGATTTGGACTTATCCGGAGCCAGAATTGTCAATCCCAGTACTTCGCCGAAGCGTCAGGAGTACGCGAATGAATTTTTTGAGCTTAGAAAATCCAAGGGCGTCACTATGGAGCAGGCGGAGCAGACTATGCTGGACAATGTGTTCTGGGCTGTTATGATGGTGAAAAAAGGGGAGGCCGACGGCATGGTGTCCGGTGCGGCTCATTCCACAGCGGATACCGTAAGACCGGCTTTGCAGATTATCCGGTCTGCACCGGGCGTTAAAACTGCGTCCAGCTTTTTTGTAATTTCTGTTCCGGATTGTAAGTATGGACAGGACGGGATATTTGTATTTGGCGACTGCGGATTGAACCGGAATCCAACTGCGGATGAGTTGTCTGAAATCGCAATTGCGTCGGCGAAATCCTTTAAAGATCTTGTTCAGGCGGAGCCAAAGGTTGCCATGCTCTCGTTTTCAACTTATGGAAGCGGCAAAGACCCGCTTGTGGATAAGGTGGTTGAAGCAACAAAACTGGCCAAAGAGAAGGCACCGGATCTTACTCTGGATGGTGAGTTGCAGGCAGATGCCGCTTTGGTGGCCAGCATTGGCCAATCCAAGGCAAAGGGCAGCAATGTGGCTGGCCAGGCGAATGTTCTCGTGTTCCCGGATTTGAACTGCGGCAATATCGCTTATAAATTAATCGAAAGACTTGCGAAGGCAACTGCTTACGGCCCGATTTTGCAGGGAATTGCAAAACCGGTGAACGATTTATCCAGAGGCTGCTCGGCAAATGATATTGTCGGTGTTGTTGCCATTACTGCGGTTCAGGCGCAGGCGCAAGACTGAATTAAAATTTAGTGTATGAATAAATAAAAACAGGTGTATGGGCGGTTGGCCCGTACACCTGTTTTTTTTCAGAATTAAAGTTCGGCTTTCCAAAGTCCGTGGAGGTTGCAGTAAGCATATACCGCAATATGTTTGGAGGAATTTTCATGTAAGACGAAGTTGCAGGGCTGACCTTCGCAGTTCAAAACTTCTTCATCGTTTTCACCGGTGTAGATGACATCATCTTTATCGTCGAAATAAGTAAATTCAGCCTTAGGCTCCATTCCGGGTTTTAAATGAACGATTTCAATCTTGCTTGTTGTAACAAGTGCGATCCACTCTATATAATGCTCCGCGGTCATCGGATGCGCGACCGAACCGACAGTAACCTTGATTTTACCCGCTTCTTTTTCTACAACAGGCACGTGCTTTTCCTGCGAGGCGTCTGTAGAGTTAGCCACCAGCTTTGTCATAGCCTGCCCGCAGCAGCTCAGCGTGCCGCCGCCCGATTTCAGCAGTGCGACAATGTTCCCGCAGCGCTCACAACGATAAAATAATGCTTGATCCATATAAAACACCTTCCTTTGTTATAATGACTGATTTTAATAGGTTTTTACTTGGTGATTTCTTTTTCTGTTTTTATCATACCGCATTTTTGGAAAATGTCAAGATATTTTTAATAATAATAACTATTTTTATTTTAGGTTGGAATAACGAGTTTCATAATCATTATATAACTGCCCTTTATGGAGTGCGGTTTATGTGGGTTCTTCCATTCAAATTCCTTTGTATGCCGGATTAATGGAGCAAAACAATTTGTCATTCCACGATGTTATACTGCCTGCGGCCGCGCAATAAAAATCTTAAATTACCTATTGACTTTATTAAAAAATTAGATTATAATAACATCAATTTAGAAACACTAGCAATTAGATATGAATAATATGATTTGGAGGGCGCTTCAATGAAGAAACGGTTTTTGTCTGCTCTGGGGCGAGCGGTTCATTTTCGGTCACGATGTTGCCGTGAGTGCCTTTTTGAAATGTTATAATTGTTATCAATAAAATGATTTAAGGAGTGATTGTTATGTCAATTGCAAAAAACCTGACAGATCTTATTGGAAATACTCCGCTTCTGGAACTTTCCAACTACGAGAAAGCAAACAGCCTGGACGCCACGGTCGTGGGAAAGTTAGAGTATTTTAACCCGCTTTCTTCTGTGAAAGACAGGGTCGGTTACGCATTGATTAAAGATGCGGAGGACAAAGGGCTGATCAATAAGGATACCACATTGATTGAGCCAACCAGCGGAAATACCGGTGTGGGCCTCGCGTTTGTTGCGGCGGCAAAAGGTTACCGCCTGATTCTTACCATGCCGGAGACCATGAGCATCGAGCGCCGCAGGCTTGTCGCTGCTTTGGGCGCGGAGCTTGTTTTAACCGAGGGTGCCAAGGGCATGAAGGGTGCGATTGCCAAGGCTGATGAACTTTCCAAGGAAATTCCGAACTCCTACATACCCGGTCAGTTTGTTAATCCGGCCAATCCGGAAATTCACCGCCAGACCACTGCACAGGAAATCTGGAAGGACACCGACGGAAAGGTTGATATTTTTGTTGCCGGTATTGGTACCGGTGGAACGATTACCGGCGTTGGTGAAATTCTGAAGAAAAACAATCCAAACGTTAAGATTGTTGGCGTGGAGCCTGCGAGTTCTCCGGTTATTTCCGAGGGAAAATCCGGACCGCATAAAATTCAGGGAATCGGCGCAGGCTTTATTCCGGATATCCTCAACACAGGGCTTCTGGATGAAGTGATCACAGTTGCAAACGAGGATGCGTTTGCTACTACCAAAACGCTTGCAATAACGGAAGGCCTGCTGGTTGGCATTTCTTCCGGCGCGGCAACTTACGCTGCAACTCAGCTTGCAAAGCGCCCCGAAAACAAAGGGAAGCTGATCGTAGCGCTTCTGCCGGACACCGGTGAACGCTACCTTTCCAC
>JAEWBE010000075.1 GCA_023391275.1 Bacillota bacterium | reverse complement strand
TCCATTCTCAAATCCAATGGGCCGTTCTTTTTAAAAGAAAATCCTCTTTCTGGATTATCAATTTGCATGGAAGATACGCCTAAATCCGCCAGTATAAAATCGAACTTGCCCGCCTCGGCAGCGACTTCATCAATATTTGCAAAATTAAGGTGCTTGATTGTTAAGATATCCGGCCCGTAGCCCATTTTTTCTAAGCGTTCTCTGGTTTTGTCTATTTCAATTGGGTCTATATCCAAGGCATAAATATGCCCTTTGTTTTCTAAGCATTTGAGCATCGCGGACGTATGTCCGCCATACCCCAAGGTCGCATCCAACCCGATTTCCCCCGGTTTAATTGCTAAAAATTTCAATATTTCCTCAACCATGATGGAAATATGCATTCCGGCAGGCGTATTGCCCTTTTGAATGATTTTCTCAACTGTTTCTGCGTATTTTTCGGGTTGCAGCTCCTTATATTTTTCATTGTAATATCTCGGATGTGTTCCTTTGTATCGAACACGCCTTTTATGCTGTTGTTCTTGGTTTTCCATGAAACATTTTCTCCCATTCTATTAATCATGCCTTGTTTTTCTTTATCAAGATCAAGCATCCACTGTTCACTAAATATAATTTGCACGTTGCCTTATTGCTCTCAGCTTACATTCAAGCCAAAGGGATACCTGCTTGAGCTTGCCCTTTTAAACATTATATGCATTACCATAATGAGAAACTTACAGCAACTTCTATGTTTGCACATTGAATGTAACTGAGCCAGATGAAATTAAAGCAAGCTTTTCGGCATGGCTAAGTTTCTTAAGCGCCGCCTCACGCTTTAGTGCATCGCCCTTCGTAAGAAAGCACTCGGTAAAAACCAGTTCGACTGGTAAACGAGAGCGGGTATACTTTGCCCCTCGCCCATTGTTATGCATTGTTACACGGCGGTTTGGGTCGGTTGAGTAGCCACTGTAGATTGTACCATCAGCACATAGGAGCATATATGCAAAATGTCCGGTTGTTAGTTCTGTTTTCATTAATGTTATTCCTTTTATCAGTAGGGTGAAGTTATAAATGGCTAGATTATGCCCTCAAAAATATCATAAACAAACTGGAAAGTTCAAGTAAGGTAGGGCAGGTTGCCCATTGTGCTCAAAATGGCCTTTGTTTATTTGCCTTTAGGCTTATATTCTTTGTCTTTCCAATACCACCATTTCAATTTTTCTGGAGCATGTATTTCATTTTCCGCATAGTAAACAGCCAGCCTGAAAACGTAAAGCTGGCATTTATCTTCTTGAAAGCCTTTATACAGGCAGTCTTTCATATATATATCTTCCGGATTTTGTCCAATCAACGAAGCAACGTTGCCATATCCAATGTTTATTAAATCTTGTTCAATGTTTTTACCGATTCCTGGGATCTGCCTTAAATCACTCATAGCTGTTTCCTCAATGACTTACTTTCAATTTTACAATTCTGTCCGTTAGGCCGGTTTGAAATTCCTCATTGCCCAAGGAAGGGTCTTTCGTGTCGTAGAACAGTTGACAGGGCAGTGAGGAGCACTGTCAACAATGCAGGCGCTTTTTGTCAACAACGCAACATGCATAAAATGGACAACAATTCAATTCGACCTCAGTTATCCATGATGGCTTTCCCTGTGGTCTTTTAACCTTGTTTAAGGGATTTAATTAGTAACATCATGGGACGACGCATTTCATCAGGCATGCCCGGAATGTCCATCATATCGGCACTCGGTGTTGCTTCTTCAATAATTTCCAGCTTAAAGCCAGCATTTATGAGTCCCATCAGAATCTGCGTCAGTGTGTGATGCTGCTTTATAACAGTCTGTCCAAGGAAATGAGTAACTCGCTCTCCGGGATAAAAGTAATTATCCACTGGCCAATATTCCGGATTGCCGTTCAAATCATAAATCCAGTCCTGATTCACACCCGTCGTAAAGACAGGATGTTCAATATTAAGAAGAAAAACGCCATCCACTTTTAGCGTTGAGTATATTTTTTTGAAAATTACATCAATATCTGCAATGTAATGAAGCACCAGATTGGAAATTACACAGTCAAATGAATCGGGTGGATAATCGTAATCATCAAGCCCGCAGACTTGATAGATGATTTTAGGATCATTGTTTTTTTCTTTTGCCTCATGTACCATTCTGTCGCTCAAATCGATGCCCAGCACCTGTTTTGCTCCACATTCTACGGCATATTTACAGTGCCAGCCATAACCGCACCCAAGATCGAGTACACTTTTACCATTTAAGTTTGGGAAAAAAGCTTTGAACTGATGCCATTCGCCCGCTCCGGGTAACCCTTTTTGACTTCGTAACATTTTTGCATACTGATTAAAAAATAGCTTGTCATCATAAATATTGTTCATATACTCACCTTGGTAAGACTCGAAGGCCTTACTGAATTCTTTCCATTTTTATTATAACATATAAAGATTTTTAAATATAGACTTATGATTTGCCGTCAGTTGTCGAAGTAGAAAATGCCACCAAACTGACTAACGATGGGCAACGAATTCGAGTGCATGGGACAGAAGGATATTTTAAAATTAAAAAGGATACGTAAGCTGCAAAGGTATCATATCTTCTAATCATTGTAGCACATATTTTCACTGGCCCACACGACCCGGAATGGTTACTAGCTTTATATCTGGACGACTTTTAGGGGCAGGTCAGCTTTACAACTATTGAATAGTTTTACCCGGCATATGGGGAGTCGTAACAAAAGGAAGCGCCAAATTGTTTATTTGGCGCTTCCTTTTTCCTACATAATGTCTATATTAAACTTGCTTTTTAGATAACTTACATTATCCTGAGCAATAAGGTCAGTTAGTATCAAATTCCGCTTGTTAACAGATAGAGACATATTCTGATGTAGAGCCTAACGTCCGGATCATCTAAATCTGCATCCAATAGCTTTCTGATTTTGTCCAGCCGGCTGAGCAGACTGCTTCGGTGCAGAAACAGTTCATTAGAAGTTTGGGTAATGCTCATTTCGTTTTTTAAGTAGATATCCAGTGTTTGAATATAGTCTGTGTTGCTGTGCTTATCGTGCTCAATAAGAGAAATTAGTCCTTTGGAAAAAAGACATTCTACCGGAAACTCTCCGTTGAAGCGGGTAAGCATATACTGAAGAATTAATTCGCCAAAGTAAAACACATGGGAATTGCTGTCCGTTTGACTTCCCACTTCAACTGCATAGTCCGCCTGCTTCATATAGATACCGGTCTGGTTTATGGAGAAAAATTCGTTGCTCAAACCTGCGATATATCCCATTTTATCAAGGACTTCTTCAAAGAGTTTTAAGGTTTTTTGAGTAGCCGCATTCTCTTTGCTATGAAGTTTTAAAAGACCAAGAATTTCATCTTCATTAATAACAGCATATATTCTTCCCGGCATCAGTGTTGTGATGGTGGTACACATATATTCTATCGGGAGATAATTTATGGTTTGTGTGTTTTTCATCTTGAAGCACATCCAACATTCTTCTTCCCCAAGTACCAGTTCGTCTTGCTCCTGAGTGCTGAGAGGTATACCATTAAGCAAATCCTTCAAGGCAGCAGTACCTGGTAATTCAATTGGAGGGATTTGTTTTAAGTATTTTGCGAATGCCTTCTGGAAATAAGCGAAAAAATGATTCGCTAAGGGAAAATCGCTGTATTTAAAGGGTCTGTTTGCTTCCGTGACTGATATGCAGCCAGCAAAATATCCGGATTGGTACAAATTGCTGCAATAGCTTTTCTTGCCGTCTGTTGCGACTGAAGATATGTAAGGTTCCTTTATGACACGTTCAAGCCTGCATGCATCTTTTATCATTTCACTGGGTACTGGCTTATAGTTACTGCTTTCAACAACATCAAAGTCTGCGCTGTCCTTGGCAGAGACAAGTTCAGTGCCAAAAATAGCCAGCATGGTGCTGTTCGCAACCAGTATCGGATTTTCCAAAATCATCGTACCGGTCTTTAGAAGTTTTTTAATATCAAAATCGTCTTCGGCCTCTAATTCATCTCTCAATTTGCTGTCCCATACATTAAACTTCTCATATATTTTATTGATCTTGTTAAATACAAAAAATAAGCTGGGAGAATTTGAAATCAGCAGTATTTGGCAATTATTATCCACCCATTCCTGCGGCGGGCGCTGATCGACGCATACAACGGCAAGTCCTTTTTTTGGGGGTCTCTTTGGAAGTCGATCCCCGTTCGTAACATACAACCTGCCCTCCTCAAATTCACAGCCATTCTCATAGAGTATAGGTAGATTAAGACAAAGGTTTCTGCATATCGGACCAAACCGCTGTATCTTGAGAGTTTTAGGTAAATGATCACATATTATATCCAGATTAAGTTCCATTGCATACCTCCATAATGTCCTGGGCTCATAGATTATTTTACTCATCCAATCAATATGTTACCGGGGTCTGGCAGCAAAACGAGCGGATTTGGCGCCGAAATAAACTTCTTGCCTTACGCACCATTTTAGACTGATCCCGGCGATTCTATTTTCCCGATAGCTTTTCTTTGTTGCCTGAACACGTCTTTAATTCGCGCGCAACATTTATATATGACTTTATTATATAATTTTTACTGAGTTTTGCAATACTTTTGTGGCATATCCATAACACCGATTATAGACTAGGCTCATAATACTATCTTATTTTGTGCATAGGACAAGCATTTTTCCAATACTTTTGCGGGGTCAAGTCGTTTCAGTAAATTAACATGACAATAAGTCTGAAGGCAAAATACACTAAAGTGCTGGAGGAAAATCCTGTTTTTTGCAGGATTTTAAATTTGTCCGGACACTGTTAAACTAAACGATAGTCGAAGAGGCTTATGATCTGTTATTGGGAGAATTGAACAAAATTATTTTGCAAACAGGTAAGGAGGTAACTGAGTAATGAGTTGTAATCGGTTTGAAAACAAGACCGTGCTTGTAGTCGGTGCGGGTGCTGGTATGGGTGAAGCAACAGCGTTGCAGTTTGCCGGCGAGGGCGCAAAAGTTATTGCGCTGGATATTTATCAGGATCGTCTGGACCGGCTTATGGGCAAGGCAGCAGGCCTTCCCGGCAGTATTGAGACATATCCTGGTGACATATGTAACGTCGAAACGGTAAACGGCGTTGTGGAGCTTATCAAGAATAAATACGGTACTCTTGATACTATTGCTTATGTAGCAGGTGTTATGGACTTTATGTGCCCTCCAGAAGAGGTTGATGATGAGTTGTGGGATCGCGTCATGGATGTGAATGTCAAGAGCGTATGGCGTACAGTTAAAACAGCAATACCCCTAATGAAAGGGCATAAGGGCGATTCGGCCAATATTACAATCGTCTCATCACTGGGCGGCTACGTAGGATCCTCGTCTGGGACGGTTTATATCACATCGAAGCACGCGGTGGAAGGGCTCATGAAGAATCTCGCTTTTACATATAAGGATGAAAATGTCCGCGTCAACTGCGTTGCACCCGGCGCTTTCGCCACGGAAATCAATGATACTACCATGCGAATGTTCCCAGATAGGGATTTTACGAACTACAAGTATGGTCAGTGTCCAGAAGGTGTCGCAACTTATCTGTCAAAAGGGATTGGCATACTCAATCCGCAAACCAATATCGGCAAGCCGCAGTATATTGCCGATGCCATATGCTTTCTGTCTTCTAATGAAGCAAAGTTTGTCAATGGGGCAAGCCTAATCGTAGATGGCGGCTGGTACTCCGCATAAGATACAGAAAGTTATGCGGTTAAGATAATTTGAAAAGGAGAAAAATTATGAGCAAAAAAATCGATGAACGACTCCCGAGGGAAATCGGGAAGGGTGCTCTGCCCGACCATGCGGCTATTAAGTCCCCATGGGAAAAGCTGGTTTCTTATCATGACGCTGTGCACTATGCGCATCGTTACAACGCTGTAGTCAGCGCCGCCCTGATGCAGGCGCTGCGAATTCTTGTACCCGACTACGTCGAAAGAGCCAAAGCCCTGTGCGACAATGCTTATGACAGAATAAAAACGCCATTCCTAACCCCCTATGGCAAGATGGCCATAGATGAACACAATTCCCATCCTTTTTTCAAAGGTAACTTTCTCGGTGCCCAAGTCGGGGATGCCGGTGATGAAGCGTTGCTTATGTGTGGTCGTGTCAATGATTTTGGGACCTATCGCGCGGAAAAAGAACTGGACGTTTGTTACTGGGATATTATCGGCTCTGAGCTGTGCCGCTCTACCACACGGTCACTTCAGGGCAACGCCGACGGCGAGGCTACTCATCTGCAGCCCGGGGGTCCCATGCTTGAGTACCACATGGTCGAGGCAAAGGGCTGCGGTGACCTCCATTGCCGTGTCGTGGCCGAAAGCCGCGATAAATTTCCAATGCCTCCCCACGAACAGTGGGAATGCTTTGGACCTATTGCAACAGCCGACCAAATAAAGTACACACCTGAAGAAGATATGGTCAAGGAGTCTATGATTTTTCGTGAGGAGTGCGACTATACCTTCTGCAACGGCACCTGTATGGAGCGTGATTCCACCAGTCTTTATCCTATGATTAAGTATTCGTACGGTGCAGCGTATATCTTGCCGACACTTGATGACCTTGTTAAAGACGGTACGCTTGACGAAAAATTCGTTGATCACGTGATTAAGTGTGTATGTGAGGCCTCGGGTAAGGCTACCTTTGGTGAGTTTTACGCGAAGGAGGGTCTGCGAAACTGGCTCGGTGTACCCAGAGATATCGACGACGGGCGCGTTATGGGTGCTCACATTGAGATGTATCTGCAGAGTATGGCAGTTGACTATGAGATCGAGGCGTTCAATGCTGAAGAGGTTATTTATGTTTTTGACCGCGCCCCGCTGTCATACTGCGGACAGAAATATGTAAATGCATTGGTGTCCACTTGGTACGGAATGACCAAAACCCTTGTCAACGCTCAGTGGGCGCTGTGGGAAGAGGTCGGGGATACCCCTGCCGAAAAAATACGCATCAAGATTGCCAAGAAGATCGACAAGTTCTGCTGACAATTTTCCATTTATCTGAGAGGAGTGTAAAATAAGTGTACAATAGAAATGTATATAAATATGACGAGATGAAGCGTACCGAACATATGGCGGTACGCAACACTGTGGGCTGGTACTTATGGACACATCAGCTGTTGGAGGTTACCGGCGAGGATGCCGCAGCATTTATGGATAAGATTTTTGCAAACCCCATTGCAAACCTAAAAATCGGCAGTGACAGATATACCACCATGCTGAACGAGAATGCAGAAATCCTGGATGATGTTGTAATTTTCCGTATGGAAGAACAGAGGTTCTGGATCTCCACCCTGTTTCTGACCAAGCTGATTCGTTGGCTGAATGACCACAAAGGTGAGTACAAGGTGGAGTTCAACAATATTGCATCGCAGTATCAAATGTACGCCGTGCAGGGGCCCAGAGCAAAGGACCTCATCAATGCTATGGTAGAGAATAACGTGGACGAACAGAGGTTTTTTACCATCAGAGATAATAAAATCGATGGTATTAACGTTAAAATTAATCGCGGCGGATTTACCGGCGAGAAATGTGGCTACGAAATATACGTGGCATCGTCGGATATGCAGATAGTCGAGAGTAAACTGAGAGAATGTGGGAAACAATTCGGTGCCGTCGAAGTAACTGAATTTCAAATCATGGCCTGGACTCTGCCTACGGAAGCGGGCTTCTACTACATGCGCGACCTGATGCATACCAACCCGTTAGAGGTGGGTCTGGATCGCGGCATAGGCTGGGATAAAGACTTCATCGGAAAGGAAGCACTTCTAAAAATCAAGGAGCAGGGTCCGGCTCGCGAGATGGTTGGCTTCACGATGGATGAGGACGATGCTCGTATTAACCCAAAAAACTTAGGCGGTCCCGGAACAGCGGTTATGCTGAACGACGAAGAGATTGGCCGCGTGTCCAAATTTGTTTATAGTTTTGTAACGGAAAAAAATATTGGATACATTCTTGCCAGAAAAGGCGTCGTGAAGCCGGGCGATCACGTTACTATTAATTCTTATGACACCGTCATTACGGATAAGGTTTTCATCTGAGCAACACTAAGCAGCCCACATCAAATACGGCAATATTGAAAGGAAAGAACATAATGGCTGAAGTATCTCAAAAGCAAAAAGGGAGCGCTTTGGTATTTATACTTGCTGGTCTATTTGGCGCTGTTGTTATGATTCCTTACCTTGGACCAGCAACCATTCTGCCAAAGCTTATGGCGGATCTGGAAATTCCACCCGAAGCAGTCGGCTATGTCGTTTCCATCTACCTGATCTTATGCGGCTTCTGCATGTACATTGGAAGTTTCATACAGTCAAAGCTGGGCTACACCGCCGCAATCGTTACAGGTGTTGTTGCAAATGCACTTGGCGTTCTTATTACAGCTGTTGCCCCGAACTTTTTTATTTTCATGATCGGTCGTGGATTATCAGGGTTTGGCTATGGTGTTGCATTGACCGTCTTAATGACCATTACTTCAATGTGGTTTAAGGGTAAGAGCTTCACCGCCGCAAATAGTTTTAGCTCAATCGCATCATGTATCGGCATAAGCCTCACATACGCAATAACATCGCCTTTAATGAGTGCGTTAGGAGGCTCATGGCGTAATGTCATGTGGGTTTATTTTGCAATTAGCGCTGTGTATGCGGTTTTGTGTATCATTTTTGTCAAGGTTCCTCCCTCCATGGCGGGTGCGATTAAGGCTCAGAGAGATGCCATCAAGGCTGGCACCGCCCCCAAGATGAAGACTGGGCTCACTCGTCCCTTCAAGTATCAGGATTACTGGATGATGTTAATACATAATATCGCCTATACATGCATCAATACAGCCATCCTTACTTATATGACGGTATATTTTACAAAAGAAGCCGGTTTGGCTCTGGCAGTAGCAACATTAGTCGGAAGCGTATTCTCGCTCGCTCAGATTGCAGGTTCTCTGGCAGGTGGCGTTTTGACCGCTGTGACAGGGCGCAGGAAACCAATTATGATTATTGCAACGATAGTTTATGGTATTAGCATTATTCTTTTTGTCCTGGCCGGAACAAACGTTGCGGTTATCTTTATTGCGGCGGCTCTCGCAGGTGCGGCGGGTTTTTCAAGAATGCCGGCACTCAGCATGTACCTGATCGAAGAGACTGAAACCTACGATCCAACCTTAGTAGGTCCTGCTTCATCAATGCTTAATGGTATTCCAATGATTGCAAATCTAATCGCCAGTGTAGTGATCGGCACAATGTTCATGGGGCCGCTGGGATACGGTAAATCCATAATTATCCTAGGCGTAATATTACTTGCTACCTTGATACCTCTGTTCATAATGAACGAGGTTGGCCCCCACTCTAAAAGGGCGAGGACTATGGCTAAACCGGAAAGCAGATCATCGGAAAGTGCTTGATAAACTTTGATGTTGAAAAGATTCCGCACCCGGTCTTTTAACCAGTTAATCCGTTGAATTTAATCTTAAATAATGGCAAAGTAGGGCTAAGCGCGTCAAGTGCCAGACGGACGGGAAGTTGCCGCTGGACGAAAAATCCTGATCAAAAAGATATTTATGGTCAGCGATTTACGGTGCTTAATCCGCATTCCGTTGCCACAAAAGAGTCTTCTCTTTTTGTGGCACACCACAAATAAGGGAGGACTTTTTAATTGAAAAACTTAATATGGCAGATGAAATCATCCGCAAAACAGTTAAACCGTGTCCTGACTGTTTCAATGACCGGGATGCTGATTGCGCTGAGCGTAGTGCTGTCATTCTTTACGATTGCGCTTTCCAATGTGCTGCAGATTGGTTTTGCCTTTTTGCCGCTCGCGGCGGGCGGCATGCTGTACGGGCCCGTTGTCGGGGGAATCATGGGGGTATTGAGCGATGTCCTTGGTTATTTTGTCCGGCCAAACGGACCGTTTTTCCCGGGATTTACATTGAACGCACTAATCTCGGGAGCCCTCTATGGCTTTTTTCTGTATAAAAGGACTGTGACCCTGAAAAGGGTTATTGCCGTATCCGTACTGATTACGATCCTCGTGAATATGCTGCTGAACCCTTTATGGCTCAGCATAATGTACGGGAACGCCTTTATTGTACTTTTTACCGGGCGCATCGTCAAAAATCTGGTGATGCTGCCTATTAATACGACTCTGCTTTACTCCATTCTGAAACTCGTTGAGAGGATTAAAATTCGGGACCGGGTGAGCGGATAATTACTTCTCTGCCGGGGTGCCCCGTGTCTTGCATACCCGCACTGATGCGCGGGGCACATTCGGCAGCCTTTACAGATCGAGCTTTGTCGATCTATGCTCAGTCATTTATCATGAGATAGGGAGTTGAATACATGGAAAAATCTTTTTTAAGCCCCGCGGAAATAGCGGAGAGCTTTATTGAAACGGGGCGGAAGAAAGCAAATCTGCCGGCAATCAGGCAGTTTATTCTCGGTATTCTCGGGGGTGCCTTTATTGCGTTCGCGGCCGAAGGCTCAAATACCGCAATTCATACCATCAGTTCGGCCGGTCTTTCGAAAGCACTTGCGGGGGCTATCTTTGCTACTGGATTAATGATGGTGGTTGTAGCGGGCGCGGAACTGTTTACAGGCAACTGCCTGATGGTTATTTCCTGCGCTGAGCGTAAATCCTCCTTGGCGGCAATGCTCAAAAACTGGTTCTTTGTTTATCTTGGAAATTTTACAGGTGCACTGATTGTTACATTTTTGATTATAGCATCCGGTCAGCTGGATCTTTCAAAAGGCCTGCTGGGCGGATTTACGATCAAGCTTGCGGTTAACAAAACCGGATTGTCGTTTCAAAGCGCCTTTGTCATGGGTATTCTCTGCAATTGGCTTGTATGCACGGCTATTTGGATGGCGTCCGCCGCAAAGGATATTGCGGGGAAGCTGTTGGCAATCTTCTTCCCAATCTGGCTGTTTGTAACGTCAGGATTTGAGCATAGCGTCGCAAATATGTACTATATCCCTGCCGGAATACTGGCGAAGGCCAATCCTGCATGGGTGAAAGCCGCTGTTTCCCTTGGAGTCTCTCCGGAAAAGATTGACGCGTTGAACTGGGGTACATTTCTTACGAAAAACTTGATCCCCGTGACGCTCGGCAATATTGTAGGAGGAGCGCTGTTTGTGGGGATGATTTACTGGTTTGTCTATTTACATAAGAAAAATAAGCTGTCAGGCATTTCAAAGCAGGCAGAGGATACAGAAGAAAAAGTTTTGAAAGATGCATGATACAGCTTGTTATAAAACAAAAAATATTAAATGATAAGGGGAATTATTATGAGTTTTAAAAGTGACATCGAAATTGCGCAGGAAACAGAAATGCTTCCAATTGAACAGATTGCAGAATCCATCGGGATTGAAAAGAAAGACCTTGAATTATACGGTAATTATAAGGCAAAAGTAAACTACAACATCTTTGAAAACTTAAAAGAGAAACAGGATGGAAAACTGATTCTCGTAACCGCGATTACTCCGACCCCCGCAGGAGAAGGAAAGACCACAACGACAATCGGACTTGGCGACGCCCTGAAAAAACTCGGAAATAAAGCAATCATCGCGTTGAGGGAGCCATCATTGGGCCCTGTTTTCGGCGTAAAAGGCGGTGCAGCCGGAGGCGGATATTCACAGGTTGTACCAATGGAGGATATCAACCTGCATTTTACCGGCGATTTTCATGCGATCGGAGCTGCAAACAATCTGCTTGCAGCCATGATTGACAACCACATTTTTCAGGGCAACGCGCTTGGAATCGATGCGCGCAGAATCACTTGGAAACGCTGCGTGGATATGAACGACAGGCAACTCCGGTACATAGTGGATGGCCTGAACGGCAAAGCAAACGGAATGCCGCGCGAGGACGGATTTGACATCACGGTTGCCTCTGAAGTTATGGCAATCCTCTGCCTCTCCAGAAATATCGACGAATTAAAGGATAAACTGAGCAGGGTTATTATCGGTTACACGAGGGACAGCCAGCCGGTTACTGCCGGGCAGCTGAATGCGCAGGGCGCAATGGCGGCTCTGTTGAAGGATGCACTGAAACCCAATCTTGTACAGACACTGGAACATACGCCTGCGTTCATACACGGCGGCCCGTTTGCCAATATCGCGCATGGCTGCAACAGTATTATGGCTACGACTATGGCGCTGAAATTAGCTGATTACGTAGTAACTGAAGCCGGATTCGGCGCAGACCTTGGCGCGGAGAAATTCCTCGATATCAAGTGCCGCCAGGCAGGTTTGAAACCATCTGCTGTTGTTATTGTCGCCACGGTACGGGCGCTGAAAATGCACGGCGGCGTTCCGAAAGCGGAGCTTGGGGAGGAAAATCTGATCGCATTGGAAAAAGGATTGCCGAACCTGCTCAAACACATCGAAAATATTACAGTGAAGTTCGGTCTTCCCGCAGTGATTGCCATTAATAGATTTCCAACAGATACCGTAGCAGAGCTGAGACTGATTGAAGAAAAATGTAGGGAACATGGCGCAAATGTGGCCTTGTCCGAAGTATGGGGCAGGGGCGGAGAAGGCGGCATTGAACTTGCAAAAGAAGTTGTTCGTCTGACACAGGGTTCCAGCGATAAATTTCATCAGCTTTATGATATCAATCTTCCTATCAAGGAAAAGGTGGAGACAATTGTGCGTGAAATCTATGGTGGTGACGGCGTAGACTATACTTCTGCGGCGCAAAAGGATATCGACCAGTTACAGGATCTCGGATTCGGAAATCTGCCGATTTGTATGGCCAAGACACAGTATTCATTCTCAGATGATGCGAAGAAATTGGGTCGGCCGGAAGGCTTCAGAGTTACCGTTAAAAATGTGAAGGTATCTGCAGGCGCAGGATTTGTCATTGTACTGACCGGTGATATCATGACCATGCCGGGTCTTCCAAAGGTACCATCCGCAGAGAAAATCGATGTTGATTCGAACGGAAGAATTTCCGGCCTTTTCTAAGTGAAGTTTGGAGGTACTGAATGATAACGGATAAAAGTTGCAAGGAATTTCTCGAAGACCTTTCCTCGGCAGCGCCGGTGCCGGGCGGTGGCGGAGCCTCCGCCATCGTCGGCGCGATGGGCGTAGCGCTCGGCAGCATGGTTGCAAATCTTACATATGGCAAGAAAAAATATGAATCCGTGCAGGAAGAAATTGTCGCAGTCTTGAACAGAGCTGAGAATCTTCGCAATGAGCTGATCATGCTGGTCGAGAAAGACGCCGAAGTGTTTGAGCCACTTTCAAGGGCTTATGGGCTGCCAAAAGAGACCGACGAGGAAAAGAAATATAAGGAAGAAACGCTGGAAACGGCTTTAAAGGCAGCCTGTGGTGTTCCTTTTGAAATCATGCAAAAAGCAATTGAGGTCATGGACATCCATGACGAATTGGTCGTCATTGGCACCAGAATCGCCGTTAGTGACATCGGAGTCGGCGTGCTGTTCTGCAAATCGGCATTAATGGGCGCAAGCCTGAATGTTTTCATCAATACAAAACTGATGAGGGATAGGGCCTTTGCGGAAGAAATGAATCAGAAAACAGAGGATATGCTCGTGGTGGGGTCTAAAAAAGCAGACCGGATTTACAAGGAAGTGGAGGCTCTAATCAAATGAGCGTGATCATGAAGGGTTCCGAAGTAGCCGCCTCAATGAAGGAAGAACTACTCAGTGAAATAGAGAAATTGGGACAGCATGGAATTGTTCCGGGGCTTGGGATTGTGCGGGTCGGTACGAGGCCAGATGACCTTGCATATGAACAC
>JAEWBE010000058.1 GCA_023391275.1 Bacillota bacterium | reverse complement strand
TTGCAGGCAGGCCTTTCAGATGATGGATGAACTGAAAGGGGAGCACCCGGAATATCAAAATGTGCAGATTGAAGTAATAGAAGAAAGCAAAGAGCCTGAGAAAATCAAGGGCTATGACTATTGGTATGTGCCGACTTTCTTCGTGGGCAATGAAAAAGTTATGGAGGGCGTACCCACAAAACAAAAAGTTCAGCAGGTTTTTATTGACGCGCTGAGGTAATATAAAAGCAGGGCATCGTTTCGGTCAAAGCCGTAACGGTGCCCTGTTTGCATTATTCTGGGGGGAATCAAGCCTGACCGATTCCAAGCTCCTGCATTTTTTCCCGCAGTTTGATAAAATCGTCAAAGGCTTCAGGTTTGTTGTTGGGGTTGCGCAGCAGCGCGGCGGGATGTAGCGTCGCCATCATCAGCACGCCGTTTTTCTCATAGAAAATACCGTGCTCTTTCATGATTTTTAAATCCGGCTTGATAATTTTCATTCCGGAAATCCGCCCGAGGCATACGATGATTTTCGGGCGGAGCAGAGCAACCTGATTGCGCAGCCAGTCAATGCAGAAATCCTGTTCTTCCGGCAGCGGGTCACGGTTTTTCGGCGGCCTGCATTTTACAATATTCGCAATATAAATATTCTCATGACGGTCAAGGTCGACTGCCGCCAGCATTTTATCGAGCAGCTGGCCGCTTCTGCCTACAAACGGTTTTCCCTGCAGGTCTTCCTGTTCCCCCGGCCCTTCGCCGATGAACAGCACCTTTGCCTCTTTGCTGCCTTCCCCCACTACAACGTGGGTACGGCCCTCGCATAAACCGCATTTGCGGCACGCAAGGCAGGCGGACTCCAGTTCATCCCAGGTCTGGTACATTGCCGAACCCCTCCTTCTTCCTTGTTTTTTATATTATACCATAAAATTATACTATAAATCTGTGCCAGATAAAACAATCCCGTACTTTTTATTGTAATTTTCGACAAGATCGGTTACAATAAATAGGTAATTTATAACAGGAGATGTTCATATTGAAGATTATGGTAGAAACCTCAGCGCGCCATATCCATCTTACCCAGGAGGATTTGGAAACTTTGTTCGGCAAGGGAGTGCAGTTGACCCCGAAAAAAGCACTTTCACAGGTCGGTCAGTTTGCCTGTGTTGAAAAAGTAGAAGTAGTTGGCCCGAAAAGCACGATTAAAATGTCCATCCTTGGCCCGGTTCGTCCGGAAACTCAAATTGAGCTTGCAAAGACGGAAGCCCGTTCCATCGGCATTGATGCGCCGCTGCGCATGTCCGGTGAACTGGCGGGTACGCCTGGCTGCAAAGTGATTGGGCCGAAAGGTGAAATCACCCTTGATCACGGCGTAGTGATCGCAAAACGGCACGCGCACTTCACCCCGGAGCAGGCAGTGGAATACGGCGTAAAAGACGGCCAGAATATTCAGATTAAGCTCAATTACAATGAACGCGCGCTGATTTTCGGCGATGTTATCGCACGTGTCAGCAAAACAGCCGGCCTTGCGGTTCATATCGATACCGACGAAGCCAATGCGGCGGGTCTGCCCGGTACTGTTGACGGCGAAGTAATCCTCTGATTTTAATACTTATAAAACAGGCAGGAGCAATTGCTCCTGCCTGTTTCAGCTTGGCGGCTCTAAACGTTTCCCTGTATGGTTGGTGCAACAGGCGGTTCATCAAGGCTTTTTTGTCGGAACGAAGGCTTTACTTTCAGCACATAAATCAGCCCGGCAATGCCAATCACAAAAAGAACCATTTCAGTGACCCATGCATTCACGTATTTTGCCAGAAGTGGGGCGGCTGTATCACATACTGTATGCGCGGCAAGGGCATAGAAGTAATAGCGGATTTTATGCTCGTTGACTCCTTTGAAAATAAGAACAGTGGCAAATACGTGAAACAAAACCGTGGACACGCGTTCCCATAGCCCCATAAAAATCATGGCCGGTGTGGCTGTAAGCATAACGGAAAGAATCTGGTTCGCCGTTGCCGCCGGCAGGCTGGAGGCAAGGGTGCCGTTGTTAATCATTGTACTGTAGATGATATTGTTGATCTGAGCCATTCCGGTAATCAGAATCACCTCGCACAATCCGTGACCAAGGCCGAATGAAACCGCATCACGGTAAGCGCGCTCATTCTTGAGCAGGCGCGCCCCTATGTATCTGGCGCTTTCTTCGAATAACCCCGCGGTGAACGCAAGGGTAAGCACATAAGGGATGATATTCAGGGCGAACGACTTGTACCAGCTCTGTGCGCCCAGCACCTGAAGGATGGGAATCCTCAGGCATATTTGGGAGACGAAGAAAGCCGCCGCGCCGAAAAACATTGGTTTTACGGAAATTTTTTTCTTCAGGCCCAGCACCAGAAGAAGTACGACAGGGAAGACAAGTTCCACTGCAGCCGCAAAAATAAATGCAGCGAAAACGGAAGAGGATATCATAGTAATCAGCTCCTGTTCATCTTAATTGCAATTTACCAATACATTTAAAACCATCGTTAGCGCCAAAAATTATTTGCTGCTTTGGTTTTCTTTCCGATAAATGGAATAAGAGTATGCGGCGGGAACAGCCGCAAGAATGAGGACAATAAAAATAATCATCCATGTAGACGGCACAAATGCGGAAACAATCATAAATATTCCGCCGATAATCCACAAAAAGCCCGCGAAGCGGTGCGTCTTCCTCCAGTTTTCCTCGCTCGCCAGTGTCCATGGCAGTTTAATGCCCAGCGTATAATTGTATTTGCATTTTGGAAGATAGTTGCCCATGGCGATGATTAACAAGCCAACCAGAGTGAGCAGGAACGTACTGATGTTAAATTTATAATTCATCGCTTTAAAAATCATTGCGCCCTGCCCCAGATTGGCGATGGCGGCGACACCCCATTTACGGATGAGCTTTAGCTGGGGGGAACGGTCGATATTCTGCTGATTGGGGTCGGTTGAAATTCTGAAATTGACAAACAGGATGGCAGCTACAAAAAGTGCGGGCACCCCGAAAGCTGCCATCGTCTTTGAGGCGAAGCCATTTGCATTGCCTGCCGCATCCCAATGGATTGCCATCCGTTCCGGCAGCCGTGAATAAAACGCCGCTGAAAGGATGAATGGAAATATCGCGATCAGCCAATAAAGATATTTGCTCAGTTTACTTTTCATTATTTTGGCTCTCCTTGCCCAAAAAATCATTAAACCAGTTCAGCACTTCCTCGAAAACGGACAGGTTCAGTTCATAGTAAATAAATTTCCCCATTCGTTTGTCTGTGATTAAATCCGCATTCTTTAAAATGTTCAGATGGTGGGAAACTGTTGCGCCCGTCGTATCGAAATGACCGACTATTTCACCGGCGGAAAGCGAGCGGTCTTTCAGAAGATTCAGTATTTCCCGGCGCGTAGGGTCGGAGAGTGCCCGAAATGTTTCCGGAAACGACAAGGCAGCACTTCCTTTCATTTAGAGATTAATCTAAATGTATTTTATCACTTTTTTGCGGATTGTCAATATCAGTTCGATATTTGTCTAAATGTTTTGAAATAAAACATGGGGCAGCGTGACAGTCAGGCTGCGCAGCACAATGGAATTTCATTTTCCATAAATACAGCTTGTCTTTTCGGGCAGAATAGTTTATAATATTGAAGTTGGATTATTAAAAGCAAGGCAGAAATGCGTGCAATAGGATATGCAGGCGGGCGGGCTCTGTACGGCGGGGCGCCGTGAACCATGTCAGGCGGGGAACCGAGCAGCATTAAGCGGATTGCTCCGCGCGATGCAGGTGGTCTGTTCGTCTGCATATCCTAAGGCATGATATACCGTTGAAAAACGGTCTGTCTTGCTTTCGATTTGTCTAAGGGGGTGTGTTCATGTATCAGGTGCTTTACAGAAAATGGAGGCCGAAAGTGTTTGCCGATGTGGTCGGCCAGCCACAGGTTACCGTTACGCTGAAAAACGAACTGATGGCAGGGCGCATTGCTCACGCGTACTTGTTTACCGGTTCCAGAGGAACAGGGAAAACAACGTGCGCGAAAATACTTGCAAAAGCTGTCAACTGTCTTTCGCCTGTGGATGGCGACCCCTGCGGCGAATGCGAAATCTGCCGCAGTGTTGAAAGCGGCTCCTTAATGGATATTGTGGAGATTGACGCCGCCAGCAATAACGGTGTGGACAATATCCGCTCCCTGCGGGAGGAAGCTAATTTTACGCCCGCCGCCGCAAAGTACAGAGTGTACATTATCGATGAAGTGCATATGCTTTCCACCGGCGCGTTTAACGCACTGCTGAAAACGCTGGAAGAACCGCCTGCTCATGTTATTTTTATCCTTGCCACCACGGAGGTTCACAAGCTGCCCGCGACGATTCTTTCGCGCTGCCAGCGCTTTGACTTCCGCCGGATTCCTCCGCAGGATATTGCGGACAGGCTTACTTACGTTACCGGGCAGGAGAATGGTGAAATAGAGCCGCAGGCTGCGCTTTTAATCGCCCGCCTTGCAGACGGAGCCCTGCGCGATGCGCTGTCCCTGCTTGACCAGTGCCTTGGCCACAGTAAAAACGTTACGGTTGAGGTGGTCAACGAAACGGCGGGTCTGGTGGGCCGCGACCATCTTTTTGAACTGACCGCTGCAATTCAGCAAAATGATTCCGCCCTTGCACTGCAATTGATCGACCGGCTCCATAACGCCTCCAAAGATATGGCGCGGCTCTGTGAAGAGCTTTCCGCGCATTTTCGAAATTTGATGTTGATTAAAACCATGAAAGACGCGCGCGGCATGATGGTTGTGTCCGATGCTGAGTATGACAGGCTTACAAAACAGGCCCTGTCCTTTTCGCTTTCAGGCATTCTGCATGGAATGGACGCCATGCAGTCCGCGCTTGAAAAGATGTACCGCGGGGGGGACCGCCGCATTGAATTTGAAATGGCGATGATCCGCCTGTGCACGCCGGAGCTTGATATTACGCAGGATGCATTGATCCGGCGGATTGAAGCGCTGGAACACGGCGCGGTAAAGCCAAAGCAGCAGACTGCGAAAGCGAAAATTCCTGTGGAGGAGTCTGCTAAGGCACCGCGGGAAAATATCGAAGCGGCGGATGTCGGCACGGCTGCCTCCGAAGAGCCGGAGCCCACAGCAAAACCGGCCGCAGCTCCTGCCGCCCGGGCTCCTCGGAACGAGCCGAAGGACGCTGCGGAACGTCTTGCGGAGTGGCCGGAGATTCTGCAGATTTTAAAAGGCTATTCCCATGTAATCTCCTCGGCGTTTAACGGTTCCACCGCTTACCGCAGCGGTAATTATGTATTGATTGACGCGCCGAATGAAATTGCGTTCCGGCTGCTTCGTGAACCGGCTCAGCGCGAAAATATGCGCCGGGCAATTCAGCAGGTGACGGGGGCAACCTACAATTTAGGCCCGTACAAACGCCCCGAAGCGGAAGAACAGGCAGAGGACCCTCTGAATCAGCTTGCCGGGCTTGCTGAAAGCGAAGGCATTGAAGTAATTAAAAAATAATATTTAGTATATAGGAGGAAAATTGTATGAAAGCAAGATTACCACAGGGATACGGCGGAGGCGGAGCCTCAAATTTACAGCAGCTTGCCCGTCAGGCACAAAAACTCCAGGAGGATATGGATCAGATTTCGGCCGAGCTTGATGTAAAGGAATACAGTGCGGCTGCCGGCGGCGATGCGGTGAAAGCTACGGTAACCGGAAAAATGGAAGTGAAGGCAATCGAAATGAAACCCGAGGTTGTTGATCCGGAAGATGTCGAAATGCTTTCTGATCTTGTGATTGCTGCGGTAAACGAAGCTCTTCGCACCGCTGCTGCGGATAAGAACGAACGCATGGAGAAAATTTCCGGCGGGCTGAATGTGCCGGGAATGTTTTAATTATGCCGTCTTATAATGTGGCGCCGCTGTCGCGCCTGATTGAACAGTTTGAGCGCCTTCCGGGAATCGGACATAAAAGTGCGCAGCGTCTGGCTTATTATGTGCTTGGACTCTCAAAAGAGGGTGCTGAAAATTTAGCCGGCGCAATTTTGGATGCGCATGAAAAAATACATTATTGCAAAATTTGCTGTAATCTGACAGATCAGGAGCTTTGCCCTGTGTGCCGCAGCGATTCCCGGGACAAATCAATTATCTGTGTAGTGGAAGATCCGCGCGACGTAATCGCGCTGGAGCGTACTCATGAGTTCAATGCAACCTACCATGTGCTTCACGGCGCCATTTCCCCGCTGAACGGAATCGGGCCCGACCAGCTTTGTATTAAGGAGCTGCTGACCCGCATTGATTACAATACGGTGAAAGAGGTTATTATGGCGACAAATCCTACGGTTGAGGGCGAGGCGACGGCAATGTATATTTCCCGTTTGCTGAAACCGCTCGGCGTGAAGGTGACGCGCCTTGCCTATGGAATTCCGGTCGGCGGGGATCTGGAGTATGCCGATGAAGTGACACTTACGCGCGCAATTGAAGGCCGCAGCGAAATTTGATTTTTTTTTAAAAAATTGGAAATTTTTTAAAATGCTTTTCACCTTGACATTTCTTTAAAATTATGGTATTCTCATGTATCAACAGGAATAGAAGGAGGGCTTTTTACGGCACAAGAAAATCTAAAGACGCTTGCGCAGAATAAAAAAGCCTTTCATGACTATTTTGTTGTAGAAAGCATGGAGGCGGGCATTGAGCTTCGCGGCACCGAAGTAAAATCGCTTCGTAAGGGTCAGGCTAATCTGAAAGACGCATGGTGTTCCATTGTCAAAGGGGAGCTTTTGCTTAACGGAATGCATATCAGCCCGTATGAGCAAGGTAATATTTTTAATCAGGATCCTTTGCGGGTGCGCCGTCTTTTGATTCACAAGCGTGAAATTATGCGGCTGTTCGGCCTGGTCAAGCAGGATGGTTACTCCTTGATTCCAATTTCCGTTTATCTGAAAGGTTCGATTGTCAAAGTACAGGTGGGTTTGTGTAAGGGCAAAAAGCTGTATGACAAGCGCGCGGATATGGCGGCTAAGGCTGCAAAGCGCGATATCGACCGTGCGATGAAGGAAAAAAACCGGTAATTTTTATCAGGTGGTAATTTAGAGTGTCAGGCTGTATGCAAAATTCTTTTTAGTTTTCCAAATTTCTATTACATGGGGATGTAAAGGTTTCGACGGGGATTGTGAGCCTTAGTAAGCGAGTAGCGAAGTGGAACGCTATAATTTCACAAACAAAAATTAAATGACAAAAATGCAAACGTTAACTATAATAACAATTATGGGATGGCGTACGCAGCCTAATTAGACTGCCGTCTTTACCGGGAGCACCGCGGCTCGGATAAAGGCGTCGATTAGCGGTGAACGTGAACCGGGGAACGCCTTTACCCCGGTCACGGATTAAAGGCTACTAAAGCGCTGAGCCTGCCTTTGGGCGCAGCGCAGAGGGAATGTTAAATCATAGGCTATACTCGTAGAAAGCTCTGGTAAGTGATTTTCGGACACGAGTTCGACTCTCGTCATCTCCACCACATAGAGAACCAATGATTGATACAATCGGAGGTTCTCTTTTTTTGCCTTGAACGAGAAAAAAGCCCAGCGATACTGGACTATTCAAGTCTTTTAACCTATGCCGTCCGGTGTTTTGACGGGCGGATTTTTATTTTTGTCTGGTCTGCAGAATGCCTGCTGTTGGTAGTTGAAACTTTGCATGGACAAATCGTTCAAAAGTATACGTTTCGTGTAAAAGTATACGTTTCGTGTAAAAGTATATGTATCGTTCACTAGTGCTTTGCGGAAATATTGTCTCCGTCAAATGTGCATACATTCCTACACCCTGTAAATATGATATTTTTCATTTTGTTGCATGTTCTTCTTCTGATGGCTGTAAGTCAGCATTTGTGCATTTACGAGTTATCATTTTTGTCTTGTCAAGCGGCAACGGCACATTGTCTTCAGAAAAGATGTCAATTCCCTCAATTCTGACAATTGCTTCGTGATTGTCCTTTCCAGCGGGAACTATACACAAATCCCCGATTTTGAGGCAGTTATCATCGGTCCTATAATAATATGTTTTTCCACCGTCCTCGAAAACAACGCTCAAATAGATGTATTCGCCCGGCCTGTGAAGAGTCTTGCCATAGGCAGACGGATTAAGAATTTCGCCCATGCCGTAAAAACGCATAAAACTGTAGATGTCTTCGGCAAACTGTGGATAGCCATCCGGCAGTCCTTTCTTATCAAAAGAACCAGAGATAACCCTTTGAATACCGTAAAGGAAATCGATGGTGATTGTATAATTTTGTGTTTCAAGCGGATCTGTTATTGCATCAGGGGCATTACCCTCAATATGTACAAGGAAACTATCCGGATCGATATCATCCAAAAATTGTACAATGCCTTCTTCGACACGGTATTTTCTTGTGACTTGGCATCCAGTGCCTATGTTTTGAATATGCTCTAACGTCTCAGTTTTTCTATCAATGGTTATCTGTTCAGAATAGTCCCAATTGACATACTCTATATTCGGATTAAATAGTTTCTTTGGCTTTATCTTTGTAACTCTGCGGTAGTCAATAACGATTTTCTCAATTCTATCCGTATTGGCTTGTCCGTCAAACACCAGCAGTTCCAGCATATCCAAGTCGGTTCTGATAGCTGATGACACATTTTCAAGCTCTGGAATCATAGGGCACAAAGAGCCTGTAAAGTTGAACGTGGCATTGTCAGTATTCGTGATGGACAGTTCCCAATCACCGACATCGGTGGCATATGGTACATTAAACTCGTTTGAAAAGTAATCGCCGATGAGTTTCAATATATTTTCCGCAGAACCCGATTCCACTTTGAGATTGCGAGTCTTTGCTTTTGTGTACTTGTCGCCGTCGCCATAGTTATATGACGAAAAGAACACCCTGCCGTCCTCCGTAATGGAAAGGTGCTGCTCCGCTTCATCATCAGGCTGTGGCATCGGCCCGTAGCCCATGCAATTGGATATAATCTTGATTTTTTTCGCTTTTCCATGAAAGATAAACGGCGATTCATCAGAATTGGAAGTCAACCGCTCCAGTCTGCTAAATGCGGTAATGAACCAAGCCCTGTTGCCTGGCTCTGTGATTTCACTGGGGTTATATGCCCAATGATTGAAATAGCGCCATTTGGAGAAGATTGCGGAGCCCAGCAAAGGGACATCATCAACGCTATCGATTATTTTATCGAGTTCGCGGTAGTCGTTAAATGTGTCTGGAGTATATGCGGCAATAAACGTTTCGCCGCAGTCCATTTTGAAATCGAAGGAAAAACACGCGTCGGAAAAGGTCGGAGTTCCTGCCAGATCATATTCTGTGGTTTTCGTATCTCTGAACTTGCCAAACCACTCTACGGCAAATTTGTGGATCATTTTGTTGTTCACCATTGTTTTTCCTCCTTGCTTAGTTATTCTATGATACCGAAGTGCTCTTTCGCAATCATGTCGAGCTGCGCGGCAATTTCTGAAAACTCACAATTCAGATCGAGTGTTCTCACACTGATTTTGTTTCCACTCATCTGATAGGTGCTATCCGGCTGGACGGTTTCGTCTGTCCGTGCATACAGGAGCATGCCGGAAACTTCATGCGTCCGGTCGCCGAACTCGGCATCCTTGTTTTTCACATAAGTAAATATTTGGTATAGGTTGTTGGAATGCAAGGTATGCACGTCATACTGGACCTGTGTCGTGTGTGAGTAATATTTCGCGTCGATTATAAGAACTTTCTCGCCGCGCGACAAAGTGATGTCGCTTTGCATAACAGGCAACAATGTTCCTATGCCATCATCCAAGGCCCATGGTATTTGTGACGCGCTTGCGCCCAATATCGCAAATTCCTTGATGTAGTATTCCAGGATGAACTTCTCATAGAGTCGGCTCATCCTTTGCTCGTCTACGAATGACGCCAGTTTGTATTCTCCTGCATCTGTGGTCAGAAGCATACCTTGCAAAATGAGCTGGCAAAGGCTGATAAGCATCCGGTAAGTCTGATTGTTGCGCTGAAAACGAATAGATGACCATTTTATTGCGGACGGGTCCAATGTGTCCACATTAGAGAAATACAGCATTTCTTTCTTTAGACAGTCTTTGTACTCGGTATCAACTTTTGAATGGCGCAAAAGAAGCATGACTGTCGTTTTGAGTATCTGATTGAGGGTATTGTCCTCAGACAATTCATCGTACTCGCAGGTCAAGGCCTGTTTGCGGGCAATTTTATTTTGAATAGTGCCGGGCATATCGATTTTGCCATGCATGACCGTCAGATCTTCTTTTTTATTTAAATACTCTCGGTACAGCCCTTGCTTGAGCTGCTGTCCTATACCTTTGGCAAGGATCGCTGCAAAGAGATTGTGCATGTTATCGAACTCTTCCGTGGCGATGTCCTCAAAGTTTGATTGATTGAGGGACGTAAAGGCATAGGATAGCATATAGTATATGTTTTTGATAAAAATGCTCTTGTCCTTAATCATTGAAATACACCATGCAGGATATTCTCCCACCGCTGGAGCTTTGCGCTGTCGTCAAACCAGTATTCACTCAGCATAGGAAGAATATCGTAGTTAACGATAGATTGCATCCATTCATCAGAGCAGGTGTCCCTTTCGCAGAAATAACTATGGCCAATGCAGAAGCCCTTACCCAGAGACTTGTCCAGAGTGATCTCCTTATTCAATTCCTTTACTCTAGAAATCAGCTCATTGAAGGCTTCATTGTTCAGCGAATTCTGGTATTTGACAAACCCGTCGGAATCAAAGCTAGGTTCAATCTCAAAAAAGCTGAACCGACGACGGAGCGCGTAGTCAATCATAGCGAGACTACGGTCCGCTGTATTCATCATGCCGATGATATACAGGTTCTTCGGAACGGTGAAGGACGTACCATTGTATGCGAGGGTTGCCTTGGTTCCTCGATAGTCCCGCTCGATGAGCATAAGCAGTTCGCCGAAGATTTTACTCATGTTGCCACGGTTGATCTCGTCGATGATGAAGAAATAGTCTTTGTCAGGCTGATTAGCGGCTTTTTGGCAAAAGCGATAGAAAATACCGTATTTCAGTTCAAAGCCGTCGGTCACCGGCTTATATCCCATTATGAAGTCCACATACGAATAGTTCTGATGGAATTGCACGAACTCAATGCGGCTCTCATCATTTTCGCCCATGATGGAGTACGCCAGCCTTTTGGCGGCGAAGGTTTTACCAACGCCGGGTGCGCCCTGAAGGATAATATTTTTCTTGTTCTTTAATACGGTGACTAACATATCATAGCGGTTCTCGGCCATGTAGACCTCATCCAAGAAAGCAGACTTATCATATTTATCGATGCTTTCTTTTGGTGCAATCGGATTCTCTTCGCGTATCAGGTCTACGATAAAATCATACTCGCCTATGGTCAACTTAAACAGGCTGCCTTGTGGATTGATGAAGTATTCCATACGCTCTAGCTCCGGGCAGCTTTTCAACGTCGAATAGTCAATGGGAGAACTAAGACCCTCGATTTTCTCGAAATAGATCTTCTCGCCATCTTGCTCTGCACTTACTTTTCCAATGGCAACAATCTGTTTAACCGGATTGGATTCATAACCGATAATCATATCACCGGCTTTTGCATCCAAGAAATTTTGAAAAATCCGGCGTTTGTTTCCATTATCGTTGTAAAGCGTGTAGGATTGCACTTCACCAACTGCGATTTCGGAAAAGCTCCAAATATTCGGATTGGCATTCAACCACCAGTAGCCGTGTTCCTCTTCACCAGGGGCTACGGAAACATATAGCTGCACAGCGGATAAATCGACTTTATTCAGGGCTTCGGCCAGTTCGTCGTGTAGTTTCCATGTAAAAGAGCCATCCTCATCTTTACTAGCATTTTTTCCGACATATAAAATTGGCCACCAGCGAGAGGTACCATCGTCTCTATCCATTATGGGACATCCTGTTTTCTCAGCTATTCGTTTTGCCAAAGCTGATGAGCCTGCATTATAGAAATTCTTCGTCTCGCCATATTTGATAGAAAGCTGGGTACAAGTAGCTTGTCCGCCGTAGTCCTTCATACGCTTCATGATTTCGAGGCTTCCAGTCGTAAACACATCGGGGTCATTAAGAAGTTCTACCCACTCATCGACAGAAATGTTTGGCGCGTAATCTGTCGGAAACCATTCGTCAGTGGTCACTGATTCTTTCTGGGAATAATAACGGCTGATGTAGAAGCCAACATCAATTGTAAGCGTTCTGTATTCCGAGTCTGGATAGCAATCATCCGTAAGTTGAGATTTGAACAGACTTATGAGCTCTTCATCTTTCCTGATTTCCGCGCACAACTCATCGTAAAAGCTATAGAAATTGTGTAGATTGTCCGCATAAGCACCTTTTTTGAATCGATAATCACTGCCTAGCTCATCTGCAGCGGTTTTTATCTCGCCGTATTTATAAATGTAGTATTTGTCGGGATAACGGAGCCATAAGTAAGTGCTGACGGCGTTTTCGTATTGATAATGCTGTCCCGCGCCGTTGCCATACTTTTCGAGAAGAACGGATGATTGGTCTTTAAAATCTGTAATTCTGGTAACGACTTCCTTGCTTTCATCGAACAGGGCAATGAATATCGCTCGCACTTCTTCAGGAGCCGTTTCCGCAAATTTCTCAATCATTCGCGCCGGAAAGTTGTTCATGGATGCGAGCAAGTTATATGTTTTTGAAAGGGAGAGAGTCAACATGGCGGCAAAATCCGCCGCATTCACGTCCCAATTGTCCTGAAAGAACTTGACTGCTTCCCACTTGTATTTCTCGTTTCCCCATTGGGTAGAAACGAAATTCTGCTTGTATTTTACAAGAGCGTCCTGCAAACGGAATTTTTCAAACATGATACCCCTCCTTATGCTTTACGCAGGCTTGCGTATATTTCATCGGTGAAGATGCCAAGCACCTGCCGCTTTATTTCCTCGTTGCTCAAAAGCATCGAGAAAAAGTCCTGATTCTGCGAAAGCCCCTCAATGAGGGCATCGTCGATATCGTCAAAATAGGAAAACTCAAAATCCTTGACGGTGTTGTTCCGAGCGCTGGTTTTCAGCTTGTCCGATTTTAGCAGTAGGTCCCGGATTTGCAGCATTGCTTTTACCGCAACATCATTGTCATAGGCTTTTCCCGTGCGGCTGTTGATTTCGGCGATTATCTGTGAAAGTCGTTCCTCTTTTGCCTCGGTCAATCCAAAACTCTCTGCGGTCGGCAGTTTCATAACGGGCTGAGCAACAAGTTCGGATTTCTTATGTTCCTCCTCCTTTTTCTGGACGAAATTCGTAGCCTTGATTTTGCCATCAAGATTATATCCACCGCCCGGATGTTTGATGTTGATATAGGAAAGCAAATAAGTAATGAAATTGTACTTCTTATGCAGGTCAACATCTTCAAAGCAGGAGACTTGAAGCAGGAATTGGTAAAACCGAACGAAATGGCGCATTAAGGCTACAATCTCCTGCTGCTTTGTAACATCGTAGTTTTCAATCAGATTTTTCGCCTTCTTGAAATAGAAGGTCAGTTTTTGCTTGTCCTTCGAGGTAATGTTGTTACTGTATATTAGGTCGTTTGCCTTCTCAATATCGTCTGGGTCGAGAACGGTGTAGGCATCAATCTTTGCCTCAAGGTCGTAAATCGCCGTTGGCGTTACCGAGTTGGATAACAGTGTTGTTGTGTAGAACGGTGCGAAGGCAGCAGTAATATCCGCATAATCATTTACAAAGTCAAGTACGAATGTACGTTTCTCGAATGGCGGGAAAATGCGGTTCAATCGGGACAGCGTCTGCACGGCTGTAACGCCCTTCAGCTTTTTCATAATATACATGGCACACAGTTTGGGCTGGTCAAATCCCGTCTGATACTTATTTGCCACCAGCAGAACTTGATAATCATCTTTGTCAAACTCTTTTGTGAGTTGTTCCTCAGAAAAGCCGTTCATAGAGGCTTCGGTATATTCGGTGGTTTCGTCCCCTGGCAGTTTCACCTTGCCGGAGAAAGCCACCAGAGCGTGAATATCCTTGTAGCCTTTTTTTGTGATATAGTCCTCAAACGCCTGGCGGTATTTGACAGCGCCCTGACGGGAAGCTGTAATGACCATCGCTTTTGCCATGCCACCCAGTTCCGTCATAACCGAAGTGCGGAAATGCTCCACAATAACCTCTATGCGCTGTGAGATGTTCGTTTCATGCAGTTCCACAAAGCGGGCAATCTGACGCTTTGCGTCAGAAGTTTTGCAGCGAGGGTCATCTTGAATTTCTTTATTTATTTGATAGAAGGTATCATAGGTCGTGTAGTTTTGCAGCACATCCAGAATAAAGCCTTCTTCAATGGCTTGCTTCATGGAGTATACGTGGAACGCTTCACGCTGTCCTTTGGTATTCAACAGTCCGAAAAGCTGGAGCGTGGTCGGCTTCGGTGTCGCGGTAAACGCAAATATTGACACATTGGCTTGCTTGCCGTTACGGGCAATCTCGTCGGAAATGATGTCCTGTACATCGTTATAGTCCTGTTCGCCAGCACCCAAGGACTGCGTGACAGCTGCCATATCCTTTCCGGCAGTGGAGGAATGTGCTTCATCGATAATAACAGCGAAGTGTTTTGTTTTCAGTCCGGCGACGCTGTCAACGATATACGGGAATTTTTGAATCGTAGTTGCTATGATTTTTGTGTTGCCCTTGAGGGCAATCGCAAGGTCGGCGGAGTTGCACTTATCGTCCATCACGCGAATCAGGCCTGTCTTGTGCTCCATGCCCATAATCGCTTTTTGAAGCTGACGGTCTACAACCACTCGGTCGGTGATGATAACCACATTATCAAAGATGATTTTATCGTCGGTATCGTGCAGTGAAGTGAGCCGGTGCGCCAGCCAAGCGATGGAGTTAGTTTTGCCGGAACCGGCGCTGTGCTGAATCAGATAATTCTGCGCGGTTCTGTTTTCACGGACATCGCCTAGCAGTTTGCGGATAACATCCAGCTGATGATAGCGTGGGAAGATGACGCTTTCCGACTTTTTGATTTTGCCAGTCAGCTCATCCTCATTTTCTTTTGTTTCCACAAAAATGAACTTGCTGATGAGGTTGAGCACGGTATCCTTTGTGAGAATATCCTCCCACATATAAGACACACTGTATTTGTCCTTGAAGGTGGGATTACCCGCTCCGGCGTTGACGCCTTTTCCGTTACCGATATTGAACGGCAGAAAGAAGGTAGAGTCGCCGGACAGCTTCGTGGTCATATAGACCTCTTCGAGATCCATCGCAAAGTTTACAAGGCAGCCCGCCTTAAATAGGAACAGGCGCGTCTTCGGATTGCGCTCCATGCGGTACTGATAGATGGCGTCCTGATAGGACTGCCCAGCGGCATTGCATTTCAGCTCAAAAGACATGATGGCAAGGCCGTTTAGGAAGATGACCAAATCGACCCGTTCCTTGTCGCTTGCCCAGACCTCCTCCATGACGGAGAAGATGTTCTTTTCGTAGTTTGCGAGCAGTTCTTTGTTAAAGGTGGTAGCCGGTTTAGTATACATCAGCTCCAGCTTCATACTGGAAATCTCAACCCCGTGTTTTAGAATATCCAAAAGGTTGCCGCGAGCTTTTGTTGCCTCGGCATTGATAAAGCTGACAAGGGTTTCCTCCAAGTCATCCTTATATATCTTTCGCAGAGCCGCCATAGTTGTGCCTTGCGTGTTGTTCAGAAATTTGAACAGTAGTTCACGGTCAATGGAAAACAAGCGGTCGTAGGAGGTGCCTTTGCGCACGACATAACCGTTATCATGCTCCAGCCGTTCCGTGATGAAATGCTGGTATTCTTTTTCGGATAATATATTGTTTATGAAACGACCCCCCTCTCATTGGAAGTAGCATTATCTCTTTTTATATTCACATCAAGATGAGCACCGTCTTCGCTTGTGATGACATTCATCATTTTTCCATCGGTTATAACATAAATTTCGCACCACCTGATGTATCTGATTGGGCTGATATCTCTTTCTTTGACAACAAACAGAACGCTACTGCTTTTCTTAAGCCAGCCTTTTGCTGCGCGATAATGTTGCATAGCGAACTGGTTTTCAAACCCATGCCCAGCAGTGAATGCATCCACAGAAAAGCGGAGAAAATTGTATTCTGTTTCGTCATCAAACACCTTCAAGAAGTCGGAAGAGGAGATTATCATATCCGGTTCCAAGCCTATTGCGGAGTGTGCATATTCTATTTTCATCAGACTACGACCTCCTTTTTGCCTGTGACATATTCATAGATAAGAGACTTCTTGTACTCCTCAAGGGTTGTGAGCTGTTCGCGCTTTGCTTCAAGCACAGCATCAATCTGATTGCACTTTTCATTCAGATATTCAGCAATTTGTTTTTGCTCATCTGTGGGAATTATAAATAATGGAACCTTTACAAAATTAGCATACCTCAACGCTTGTCCGTCGCGCACAAGATTTGTTGTGCTTTGGAGGGCGTTTATATATTTGCTTGACTTGAAAAACCAACGGAAGAATGGTGGATAAACCTTGTCCTTGTTGGGTATCAACATAACATAAGCCGAACTGATACAGCCGCGCTGTTCACTATACTCAAGACCGCCCTGAAAACTTCTCATACTGATGACAAAATCATTTGGTTCAACGTGTTTCAATATACTGAAGTCTTTTTCCACAGTCACAACCTTTTGATTTTCCATCTCCATAAACTCATCTTGAAAAACAATTCCGAGTTTCTGACTCGCTGTTAGCTGGCGATCTCCATCCATTGCACGTTGATTTCTCAGGTAAAACAGAGCTTTTGGATTAGTCACAGCCCAATGGAAAGGAATAGACGGGCACCACGGGATTCCACTGTTCTTCATCTCAGCATCCGGGTTCAAACCTTTTGTGACTGTTTCGGTGATGACCGATCGCTTGTATTCCTCTAAAGTGTCAATCTGTGATTGGATATCGGCGGTAAGACTGTCGATTTCGGCGCATTTGGCATCGAGGAAGGTGGCAATAATTTCTTGCTCTGGTGCAGGCGGAATTAAAACTGGCATATCATGCAGTATTGCTTTTGTCAGATTAACAATTATCGAGCCTCTGCAAGTTAGCTCGATATATGTCGAGTAAAAACTGCTTCTGGCAAACAACCAGAGAAAGTAATGATAGGTCAAATCTACTGAAGAAATGCGAAACTTTGCCAATCGCTGATTAATGATGCCTACCGGGTGTTCACCCTTAATAAGCATAGCTCTTCCCAACGAACCAACGATAGGGAAAATAATATCGCCCGGTTGAACGAAAAACTGTTGCATTTCTTTTTTTCGTTCTTCCTGTAAATACTTATTATTTGGCAAATCGGTGTTATTCTCAGCAATAACTTCAGGTGTATAAACAAGGATTTGTCCTTCATCCATTAGTTTGTCCATGATTAATGCGCTTCCAAAGGGACCGGCTTTATATTGGTCGATAAGATAGCACAATCTTTTAATTGTCCAATTTTCTGGAATTTTCCCAATCCATTCAATCCCACTATCTTTCATCTCTCTCATATTATCACCGCCTTAATCGAACAGCTTTGCTACGCGCTCATTGACCGATTGTTCAAGCGTAGTAAAGCGTTCCTCCAGCTCTTCACTGGGAGTAGGCTGCTGATATTTATAGAAATAGCGGGTGAACGGAATCTCCGCGCCGGTCTTGATGACCGGCTTTTTTTTGCTTAAATCTTCCTCAAAGAATGCTTTCGCATCGGGGATATGTGGCAGGACTTCTCGCGCCATATAGGTGTCGATGTCCTCCTCATATTTCACGATTTCAGTATCTCTGGTTTCCTTGTCGTAGAGTATATTTCCATTCTTGTCACGCTGTATTTCCGCATTTTTATCCATGATGGACAATCCGTCGGCGATTTTCTCAATCAGCTTTTTGTCTGTGGTTGCACAAGCGAGCACCTTTGTCAGCACAGGCAGAAATGCCTGCTGGGATGGATAGACATCATCTGAAACGGCACCATTCAGGTCTGTGAGAACTGCATCATAAATAGGTTTTCCAATAAAAAATTTATTGAATTGTTTTTCTTCATTACCAGTACGTTCGGTAAGAAGTTCCAAATCATTGAAACTAATTTCATCATAAAGAGAGTTTAAAGCTCCTTTTGAGAGCATCTGCTGGATGCGCTCATCGGTGATGGCATAGCTGCGCTGAAGCGGCTGCATCACCGTATATTCACGGTATATGAACTCTTCATTATCATAGATTTTGCACAGTTCGTTTTCTTTGAAGTCCGCATACAGCCGTGTGATGGCAGAGCGGTCTTCCGGGGCAATCTCATTTTTCTTGTTGCCCAGAGCTTTGCGGAGTTTATGATAAATACCGGAAGCGTCAATCAACTGGATTTTACCCTTACGCTCGGCACTTTTATTTTTTGATAACACCCAAATATATGTAGCGATGCCGGTGTTATAGAAAAGGTCGGTCGGCAGCGCAATAATCGCTTCGATCAAGTCGCTTTGCAGCATCCAGCGGCGAATCTGGCTCTCACCTGAGGCTGTGCCGCCGGAAAATAGCGGACTACCGTTTTGAATGATGGCGGCACGTCCGTTATGCTTGTCCATTTTGTCGATTGCCGACTGCAAGAACAGCATCTGCATATCGCCAGAACCGGGAAGCCCCGCGCCCCAGCGTCCGTTATAGCCTTTCTTGAATTCGTCGTTTACCGCCGTTTCGACACCCTCGGCTGCATCCTTACCACCCCAAGCTGTACCAAACGGTGGATTTTCAAGAACAAATCGCATTGCTGTCTCTTTGAAGCAGTCGGCTTTCATTGTGTCCTGATAACAAATGTTCTCGGAGTTCTGACCTTTGATGAGCATTTCGGAAAGGCACATCGCATAGGACTCCGGGTTGATTTCCTGCCCAAAGAGCCGGACATCGGCAGAAGGGTTATAGCGCTTGATAAAGTTATAGCCCGTGGAAAGCATACCACCCGTGCCACAGGCTTGATCCAATATGGTGATAACCTTGCCGTCGTCAAAGATATCGTCGCAGCCTTCCGCTAACAGAATGTTGACCATCGTCTTGATAATATCCCTTCCGGTGTAGTGGTCGCCAGCCTCGGCATTTTCAGAGAACTTACGGATAAGCTCTTCGAAAATATATCCCATCTTCACATTGTCAATGGTGCGCGGATCGAGGTCAAGCTCCGAAAATGCCTTGACGACACTGAGCAGACGGTTGTTTTTATCCATCTTGTCGATTTGCTTATAGAAATCCAGACCTTTTTCCGCAGACAGAAGAATTTCCTGCACATTGGGTGAAAAGTTCTGAATATAGCTTTTGAAATTGGTGGCAATGTGGTCGGCATCGTTCACCAGCTCCGCAAGGTCATAACCGCTGGTATTGTAAAACTGAAAGCCGGAGATGCGATACATCGCCTTTGCCGGGTAGCTTGGGTTTGCATTGAATTGGTCAACAACCGCCTTTTTGGTGGACGCAAGAGCGCATTCAAAACGACGGATGATAGTCATCGGAATGATGACATCCTTATATTTATCGCTCTGGTACGGACCGCGCAGCTTGTTTGCTATAGACCAGATAAAGTTTACCTCAGTCGATACATCGATTGGGGAATCATCCCACATTGCGTCAATTACTTTATTGTCAGCCATAATATAATATCTCCAATTCTTAAGGTTACAGATCTGTTCAAAGAACCTCAGCATAATATCTCGCTCAAGCGGACATGTGATAACTCCAAGTAATTCTTTTTAGTCTAATTATATTCCCACACCCGACCAATTACAACAAGAACTGATGGAATATCCGCATTATGTCTAGCTATTTTGTAAAGTGATTTGCAATGTCGTCTCCATAGTCATTTGCCCCCTCGTCAATGCTCCATTCCTTCGGTGGTCACGTATTCTTTACCATAGATTGTGAATCTTTCAGAATTCGGATTTTTCCAATGTATACCATTCAAATCCAACTGAAAAATATAAACGTGAATAAAAAACATAAGCACAACTTTCCTGGAATCAACCGAAGAGAGGCCGAGACATTGATAGTAAAATAGGAGGAAAAGTAATATTGCTTTGAACGATACCAAGCCCATCCAATTTCATAACCAAACATTGTGCGTTGAATATTTTGACGAGTTTATTATAATTACATAGTAAGCTGTTTTGCTAACGTGTAAAGCATAACCATCTGCAGGTAAGGTTAAAGAAAAGGTGTGTGAAAATGAAAAAAGAGTATTCTAACTTCGGCGAGTTCATTGCACAAAAGCGGGAAGAAAAAGAGATTACTTTAAGGAAAATGGCTGAACTGCTAGATATTTCAGCACCGTATTTAAGTGATGTTGAAAAAGACCGGCGAAATCCGTTTGATATGGATAAGCTGGATTTAGTGGCAAACATCTTAATCCTAAGTGAAGAAGAAAAAGCTATCATGCTTGATCTAGCCGGGAAAAAGAGAAACTCCGTTGCTCCTGATCTGCCGGAATACATCATGGAGCGCGACTATGTTAGCGCAGCGCTTCGTACCGCGCGTGATCTAGATGCCGGTGAAGATGAATGGCAGAAATTTATAGCGGATTTGAAAAAGAAGAAGAGGTAACTGGCCTATGTATAATCCCAGATTTCGTGTCAAACGTAACGGAGTCCCCATTTTAAATAAGCAAGAGATAGATGTAATTGGAGAAGAACTGATTCGTGACTTTTGCCCCAAAGCAATGGAAGTACCGATGGAAATTGACATTGATGGTTTTGTAGAGCGTTATCTTGGCATGACTCAGGATTTCCAGTACCTGTCTCATTGTGGCGTCTATCTTGGAATGACGGTATTTAATGATACCAATAAGATACCGGTATATAATCCAAGCAAACATTGTGCCGAGTATGCAAGTGCTAAGGCCAGGACGGTAATCATTGATTCGTTGCTGTTGGAAGAAGGACAGGAACATCGATACCGTTTTACCATGGGCCACGAGGGTGGACATGATATTTTCCATTCAAGATATTTTGGATACGACCCTAATCAGTTCTCTTTTTTTGACCGAGGCGAAACACCAATGATTCAATGTCGAACCGATATTCAGAGAGAAAACCGAAAACCGGTGGAGCAATGGACAGATAAAGATCGAATGGAATGGCAGGCTAATCGGCTGTCTTCTGCTTTGCTTATGCCCAAAAGCATGGTGCTTAAACTTGTTGAAAGTTTACCACCGCAGGATAAATTATTTCGGGACGCAACTTATGCAATAAAGGTTTCAAAGACATTTAATGTTTCCAGCGAGGCAGCGAAATACCGTTTACTGGAACTTGGAATTGTTCAGAGAGAACGTTCTAACAGAACAATGCAGGTCTGTCTTGATATTGTAAAAGATTAAAAAATCGGCGTTACCATTACGCTGATTTTTTTGGTAAACATTGTAAGCAGATTAGCTTACATAAAATATTGGAGGATGGAGAATGGAAAAACATATCACATGTCCGCGCTGCGGAAGGAGGCTTGTGGATACGCATGTAACCACTGAGATGGAAGCAAAGATTTTAACACCCGATCTTGACTGGCAGCCAGATCTTTATCTTAAATGCTGGAAATGCAGCTCAAAAGTAGGAATTAAAGTAATCAATAAAAAAATATAGTACTTCGTACAGAGCACCCATCGACATACGGAATGAGGAGCCTGACAAGTAGCTTTTAAAGCTATATGTCAGGCTCCTTTTTTGCTTTGTTGGCTGCTTGAACGGCTCCTTTTCAAACTGAAAGGAGCCAAAAAATTGAAAATCAGTTATAAGTTTGCAAACGAAGATGTGGAAATTGAGGTATCAGAGGATTGGGGCAACATCCTTATCGACCTTGATCGTCAGGAATACAACGTGAATCACAAGGAAACCCGCCGTCACACCACACTTGATAACGAAAACGAAGATGGTGAGTGGCTTGCCGTGGAGAATGCAGAAATTGACGCACTTTTTACGGAAGAAGTTGATGAAGAAAAACTGCACAGTGCCATTTCACAATTGAGTCCCAAGCAGCAGGAACTTGTCAGAGCCATCTACTTTGATAGAATAGCGGTCAATGATTATGCCACCGGTGAAGGTGTTGACCAGTCTGCCATTTCTCACCGTTTACAAACGATTTATAAAAAAATAAAAAAGTTTTTATAAAAAATCCTCATATTTACCTTTTTTCGTGGCCTACAGGTGAAGGGACAAAAATCACCCTTCGGAAAGAGGTGAAAACAATGAGACACAATTTGAAAATCAGTGTTTCCAAGCGCCCACAGTCCGGCGGTATCGTCCGCTGTAAAAACATTACGCTGCGGGAACGTATATTGCGTTTGCTGCTCGGAGAGAAACAGAAACTGATGATTTTGATTCCCGGCGACAGTGTTGATTCGCTGTCAATTAATGAAATTGAGGAAGTGCAATATGAACAAAACCAAGTTGCTGCTGAATGTGGTGTCTGACTTACGGCATCTGGCAGACAGTATTCAGGCCGTTGTCAATTCTTCGGAGCAAAGCGAGCCGCAGGCGGTTGAAGCTTCCATCCCAAAAGGAGACAAACAAACAAAAATCAGTATTGAGAAAATCCGTGCTGTACTCGCAGAAAAAAGTCAGTCCGGCAAAACCGCCGAGGTTCGTGCTTTGCTTCAAAAGTTTGGAGCGGCAAAACTCAGTGAGATCGAACCGGACAAGTATTCGGAACTTCTGAAAGCTGCGGAGGCGTTATAAATGGGACACGCTGTTCTTTCAGCATCCGGATCACATAGATGGCTCAACTGTACGCCGTCTGCCAGATTGGAACAATCTTATGCTGATCACGAATCCGAAGCTGCAGCGGAAGGCACTGCAGCACATGCACTCTGCGAACACAAACTGCGGAAACTGCTGAAAATGCGCTCAAAAAAACCCATCTCCCAATATGACTGTGATGAGATGGATACCTACACCGATGACTATGTAGCTTTTGTCAGCGAGACATTGGCTCAGGCGAAAATTCAATGCAAAGACCCAATCATCCTCATCGAACAGCATCTGGACTTTTCCTGTTATGTGCCGCAAGGGTTCGGTACGGGAGATGCCATTATTGTCGGTGACGGCACATTACATATCATCGACTTCAAATATGGTCAGGGAATTTTGGTGGACGCTGAAGATAATCCGCAAATGAAGCTGTATGCGCTGGGTGCTTTGGAATTGTTCGATAGCTTGTATGATATTACCGATATTTCCATGACGATTTTCCAGCCTCGTCGTGAGAATGTCAGTACATGGACAATTTCGGTGGATACGCTCAGAGACTGGACGGAAAATGTTCTCAAGCCTACCGCCTTGCTTGCTTACAACGGCGAAGGTGAGTTCTGCCCCGGTGAATGGTGTACCTTCTGCAAGGCAAATGTGAAGTGCCGTGCCAGAGCGGAAGCAAAGCTGAAACTGGCAAATAAGGAGTTTGCGCTGCCTCCGGTTCTCACGGATGAAGAAATTGAAGAGATACTTTCTTTGCTTGATGACCTGACCAAATGGGCAAATGACGTTATGATATACGCTGCCAATGCCGCCATCAATTATGGCAAGCAGTGGCGTGGCTTCAAAATTGTCGAGGGACGTTCCAACCGCAAATACGTTGATGAAGCCACTGTTGCCGAAGCCGCAAAAGGCGCAGGCTATTGCGATATTTATAAAAAAAGCCTGATTCCGCTGACCGAAATGGAGCGGTTGATGGGCAAAGAAAAATTTTCTGAGGTTTTGAACGGCCTCATTCAAAAGCCGCCCGGAAAACTGACACTTGTTTCAACTTCGGACAAGCGCCCGGCAATTACTGTTTCTAATGTAAATGATGATTTTAAGGAGAAAATTTAAATGAATAACAATAATAAAGTTTCTACCCATGTGGTGACCGGAGTGGTCAGACTTTCCTATGATATTGGGGTGGCGAAGGTCACCGATGACCGTTCCTAATGAACTATATTGAAATCAATGGTTTTATAAAATCCTTACGGAAATATCAGAGCATGCTGTCAAAACAGCAGCTGAAAACTTTACGAGGACAGGCCCTGTCCGGTAATCTTGCTGGGGCGCAAAAAGGGCTTGACCGATTACTAAAAAAGGTGGTGCAACATGGATATACAAAAAATATCAATAGATAAAATAAAGCATGCAAAGTATAACCCCAGAAAAAATCTTAAGCCGGGTGATGTGGAATACGAAAAACTCAAGCGTTCTATTGAGAAATTTGGTTATGTGGAACCGGTCATCTGGAACAGCTGCACTGGCAATATTGTGGGCGGTCATCAACGCTTCAAGGTGCTGGTGCAGCTTGGTGCGAAAGAGGTGGACTGTGTAGTTGTGGATATGGATGAGCAAAAAGAAAAAGCATTAAACGTTGCTCTTAATAAAGTAAGCGGCGATTGGGATATGCCGCTTCTTACAGATTTGTTAAAAGATCTTGATACCAGTGGCTTTGATGTTTCGCTCACAGGCTTCGATTTATCGGAAATCAATGAACTGTTTGGAGAACCGGACACAAAAGAAGATGATTTTGATGCGGATAAGGCACTTGATGAGATTGAAACACCAATTAGTACGCGGGGGGACGTTTGGCTACTTGGCAAGCACCGCCTTATTTGCGGGGACAGTACAGCGATCGATGATGTTACTGCTCTCATGAACGGACAGGAAGCCGATCTGGTTCTTACCGATCCTCCATATAACGTTGACTATGAGGGAGGAACTGATAAAAAGCTGAAAATCCAGAACGATAAAATGAAAGACACACAGTTTCTTCAGTTCTTAACAGATGCCTTTACCAGAATGTATGAGCATTCTAAAAAGGGTGCAGCAATTTATGTGTTCCACGCTGACAGTGAGGGTTACAACTTTAGAAATGCATTCAAGCTTGCTGGGTATCGGCTAAGGCAGTGCCTGGTGTGGGTGAAAAGTTCGTTGGTCATGGGTAAGCAGGATTATCAGTGGCAGCATGAACCAATTCTGTATGGCTGGAAGGATGGAGCAGGTCACGCTTGGTATGGCGATAGGAAGCAGACCACGCTTGTTAAGTTTGATAAGCCACACCGAAATGGGGAACATCCGACGATGAAGCCAGTTGGGCTTTGCGGATACTTTATTGCCAACTCCAGCAAGGAAGGTGATAAGGCAATTAAATCCGACTTATCCGTCGATCTTGCAGAAGCCGTGCTTTACGCAGACGACGGCGTGGCGACTGTTGTAAAAGAGTTTAAATCCGGAAAACTTTCGCTTGGCGTGGACGATATCGGCAGAACCGCAGCGGAAGATTTGACCGGCGCAACCATTGATGACAATGGCGTGCTTGTTTCAACCAGTGAGGACGGCGGTACACCGGTGGCAATCGGATTCCGGGCAAAGAAAGCAAACGGAAAATATCGTTATTTTTGGCTGTATAAAGTAAAGTTTGGCATTCCTGCCACTAATCTTGAAACCAAGGGAGACAGCATCAAATTTTCCACTCCTTCTATTGAGGGCACAGTCATGCGTCGGAACAAACTGGACGGTCAAGGAAATCACCCATGGAAATCAGAGGTTAGTGAAGATGACGCGGGTGTTGTCGCTGCTACAATTACCGGTTGGTTTACACAGGTGTATGAGCCTGAGTTTACGGTTACACCATAATATGAAAAGAGCCGCTCTTTTCAGAGCGGCAATTTAAGAGGGGAAATATGAAAAAGAGTATATATGAGTCCTCATATATAGAACTTATAAACTGTTTGAATCTTTTGGAATGATTATTTATAGGCAGTAATTATGGAGTTTAAGTGAAGCCAGCATGAAAATTCAGGGAACTTTATGTTAAGGAGGGTTTAATATTGGATTCAGATAGAAGTGCAGAAATTAAAATTGCTGGCGAGGAATACCAGCTCGTTTTGACTACTCGCGCAACAAAAGAAATCGCACAGCGTTACGGCGGTTTGGAAAACCTCGGGGAAAAGCTTATGAAATCTGAAAACTTCGAAATGGCAATCGAGGAAATTGTCTGGCTGATTGTGCTGCTGGCAAATCAAAGTGTTCTGATTCACAATCTGCAAAATGCGGACAAACGGGATTTGCTAACGGAGGAAGCGGTTGAACTTTTAACTTCCCCACTGGATTTGGCTACATACAAGGACGCAATTATGGAAGCAATGCTTAAAGGAACGAAGCGCTATGTTGAAAGCGAGGAAGAATCCTCAAAAAACACACAAGTCGGGTAACAGATGAAGAACTGTTTGCCCGACTTGTTTATTATGGCGTAACCCAACTTCATCGCCCCGAATCTAATGTTTGGTTCATGTCGATTGGCGATTTGCTCGATCAATGGGAGATTCACAAGCAGTTTAACGGAATGGCAAAGCCGAAACGGGAACTTTTCATTGACGACATAGTACCTGATGGAATATAATTTTGAAAAGAATAAATTTTCCATGAAAAGAACGGTATGTATGAATGTTATAAAAAGAATAAAATCATTATTCGATTCATGTAAATCACATGATGATACTATCAGCTCGCAGTCTCGACAAATAAATTTAAATATTCTATTTGATGCATCTTTGGAATTTGGCTCAAATTGGATGCGACCGATAAAAGAACTCGCACAGGAAAGATTACCGGAACTTACAGAAGAAGAAAGTTCCGAAATAAGCCTCTACATTGAGCAAGTTAGAAGTGATATTAATGGTTTTATTTCTGACAAGTACGATTACAGGATACAAAATACGGTTATTGCAGCGGCTGAAATTAAACAATGGATAAAAGAAAACTATACTTGGATGAACAAAAAGAATATTTCCCATGCATATAGTCAAGGAATGTATTATGCTTGGCATGGATAATTACAAATTAAATAATTTATAGTTCATTAGGCACTCTGAAAACAGAGTGTCTTTTCTTATGTCCATTTTTAGGGAGGGGGTGGAGAAATGGCAGACAATTTCGGATTCAAAATCGGAGTTGAGGGCGAAAAGGACTTTAAAAATTCTTTGAAAGATATCAATCAAAGTTTTAAAGTCCTCGGCAGTGAAATGAACCTTGTTTCCTCGGAATTCGATAAACAGGATAAATCGGTTCAAGCGGTTACTGCAAGAAATTCAGTATTTAATAAGGAAATTGATGCTCAAAAGGACAAGATCAACACTCTGGAAAAGGCGCTGCAGAATGCTTCCACTTCCTTTGGTGAGAATGACAAACGCACACAATCATGGGCCGTTCAGCTGAATAACGCCAAGGCTGACCTCATCGGCATGGAAAAAGAACTCCAGAAGAACAATGATTCTTTGGATGGCGCAGGAAAAGAATTCAACAGCACAGAAAAGCAAGCGAGTCAGTTTGGAGATGGAATTCGTAAAGCTGCGGAAAAAACCGATGATGCCGGGGGCAGGTTTGAAAAGTTGGGCGGCGTGCTCAAAGGGATCGGCGCTTCCATGGGAGTCGCTTTGGCTGGAATCGGTGCGGCGGCTGTGGGCGCGGGAAAATCTTTAGTAGATGCGTCCGTGAATTCTGCATCCTATGCGGATGAAATTCTGACAACAGCTTCGCAAACGCATATGAGTACGGAAAGCCTGCAGGCATACAAATACGCTGCCGAGCTGGTAGATACTCCTCTTGAAACACTTACCGGAAGTATGGCGAAGCAAGTCCGTTCTATGTCCTCGGCAGCAGGCGGTTCGAAAGATATGGCAGAAGCATATAAAAAGCTGGGCGTTTCGGTACAGGATTCCAACGGACATCTGAAAAACAGTGGGGATGTTTACTGGTCAACCATCGATGCACTGGGAAAGGTCAAGGACACAACCGAACGCGACGCGCTTTCCATGAAAATCTTCGGAAAGTCCGCGCAGGATTTAAACCCGCTCATAGAAAAGGGTAGCGCCGGGATTGCACAGCTTACAGGTGAAGCCAAAAAGATGGGCGCGGTGATGTCTGATGATTCGCTCAATGCACTGGGCAAATTTGATGACAGTGTTCAGCGGATAAAATCCGGTGCTGGGGCTGCCAAAAACATGCTTGGCACAGTGCTACTCCCGGAGCTTCAAGTGTTCGCTGATCAGGGCGTTTCACTGCTTGGCAGTTTCACCAAGGGATTGTCCGACGCAGGCGGCGACTGGAATAAAATATCGAAAGTGATCGGAGATACCGTCGGGAATCTCGCAAACATGCTGGTGAAAGAACTGCCCAACCTTGTGCAAGTCGGACTTGAAGTCGTTACTTCCATCGGCGGAGCAATCATCACAAATTTGCCGACCATTATCAATTCAGCGGTACAAATTGTAATGACGCTGCTCCAAGCGCTGATTGCCGCTTTGCCGCAGATCGCAGCGGGAGCCTTGCAGTTGGTGATGGCGCTTGTGGATGGGATTATCGCAAATCTCCCCGCTTTGGTTGAGGGAGCTCTCCAAATGATTGTCGCGCTTGCCACCGGAATCGGTGATGCACTTCCGAAACTTATCCCGGCAATTGTAGATGCGGTGATTCTCATTGTAAATACGCTAATCAATAATATGGACAAAGTCCTTGCAGCAGCCTTCAAAATCATCGAAGGGCTGGCAAAAGGATTAATTGCCGCATTGCCAAAGCTGATCAATTCATTACCTAAAATCATTGATTCTATCGTAAATTTCATTGTGAACAACCTGCCGCTTATCATTGAGCTTGGTATCAGAATCGTCGTGGAACTGGCGGCTGGGCTGGTTCGTGCAATACCGCAACTCATTTCAAAATTGCCGCAGATCATTTCGTCAATTGTAAATGGATTTGGCAGATTGCAGACATCAATGAATCAAGTCGGCACAAATATTGTTACCGGCCTGTGGGAAGGCATCAAAAGCATGGGGGCATGGATTCAAAGCAAAGTCACCGACTTTTTCGGCGGCATCGTCGACAGCGTAAAAGGAATGCTGGGAATTCACTCCCCCTCCACTGTGTTTGCCGGGATTGGCGGTTATATGGCGCAGGGCTTGGGTATTGGTTTCAGCAAGGCCATGGATCAGGTGTCCGGTGACATACAGGCAGCAATCCCTACAAACTTTGACCTAAATACCAGCGTAAATGCCAATTCAATAGGTGGTGCTGCCAAAAGGAACGGAATCGGCGTTAGCGGTTTTACACTGCATATTGAAAATTTTGTTAATAACACAGAAAAGGACATTCAGCAACTTGCCTATGAATTTGAATTTTACCGGCAGCGAACAGCTTTGGCGACAGGAGGAGTATGATGCTAAGTTTCATATTTAATGGAAAAGACAGCTTTCAGAATTTTGGCATCTATATTGAAAAGCGCCCGAATCTTCCGTCACCCAAGCGTCGCGTTTCATATATTGAAGTGCCCGGCAGGGATTCCAGTCTGCGGCGGGATGAAGGAACCTATGAGGATATCACTCTTTCCGTAGAATGTTCACTTATAGGAAACCCGTACTCAAAAATCAGCAGCATCAAAAGTTGGCTCCTGAACGCAGGTGAAAGTGATTTGATTTTCAGCTACCAGCCTGACCAAAAATACATCGCTCAGGTAGTAAACAACATCGATTTTGAGATAGTCTTGAAGATTACATCTCATTTTGTCATCCTGTTCAACTGCCAGCCGTTTCAATATGCAACGGACAATACGCCCATTATGGTCATCGAAAGCACAACACTTACCAATCCCGGAACGGTGAAATCCCTTCCTAATATAAAGGTAACCGGCTCTGGTTCTGGCAGTCTTACAGTGAACGGTCAGAGTGTGTTCCTCAGCGACATAGACGACACGGTGACGCTTGATTCCACGGTTCAGGAAACGTATAAAGACACCGGTACGTCGCTCGTTAGCAAAAATTTCACCAAGACTGGGGATTACCCGGTGCTCCTGCCGGGTGAGAACACAATTTCCTTTTCCGGCGGCATCACATCCCTTGAAATTACTCCGAACTGGCGGTGGTTGTAATGGTTCTGGTTTATGATTCCAAAACAATAGAATATAATAACGACGGGCTGGGGGCAATTGCCCCCGGCTCTTGTGTTGTTACGGAAGAAATCAACGGAGCGTTTGAACTGGAACTTTCTCACCCAATTGACATTTTCGGTAAATGGAAACGCCTGCAGAAAAATAACATCATCCGAGCGAATACCCACCGTGGAATTCAGGCGTTCCGTATCTACCGGGTAGTAAAAAGCGCAGCTGACGGTACGATCAAGGTAAACGCGCGGCACATTTTTTATGATCTCCTTGCAAATCTGGTGGAAGATGTAAGACCGACAGACAAAACTGGATTGGAAGCCGGGCAGCAGATTTTAAGCGGATGCCAGTACCTGACACCTTTTACTTTTTCCAGCGACATCACGCACACCTCCACAGCATACTATATTCGGAAATCACCGGTTCAGGCTTTTCTGGGTGACACCGACGACTCGTTCATCAATCGTTGGGGCGGTGAGATCGTCAGAAACAATTTCAGTATTGCAATCAACACCCGACTTGGCGCTGACAACGGAGTCCGAATTGCTTACGGTAAAAATTTGGCCGGATTGGAGTTCAATGAGGACAGTTCCGAGGTAGTTACGCGCATTATGCCGACTGCGACCGAAAACAATAAGCTCCTGCGATTACCTGAACAATACATCGATAGTCTATATATCAATAATTACCCCTTCCCGATTATTTCGGTGGAGGATACCAGTTTTAAAGTCGGAGAAGAAATTGATGGCGGGATTCCGTATCCGACGGAGGATTCCTGTTTCGCGGCTATGCGGCTGTATATAAGTGACCGATATTTTGCAGGAGCAGACATTCCGAAGCTATCACTTTCCTTAAATTTTTTAGACTGGAAAGATATCAAACAGTATGAGAAATATAAATCTCTGCTGACCGTGGGTTTGGGCGACGATGTGACAGTCGAGTATTCCCCTTTTGACATCAACGTAAAACTCCGGGTTTGTGCAGTTTCGTACAATTGCCTGACTGACCGTTATGAAACGCTGACAATCGGGGAAAAGCGTATCTCCGTGGTAAACTCCATTAATTCCACATCACAAAAGATTGACAGTATCCAGCAGGAAATTGTGGTTACCAGCCAAAAAATCGATGCGGCAGCAGGCATAGCAGTTGATCTGAATAACGACGATAAGTTAACGCCGGTTGAAAAGCGCATAGTCTTGCGGGAATGGAGCAGTTTTCATAATGAAAGAGATTCTCTCCATACTCAGGCGGCTGCACTTTCTATTACCACAGAATTGAATTCCTATGACAGTGGTTTGCAACTTTTATCAAATTATCTCAATGACGGCGCACTTTACACCACGGGTATCCCAGATTGGCTGGACTCAGATCACCTTAATCTGACGACCAATATTAGCGGTATCGAGTACCGACAGAAATTTGCGGATTATTATACTGTCAGAAATGCACTGGTTCAGGCAATTACAGCAAAACTTCAGGCGCTGGCTGATACCGCACAAAACGGTGTGGACACAAACTCAGGCGAAATCACTACGATCAATTCTACGCTCACGACCGTTCAAACCGATATCAACGGTCTCAAAACTTCGGTTTCCAGCATCGATAATCAGATTTCAAATGAAGAGGACGGCATTGCGCTCCGGCTTTCCAACACCGAGTCAACCATTGAACAGCATTCTTCCGAGATTTTATCAAGAGTGGAGGGCAGCACATTCGATGCGTTTGTTTCCGACAATGATTCCAAACTTGCAGACGTAAACACACAGATTACAACCATAGAGCAAGGATTGGATAGCATCACGCTTTCAGTCAGCCAGACCGGATACCGCAATCTGCTGAAAAACTCGGCGGGTAAAAATGGACTGACGTTTTGGAATATCACAGGAACAGTGGCCACGGTTATGAACACCGATACTTCGGATAATACAGTAAGTAATTCTGCTTTTGAACTTAATACTGCGAGTACAATATTTCAAACCTTTTCTCTGAAATTCAACACACCGCACACGGTATCGTTGCTTTACAAAAGCACATCATCCGGCGGGCATGTGTCGGTCGGGATTACGCAAAACAACACTGAATCCGTTTTGTACGATAACGCAAATACCGGAACGGATTGGACTTATGTAACATTTGACTTTACCTCACTGGATACCGTCTGCACTCTAAAATTTTCTGTATCAGCGGATGCGCTGGTTTCTGACATGATCGTATCGGAAGGCAAAAATATCGCGCCATGGGTTCAGTCCGATGAAGAACTTTACACAACAAACTTTATCGCGGACAGTACCGGCCTGACGATTGGCAGCAACACAACTGATATGAAAGCGCATATCTCAACCGCATCGTTTGAAATCTGGCGCGGCGATGATCTCCGCATCAATGTTGCGCCGGACGGCACCCGGCTTCAAAAAACAATTATTGAGGACGACCTTACGGTTGGCAATGTCAAAGAAATCGTTCGCTCAGGTTTGGGTGTCGATTTTGTAATTGTATAAGGAAGGAGAAATTGCATGGCAGAAATCATAAGCGCGCTTTCAAATGGCTCTCAGGTAAAAGTGGTCTATTCCTACACACAGAATATTGCAGCGAATACCTCAACCATTTCCGCAGAACTTTACGTTCACCGTGACAGCTACGGGCCATCCACTGACAGTAGCTGCACTGCCTACATTAATATAAACGGCAGCCGAGCTATGACGTACACGTCCGGTTTTACGATTGGTTCCAGTTGGGTCAAAATCGGAAGCACCTGTACGGCGACCGTGGTGCATAATGATGATGGAACACAGATCTGCAACATTACTGGATTCTTCAATTCCAGCATTTCAAGCAAGTTGGAAAACCTCAGCGTTTCACAGAATATCACGCTTACAACAATTCCACGGAAAAGCCAGATCACGGCAACAACCAACGATTTCAACATTGGAGACGGATTCAGCATTTACACGAACCGGAAAAGCAATACGTTTACGCATGCAATAAATCTGTATTTCGGTGGCTATTCTACAACGCTGTGTTATGGCATCACGGACAGCTACTATTGGGATACTTCATCTTGGGCTGCTTCGATGTACCAGCAGATACCGAATTTAAACTCCGGGACTGGTACACTTCGGCTGATTACCTATGCGGCTGATGATTCGGTAGTTGGATATACGGAACTCACTTTTACAGCGCGAGTTGCCAATAGCAATCCGACATTTACGAACTTTACTTATTTGGACACAGATTCCGCTACAGTTTCCCTGACAGGCAATTCTTCGCAAATTGTCCAGACAAAGTCCAACATTCGGGTTACGGTAAACGGCGCTGCGGCAAAAAATTACGCTGCCATTTCCACCTACAAAGCCCAGTATGGCTCAAAAACCATTACAAGCAGTTCTAACGTAATTAGTTTCGGCACGGTATTGAACAATGATAACCTGACAATCACAGTGATAGACAGCAGGGGGAACAGCTCTCAGCAAAGTGTGTATCTCACAACTATCCCCTATGCTGTGCCTGCTATTTCTTCTGCTACGTTGAACCGGGTTAACAATATCGAGGCGGGTACGGTACTTGTTTGTGCCGGAACTTTCGCTAGTATCATGGTGACAAAAGGTCAGTATTCTTTAAAATATCGGTACAAGGCTACCACTTCGGGAACATGGAGCAGCTACTTTTCAATAACGCCGTCTATGAACGGCGGCAGCTTTTCTTTTAATGCGAACATTGGGAACTTTGATATTGGTACTTCATTCAACTTTGAGATTGTCGCTTCGGATTACTATACCGCAACCATACAGCCGGCCTTGCTGCCTACGGCAAAGCCGGTTTTTTCAATTCGTGACGGGAAGATCGGCATCAACAAAATCCCGGAGAACGGGGCTCTGGACGTAGGCGGCGACGTGTATATCTCCGGCTCCAAAGCATACAGCGACGGCTACCATCCGAACGCCGACACCGTGGGTGGGCTGCACATTCTCAAAGGTTCAGCAAGTGGTACGGCTGCTACGCAGACGGCCTATGGCTCGATCTATTATTCAGCGGATATCAATGTTAGCTTCGGCACAACGCTCCCATCGACACCGGTTGTTACAACTGCTTTTAACTCAAACGGATTTGGTTACTGCATTTTAAAGAGTGTAAGCACTACCGGATTCACGGTGAAAATCACAAACGCGGTCACCTCTTCGGGAGTGAACTGGGGAATCCAATGGATTGCTATATATTAATGAAAAAGGGGTACGAAATGATGGCACAACTAAAAGGCATTGACGTCAGCAAATTTCAAGGCACAATCAACTGGAGGAAGGTAAGCGGTATCGACTTCGTTCTTGTCCGGGCCGGGTACGGAAATGATATTTCACAGAAAGACCCGAAGTTCGATGAAAACGTAAAAGGGGCGCTTTCCCGTAAACTCGCGGTGGGTGCATATTGGTTCAGTTACGCTGTGGCGGTGACGGATGCGGCAAAGGAAGCCACCATTTTCAGCCAAGTCCTCGCGCCGTATAAGGGTAAACTGACTTTTCCTGTTGCGTTTGACTACGAGTATGACAGCATCGCCTACGCGCAGAAACAAGGAATCAATCCGGGCAATGACCTGATCGACGCCATCGCACACACGTTTCTGGATATGATAAAAAAGGAAGGTTGGTTCGTGAACCTCTATACCAACTGCGATTTTATCCGGTCGGGTAAATTCAGCGCCAACACCATAAAATCCTATGATGTCTGGCTGGCGGATTACTCCGGCACTCCTGATTTTCCGTGCGGCATCCAGCAGACCAGCAGTGCAGGTACGGTTCCGGGCATCACCGGGGCGGTGGATATGGACATGGCATTCAAGGATTATACGACAATTATCCGCGCGGGTGGGTACAATGGCTTCCCAAAACCCCAGCCGGTCAATTTTAAGTGCGATACCACAACCGACATTTCGCTAGCGCCGGGACAGGCCTACCAGTTTAAGGTGACTTCTCCGCAGGCCCCGATGGCTGCGATCGGCACTCAGGGAGTAGCGTCCCTACTGCCCCGGTATCGCAGTAGCAACGACAGTTTCTTCTATCTTGTCGGATTTGGAAAATCAGGCTCTGCCGCCGGAATCTATGTCAACGGCGTGAAGCAGTTTGTAGTTCATATAAAGTGATGGAGTGGAAATATGAAGGATTGGATATTGAAATACTGGATGCAGGTTGTTTTTGCAGCGGTTACCGGCGGAATATCGTGGGTTATAAAAAAGCTGTGGAGTAACCAGAGAGAACAAAGTGGCCGTCAACATGCAATTGAGGACGGGCTGAAAGCACTGCTTCATGACCGCATTTATCAATGCTATATGGACTGCGAACGAAAAGGCTTTGCAGACATAAAGGATATTGAAAATATGGACTGTCTGTACCTCCCTTATCATGCCTTGGGCGGCAATGGGGCAGGCACAGAGCTATTTGAAAGAATGAAGAAAATGCCGGTTGACCCGGCGGAAAGAGGCAACATATGACACAATTTATATCTTTAACTCTAATGGCAATTATCGTCGAAGGCCTGATTACATACTTGAAAACATTTTTTGTGGCTGGAAAACCGCAATGGCAAATGCTCGTTGGAATCGGACTGGGCGTAACAGTCACGCTGGTATATAACGTGGATATTTTCTCACTGCTCGGTATTACTTCCACAATTCCGTTTGTGGGAACAGTTTTGACGGGTATTTTAATCAGCCGTGGCAGTAACTATATCTTTGATTTGATTGAGACGCTTCAAGGCGCAAAGACATCCGACACATCACAGTAATATCAAGGAAATCATGAGTTTTTGGGCAGTCCTTCGGGACTGCTCCTTTTCTTATCTTTGGAGGAAAACATGACCAATGAAGTAAAAAGCACCATCAGAAGACTTCGCCTTGCAGGTGAAAATTATGCACAGATAGCCAAAAAGCTCGGGGTGCCGGAAGGTACAATCAAGACTTTTTGCAGCCGCAATAATCTGAAAACAACTGATATAAAGCAAATTGATACCAACAACAGCGGCTTTTGCAAGCAATGTGGAAAGCCGCTGAATAACGTACCGAAGCGGAAACCCAAACAGTTCTGCTCGAATGAATGTCGCCTGCATTGGTGGAATGCCAATCGGGATAAAGTGAATAAAAATGGTGTCTGCAGGCGAACTTGTCTCGCTTGTGGTGATGAATTTGAAAGTTATGGTGATGACAGAAAGTACTGCAGTCACACCTGTTATATATCTCACCGTTTCGGGAAAGCGAGAATAGAAAATGACACACGAGCAGTTTGACCGTGAAAAGCGTTACCGGGTGGCCCTTTCAATAGCAAATTCTATGCTCAATAAGGGCGTAATTGATGCAAATGATTATAAGGCTATAGATACAAAACTTATGAAAAAGTACCACCCTATATCGGAAGGTTTATGTCCTAATTTAGCTTGATACAATAGCGATTTAGAGGTAACATACAACATACGAAAGGAGGCGCGTTATGGAACGAACCATTCGAAAATTGAATCCCAGTGTTCTTGCTATACCAAAGAAAACGCGAGTTGCAGCCTATGCTAGAGTTTCCAGCGGCAAAGATGCTATGCTCCACTCTCTTTCAGCGCAGGTTAGTTATTATAGCAATTATATTCAAAAGCATCCAGGCTGGGAATACATTGGCACTTATGCCGATGAAGCCTTAACCGGTACAAAAGATGACCGCGCCGAGTTCCAGCGATTGCTCTCGGATTGTCGGGCGGGTAAAGTTGATATGGTTATCACAAAGTCAATATCGCGTTTTGCAAGAAACACTCTGACGTTGCTGGAAACAGTGCGAGAACTAAAAAGTCTGGATATTGACGTCTTTTTCGAAAAAGAAAATTTACACTCTATAAGCGGGGATGGAGAGCTGATGCTTACCATCCTCGCTTCTTTTGCGCAGGAGGAAAGTCGTTCAGTCAGCGAAAACTGTAAATGGCGGATACGGAAGCAGTTTCAAGCCGGTGAGCCTGCCAACTGGCGGTTTATGTTCGGTTACCGCAGCGTAAACGGTAATATGAGGATTGAACCAAAAGAGGCGGAAATAGTGCGCTCAATTTTCCGTGATTATATGAATGGGGAAGGGGTAACGGCAATTGGACATAGGCTTCAAGTGGAAGGCGTCCCTACATTATTTGGTGGAAAATGGACTGCCAGAAGTGTTAAAGTTATGCTCAGAAATGAGAAATATGCCGGTAACGCTTTGCTGCAGAAACGCTATGTGGTCGACCATTTAACCAAGACTCTTTCACGTAACAGTGGGCAGCTTCCTATGTATTTTGCTGAAGAGACGCATGAAGCAATTGTTGATGCTCAAACTTTCCAAAAGGTGCAGGCAATGCTGGACATCAGCAAAGAAAAGTCTACTGCCAAAGCGCTGACTACTTCTCGATATCCGCTTACACACATGATTCGATGCACAAAATGTGGTAAGTTTTATAAGCGGCAGGCCTGCCACGGCAGAGTATATTGGAACTGCGCCACTTTTTTACAGGAAGGCAAATCAGCCTGTCACACCAAGCAGATTCCTGAAGAAAGCCTACTAACGCTCACGGCTGAGGTGCTAAAATTGCCGCAGTTTGATGCCACCATTTTCGATGAGCAAATTTCGGAGATACAGGTGCCGGGGCCGAATCAACTTATATTCCTTTTCAAAGACGGTCATTCAGAACACCGCGAATGGAAAGATCGTTCACGCAGCGAAAGTTGGAACGCTGAGGCGCGGCAAAAGGCCAGCGAGCGGCAAAAAGAATACGTTCGAAGGGAGAAAACACTATGAATACAGCAAGAGCGGTTACTGTAATACCACCTACTATAAGAATGTACAGTACAAATTCTGCAATGCCTGCGTCACGAAAGCGTGTGGCTGCTTATGCGCGAGTTTCGACTGACAACGCGGAGCAGCTCACCAGTTATGAAGCACAGGTTGATTATTACACACGGCACATACAAGAAAATGAGGAATGGGAGTTTGTGAACGTTTACACCGATGAAGGAATTTCCGGTACCAGTACGAAAAACCGCGATGGTTTCAAACGTATGATTGCCGACGCACTTAGTGGCAAGATAGACCTCATTCTTACAAAGTCGATCTCCCGATTTGCCCGCAATACCGTTGATACCTTGACTACTGTCCGGAAGCTTAAAGAAAAAGGGGTAGAGGTATATTTCGAAAAGGAAAATATACATACGCTGGACAGCAAGGGCGAACTATTCATCACAATTATGAGCTCCTTGGCGCAGGAAGAAAGTAGGAGTTTATCAGAAAATGTTACGTGGGGCCAGAGAAAACGCTTTGCCGATGGAAAAGTTAGTATGCCATATAAGCAGTTTCTTGGCTATGAGCGTGGAGAGGACGGTAACCCACAAATCGTCGAAAAAGAAGCTGTAATTGTACGTTTGATTTATCAGATGTTTTTGGACGGAAAGTCACCGTCGGCGATTGCCAGGCATCTCACTTCGGAGAATATTCCGACACCGGGCGGCAAGAGGAACTGGCAGTCAAGTGTAGTCCAAAGCATCCTTACTAATGAAAAGTACAAAGGCGACGCCATCCTGCAAAAGGGCTTTACGGTTGATTTTTTGACCAAGAAAAGGAAAGCTAATGAGGGCGAGGTTCCGCAGTATTATGTAACCAACAGCCATCCCTCCATTGTGTCAGAAGAGGTATTTGACTTAGTTCAATCCGAACTGGAGAAACGGAAAGGAAAGCGATACACCAGCAGCACAAGCTGTTTTTCTAGCCGTATCATTTGTGGCGATTGCGGCGGAGTGTACGGCAGCAAGGTATGGCATAGCACATCAAAATACCGGCGGGTTATTTGGCAGTGTAATGGCAAGTTCAAAAACGAAGAAAAATGCACCACACCGCATTTTTACGAAGACGAGCTAAAAACCCTTTTTATAGATGCTTTTAACAGCATGATTACCGACCGAGACAGTGTTTTTGCTGCCTACGATGATATTATTGATGATTTGACCGATAACACGGCTCTTGAAAAAGAAGCACAATCCCTTCAAAGCGAATGCGATGTGGTGCTGGAATTTATGCAGCAGGCTGTAGCTGAAAATGCCCAAACTGCACTCGACCAGGCGGACTACCAGCTCCGGTATGATTCTTTGGTTGAGCGGTATGAAAACGTGAAGAGGCAACTTGCTGAAATTAATGCGGAGATTACCAATCGGAAGACCAAACGTACAAATATTGAATCTTTTAAGAAACCGAATTTATCAAATGGTTACTATTATAATAAGAAATTTGAGCATGTATAGAGGTTAGGACGTGATTTATATGACAGCCATTACCTATAACAAACTTGTTCGCGACAAAATCCCTGAGATTATTGAAAAAGATCATAAAAAAGCCATATGCGATATTCTGTCAGATAAGCAGTATATCGAAATGCTTGATGAAAAGCTTTCTGAAGAGTTGAACGAGTATCAGAAAAGCAAAGAGCTCGAAGAGCTGGCAGATATGCTGGAAGTAATGTATGCCATAACAGAAGTAAAAGGATATTCAGTTGCTGACTTAGAAAATATAAGGGTCAGTAAAGCAGAAAAACGTGGCGCGTTTAGAAAGAAAATTTTATTAAAAACAGTTGTGGAGGAAAAGTAATATGAATTCGTTTTTATATGTCGTCATTGCTGTCCTTATTGTTCTGTTCGTTATTTCCAATTTGTCAGAAAAAAGCAAAGATAAAGAAAAAATAGATGGAAAATTGCCGTACAAGAAACGTGATGATTTTCTAAGTAAAGCTGAAAAGATGTTTTATGATACTTTAAATACATATTATGCTGACAAAATTACGGTTTGCCCAAAAGTTGCAGTCAAAGAAATTGTCTTTGTCGGTACAGGTACAGGAAAAGAATACATGAAGTATTTTAATTGGATTGCAAAGAAACATGTAGACTTCGTTCTCTGCAGCTCGCTTACAATGGATGTATTATGTGCGGTTGAGTTGGATGATAGCAGCCATGCAAAAGCAGATCGGCAAAAACGAGATGTTTTCATCGATAAAGTGTTTGAAGTTTCTCAGATACCGTTAATTCATGTACCGTTTAAGAGTGGATACAGTAAGCAGGATTTAATCGATATTGAGAGTGCAATCAGTGAAAAACCATTACAGATTCAAGAAAACATTCAAAACGATACAACAAAACAGGCAGTAGAAACGCGAAATAACGCTGCACCAATTTGTCCTAAATGTGGTGTGGAAATGGTAAGAAGAAAGCTGCTCATGGTGATCGAGCCGGGAAAGAATTCTATGGCTGTCCGAACTATCCAAAGTGTAAGGAGATTAAAAATATAGATTGAAAACTGTACGGCAAGACAATCGGACATATCTTGGAATTGGATAGAGGGAATAATAAAATGACGCAGGTGGCAGCAGCAATCATTCGGGAAAATGATAAAATCCTTATTTGTAAGCGTGGGGTAGGTGGAAGTTGTGCTTCCCTTTGGGAGTTCCCGGGCGGAAAGCTGGAACCGGGAGAAACTTTAGAAGAGTGTTTGATTCGGGAGTGCAAAGAGGAGTTGGAAATCAATATCGCTATTAAGTGTGTCTTTGCAGAAACTACATATAAATATCCGGACAGAGAAATTGCATTCACCTTTTTCACTGCAGATTATATCAGCGGAAAAATGAAAATGAATATACATCAAGATATTAAATGGGTTTTGCCGAACGAATTGAAAAATTATGACTTTTGCCCGGCGGATACCAATATTGTGGAGCGACTGCAACAATAATACATTGTAAATAATCTGAAATTCAAAAATGATTTTAAATTTCATTTTATCATAAATCAGCTTATGATAAATCGGCAGCTGATTCTATCAAAAAAAATATTGACAAATGGGCATATGCACATTATACTGTATTTGTGCATATGCCCATTAAGTATTGGAGGTATGAAATGCCGAGAGGATTTAAGTGTCGCAGAGTTTGTGCTGTACCGGATAACCGGATATTTACTCCCAAAAATTCATGCTGTGAAACCGTGTTGCTTACAGTTGAAGAACTGGAAACGGTACGGCTCTGCGATATGGAAGATCTTGAACAGGATGAAGCTTCCATTAGCATGAATGTTTCGAGAGCAACTTTTCAGCGGATGCTGTATCAGGCCCGAAAAAAAATAGCGGAAGCTCTCTGTACAGGCAAAGCGATTGAAATTGGCGGCGGAAATTACGAGCTGGCTGAGCACCCGTGCGGATGTCACAGAAGATGTAAAAATTGCAGATTTGAAAAGAGAATAGAAACTACGGAGTGATAATGGGGAAGAAAGGTTCTATTGTTTGCAGGGAACTGCCGGGACTTCCAAACCAGGCGGGCGACCCGGTTTCTGAAGCAAGAATGTCGGGATATTATAAAAACGTCCATGCGTGGGGCTTGTAAAAAGCGCCGCAAAAATTATGGAAGATTATTTGGAGGAAAAACAGGTATGAAAATTGCAGTAACAACACAGGGTAATCAGATTTTTCAGCATTTCGGCAAGTGTCCGACTTTTACCGTATTTTCTGCTGAGAACGGTACAATTCAGGAAAAAACAGCAATTGACGCAAGTCAAAACGGTCATGCCGCGCTGGCAGGCTTTTTAAAGAATTCGGGTGTGGACGTAGTAATTTGTGGGGGTATCGGTGATGGAGCTAAGCAGATGCTGTCAGCGACCGGTATTCAGCTCATTTCCGGTATCGAAGGCAATATTGAAGATGCAGTGAATGCCTATCTTTCTGGAAGTTTAAATGATATGGGCGGCGCATGCAACCATGAAGAACATGATCATGACCATGTTTGCGACTGTAAAAATCACTGCAATTAATTAAGACCACTAAGTGGTTTACAATTTTTTAGGCACTCTGAAAAGGGTGCCTTTTTTACTAATATTTTATAATATCATTCTCTGGCCGCTTATATATCTCTTTGTGCAGAACAATCTGTCAAAAACAAAGTCAGATGAGATTGCCGGATTAAAGGCTTTTTGGAATTTGCACAAAAAGGTACATAAATCGGGAACCGGAAGCTTTATGATGCCGGAAGTCCCTTCACAATCCATTTATAGGATTCTATCTGCCAGAACAAAGTCGACGCCGCGGTTTCTACCGCCGTCTGTTCGTCATAAAAATCATTTTTCACCTTATCAAGCTCTATTTTGGAGAGGCAGCCCAAATCATATTTCTTTTGAGCCTGATCAGATTTTAATTTTGCATTCGCCAGCTTTTGCTGTTCCGTTACTAAAACAGCCTGCTGCTTTTTAACGGTATTGTACTGGCTTTCCAGTGAAGCACCAATATCCTGTATTTCCAATTCGGCTTCATTGCTCTTAATCTGTCTTTGGTCTCTGTTTGCCGCGGTATCGTCACTGAGAATGGAACGTTCTTTTTTGCTTATCCGGACTTTAAAACTAGCCTCCTGTGCCGCAGCTATATCATTCGCAATGTTGATCATTTCCAGATAGCTGGTGTCCGGTTCAGGCAAAGTTCCAAATATAATTTGATCGTTATAGGGGTGGCCTAACAACCGGTTCATCTCATAGGTAATCGATTTTGCCTGATTCTGCAGATCTGCAATATTGTTATCCAATGCACTTAATGTGGTCTTTGCGTCTTCAACCGCCACTGCTGTTCCAAGCTTTAATTCATATTGTGATTGCGAAGCTTTTAAATTATCTTCAAGGAGTACACGCGTATTATTTAACTGTTCTATGTTATATTGCAGCTGGTAATAAACCGAGAACAGGCTCTGTGCGGATTTTACCAGCTGATTATTGGAAAGATTGACTTCCAGTTCCGTTAATTCATAATCATCGTCAGAAGCGTCTTCCTGAGCATTCAGCATCTCTGACAAGGAAGTCAGGGCCACATTGGTTCCCTGTGCGACTGTCTTTAAATCAGGCGATGCCTGCGGATTGCTCAGAATCGCGGTTAGGCGGGAAGATGTTTGCGTAATGGTATCGGAAATTTTTTGATATTTCTCTTTCAGTTCATTTTCATCATCCAAACTGCCGATGGTAAGTTTATTGCTGTCAACCTCAAGATTATTGTTGAGAACCATTTGTTCTACCTGGGAATACGAAACGGTATAAGCCGCCGGTGCCGCCCGTTCATCCGCAAAAGCGGGTATGGATGTATGAATTAAAATTAACGCCGCCGCAGAAAATGCGGCTATTTGCTTACCTTTTTTCATGGATATCCTCCTTATCGTAATAAAAATTCATTTTTTCACAGTCTTGCGGATCTGTACATCTGCCGTGAATCCCGGTTTTAAAATATTGTCTTTATCGTCCGGTTTTACCTGTACTTTTATAATGCGGTCTCCGTCTTTTTCAACTGCCTCGTTTGCAATTCGAATGATATGCCCTTCTATTTTCAAATCTTTATTTGCGGTGGGAATAATAACTACCTTGCTGTCCTGTGAAATCTGCCAGATAAATTCCTCCGGAACTTCCGCGCTGACATAAATGCTGTCACCATCGATTAAGTCGATTACTTTTTGAGCGGCATACTGTGCGCCCACGGTGGCTCCTTTCACGGAATCTATTTCTTTCACGATGCCGTATTCTAAATTTGATATGATGTTATTGCCGGAAAGATAGGGCTTTTTCATCTTGTTACTCATTACGTCCAAGTCAATCTGGGCAGAATCAGCCGTATTTTTCTGCTGATTGAGCTGTACCTCCTTGTATTTTAAGGAAGAATTCAATCCGTCCAGTTCCTCCTGCAAGGTACGCTTTGTTTTGGAAATATTATCAATCACATCGGATTTTGCTTTTTGTTTCAGATTTAAAACATCCTTGTATTTATCAAGATCGGCTTGGGAGATGACTCCGTCGTTAAATAATCTCTGATATTTGTTTACATCATCCTGCGCGTCCTTCAGTTCTTTCTCTGATCTGGTCAGAGAAGCCTGCAGAAGCTGCAACTCCGGTTTGCTTCCGCTCTGCAATTCCGCTGTTTTGTATGCGATCTGTTTTTTCAGGGTTGCAATATCCGCTTCCATCGCCGCCTGATCTACATTGTCCAAACTGGCTTTGCCGGAATCAGCCTGAGCCTGCAGCTTTTTAATGTTTGCCTGATAATCATCCGTGGAAAGTGTGATTAAGGTACTGCCCTTTTTGACAATATCGCCCTCCCTGACATTAATGTTCTCAATTTTGGCCGGAAAGTCAATGTTGATCTGATATTCTTCGTTGTATTTTACTTCCCCCCACACAACAATATCATTCGTCTGTAAGGAAGCCTCAGCGGCGTCTTCTTTTGTTTGGGGTTGGCTTCCATTGCCTGTGCAGCCTGTGACTAGGGCCAGTATGAAAGCGGCGGCCGTTAGCTCGGAAAGGTATTTTTTATATTTCATATGTAATCCTCCTACCGTTACTCAACACTTTTTAATGCCTGCAGCATATCAATCGTTTTAATTTTTCTGGATACGATGTAATTTACGACAGCGGCGAAAATCAATGTGAGAATCGCACCAATCATCACTTTGTCGAATGTGATCCGTCCAATCAGATCCATATCTTCACCAAAGCCGGTTACAATTATCTGCGTGATTATTTTTCCGATAGGTATCCCTAAAATAATCCCGACCACTGCTGAAATAATATTCTCCATTAACACGAGGGGCCGTATTTCTCCGGTATGAAAACCTAAGACTTCCAATGTGGCAAGGTCGCGAACGCGTTCAAAGAAGTTCAGAATACCCATGTTGTACAGAACGACAAAGGCGAGGATACTGCCGCATATAATCAACATCAGTGCCGCTATGTAAACCACCGTAATATTTCCCTCGAAATCCGATTTTTGCTTTACCCGGTCCACATAGCTGCTTACATAATCGCTGTTTAAAAAAGCGGCGTCTGTTTTATTCCACTTTATCAGCAATGCGGTAGGTTTAAAGTTTTCATCGATGTCTTCCCAATACTTTCTTGACATGTAAATTCCCTGCCCGGAAACCATGTACACAATTTCACTCACCTTTACAGCCGCATAACTGTCATCGCTTCGCTTGAGGTTGATTGTATCGCCTGCTTTTACTTTCATGATGTCCGCCAATTTTCTTGTCATCGCAATTCCCTCCCCCGGAAGGCTGAGACCGTTTCCGCTTTCATCCTGTAAATGGACCAGGGGACTGTCGGGGGAAAATACCGTAACGGTTGCCATTCTCCTCACACCGCTTGAAGAAGTGAACTGCATTATGCTTTCTTCAATATCCTGTGCTACTCCGTCCAAGTTCAGATTTTTAATATCCCGGTCTGTCGTACGGGCATCCAGCATTACTTTTTGATCATATGTATAGACCTTTTCATAAGTTGTTTTCGCAATGCCGGTCACCATGTCGTTTAAAGTAAAGGCTCCGATAATAAGGCCCGTGCATCCCATGACTCCCAATATACTCATGATCATTCTGCCCTTGTTTTTTAGCGTGTTGCGTGCAATCAGTTTTTGACTGAATTTCATCTTGTTCCAAAGTACGGGAAGGCGCTCCAAAAAGATATGACTTCCCTTTTTGGGCGGCTTATCTCTAAGTAAAATTGCCGGCATATCTCCCAGCAATTTCAAACAGGAATAGCAGGAAATTCCTCCTGTACAAAGGATAATTAAGGCCGAACTTAAGATTATATTTTGAATATTCAGACTTAACTGATAGCTCGGAAAGGTATATAAAAATTCCAATTTATTGATAAGAATCCTGCCAATCACATTGGGGCCAATCAGAATTCCGAAAATGGAGCCCAAAGCGCCTGTGTAAACGCCATAGGATGTGTAGTGCCACATAATACTTCTTTTGCTGTAACCCAGGGCCTTTAATACACCGATTTGATTTCTCTGATCTTCTACGATTCTTGTCATCGTACTGAGCGTGATCAGCGCGGTAACCAGAAAGAACATAAATGGAAACACCGCGGATAAGGTTTTGAACAGATATATTTTGCTGTCAACATTGTTTATACTGCGATTGTCGGTTCTCGTAACCACTCCAACCAGGTCATCGCCGAAAATATGATCCATTTTTATTTGAACCGCTTTACTGTCCGCTGCACCGTTTAACCGAATCACAATTTGATTGTATGGCTTTAATCCGCCGTACGCGCTGGCTATCCTGTCTTCATCCACGACAATAAAGCCATAATTCTTTGGATTTGGCACCATTGTGCTTGTATCCTTGAGAGAAAAAATATTTTCACCGCTGAGGGCCAGCGCCTCAATGGTAAAGTTTATTTTTTTATCATTCACCTCAATCGTAAGGCTGTCTCCTACGGAAAGATGATTTGCTTTTGCAAACCGTTCGTCAATAACCGCGCCCTGTTTGCTGAGCTTTTTTCCGGATTCAATGTAAGGTACATCCAGTGTATTCTCTGACGGCATGGCGTAAACCTTAAGGGTTGGCTCACCGCTGATTTGAGCGGTTGAATTTACTGTAAATCGCTTTTCTGCTTTTTCCACGCCGTCGATTTCCCGGACTTTCCACATCCGGGTTTCAGACGGATTTGCCACGGTCACCCAAAGATCTGAAAGGTTTGTGCCGCTGTACAAAATTCCAGATTGTGTCTCCATGGTCTTCCAGATGCTGTCCAAACCGACAACGATACTGATTGCCACAGTCGCCATAATAAGAATAGACACAAATTGCGGAAGAGATTTTTTCATATCCTGAATGGATTTTTTGAAAAGTGCTCCCTTTACCATACGATCTCCTCCACATCCCGTGGTTTTTCATTGTGCTTCGTTTCATAAATTTGTCCGTCTCGCATATGGATCACCGTCTGTGCCATCTCTGCTATTGGGGCATTGTGAGTGACCACGATTACGGTTTTCCCCATATCCTGTGCAACATCCCTGATCAGCTTCAAAACCTTTCGCCCCGTGCCGGAATCTAAAGCGCCCGTCGGTTCATCGCAAAGTACAATTTGAGGATTTTTCGCCAAGGCGCGGGCGATCGAAACCCTTTGCTGCTCTCCGCCGGACATCTGACTTGGAAAATTATTCATTCTTTCCGCCAGTCCCACCCGTTCCAGCATTTCTTTTGAATCCAAAGGATTTTTGCAAATCTCTTTGGCAAGCTGTACATTTTCCAGCGCTGTCAGGTTGGGGACCAAGTTGTAGAACTGAAAGACAAATCCGATTTTATTTCTGCGATATACAGTCAATCTTTTTTCATCCATTTTGGAAACATCTTCTCCGTCAACAAGAATCGTTCCGCGTGTCGGTGTGTCCATCCCGCCCAGCATATTCAGCACAGTGGTCTTTCCCGCGCCGCTTTGGCCCAGAACAACATTGAAAGTACCTTCCTCAATGCGAAAGGAAACACCGTTGACCGCTTTAATAATACTGCTCCCGACAGTATACTCACGTTCAACATTCATAAACTCAATAAAACTCATTGTGTTTCACGACCTTAAAATAAATCTTTTATTTATTTTTAATGGGATTTATAAAAAACGATTGATTAATCAACACAAGTCTATTATAATGAGAAATACACAAAACGACAATAATCAATTATTAAGTATAATGTTCAATAATAAACATTTGTGGATTAAAGTGTTCATTAAGGAGAAAAAATATGGAGAACGATAAAGCAGACCGCCGCGTGCGTAAAACAAGAAAGCAGCTTTGCAAAGGTTTGACGGAGCTGCTGAATGAAAAGAGTGCAAAAGATATCACTGTCAGGGAATTATCCGATTTAGTGGATATAAATCGGGGAACGTTTTATTTGCATTATAAAGATGTATTTGATATGATAGAACAGATTCAGAATGAAATGTTTGAGGATTTTCACAATGTTCTGGACCGGCATCCGGCAAAGTCTTTAAACGGAAAACCGCTTCCGATGCTTATTGATGTTTTTCGTTTTGTAAAAGAGAACTCCGATATGTGCAGAGTCTTATTGAGCAAGAACGGTGATATCTCGTTTGTGAACCGTTTGAAGGAATTGGTCAAAGAGCGCTGCTTAAACGACTGGATGGAAATATTTAATACAAGTAAATCCGAGAATTTTGAATATTATTATTCTTTTATTGTTTCCGGCTGTATTGGGCTTTTACAGAATTGGCTGGAAAACGGTCTGATGGAAACTCCGGAGTATATGGCAAATTTAACCGAGCAGATGATCATAGTGGGGATCAAAATCATTCAATAATATTTTGCGGGAATTTATATTCGAGAGGTCATTTGCCCTTTATGCAGGCACACATTAATTTTTAAATTCATGTCGTAAAAGTGTTGTAAAAAAGCAGATTTGGTTTTTTTCATTACTGTCTGGAGGGGGAAGAATCAAGTGAAAAAATTATTTATGTTAATGATGACCGGTGTTTTATTATTTGTTATGGCTTCATGCTCAAATGCGGCTGATCAAAATCAAAGTTCAAGTTTTGCCGGCAATAAAAATATCAGTGTCAGTTCAAATTCTGTTACATTAAATAAAGCAGCTGAAAATGTTTATTTAAGAGAAGGAACGACGAGTAAAGGCAGTGTGGTAATTTCAAGTGACGATATTGTCGGTTTCTATACAAAGAAATTTAAGTCCCAAAATTCTTATCAGATTGTATTTCAATTAACCGATACCGGCAAAAAGTCTTTAGCGGAAGAAACGACTAAATTGTCCCAGTCGGCAGGCAGCGTTTCTCTTTGGGTCGGAAATGAAATGATTGTTAACTTAAGTGTTTACGCACCGATTACCGACGGGACTTTTGCTGTAACAAACGCCGATGCCGACAGTGTAAATAATATTTGTAATAAATTGCAAGGTAAAACAAATTAAAGTTTCCCGGCAGTCTGTCGAAAATCATGCTTTTCGCACTGAACTGTTAATATTTATACCCGATTGACCGAATGCAAACCAATTTTATGGAACACGTAAAAATACGGAAAAAGTTGTTGAAGAGGTGAAATACTATGGACAAATATACAGAAGAAGAATTAGAACAAGCTCTGCAAATTGTTTCTTCAGTTATCAGAAGATGTGAAAAAGCGCAGCCAAAATTTGCGGAGGGTACCTCTCAGCACACACTCCTTAAGAACAGGATAAAAGCATTGTATATCTCAAAATCACTGATAACAGATGAAAATGTTATGGACGCATATACAAAAGAAGAATTGATAGAAGCACTGCGACCCGTATCTTCAATTATCAGCAAGTGCGAAAAAGCACAGCTGAAATTTGCACAGGGTACCCCTTATCACACCCGCTTCGAGAACATGATAAAAGCGATGTATATTTCGAAATCATTGATAACAGATGAAATTAGTGAAAGAGGTTGAATTCCAGTTAATCGGTAAGATCATGAGCACAATACGAAGTTTAAGCAGCCTTCTCCTTTTTACCCTTATAATTTTTGTTAAATCAGATAAGGATAATTTTACGGGAGGTTTTTCCGTAAGGCAATAAAGAACGCTTAAGATAAGATTAAATTTATTATTTATAACGATAGGAAGATTGTTTATGGAAGATGATGTACACAAGCAAAAAGATATAGTTCATGTGAGTTTTGAAATCGGACTGCTTCTGAAGGGTATACACGGCCTGATGGAGGTCATTGGCGGCGCACTGATGTTCTTTCTTACACCGAATCAGCTGAATGCACTGGCACGCTTCTTAACGAAGCATGAGCTTTCGGAAGATCCAAGGGATTTGGTCGCCAATTTTCTTTTAAATTCAAGCAGCAGTTTTTCACTCAGCACACAGCATTTTGCTGAGTTTTATTTAATGTCGCACGGGATTATAAAATGCATCCTGGTTTTTTTGTTATGGCGAAAGAAGCTGTGGGCATATCCGCTCACCGTCGTCTCCTTGATTTTGTTTATTGCTTATCAGATATACCGCTATACATTAACTCAGTCTGTATTTCTGATACTGCTTTCTATCTTCGATGCTGTCATGATCGCATTAACCTGTTTGGAGTATAAAAGAATCAAGTTGGCTTCAAAAGCAAAATAAGGAGTTGAAAATACACAGTGAAAATATTATTCGTACGTCACGGAGATCCTGATTATGAACATGACTCCCTTACGCTAAAGGGATGGAAAGAAGCAGAGTTATTGGCAGATCGGTTAACTGAATTGGATGTGCGCGATTTTTATTGCTCACCGTTGGGGCGCGCAAAAGACACGGCAAGCGTGACATTAAATCGGCTTCACAAAAACGCAACCGTTTTTGAGTGGCTCCAGGAGTTCCCGGCGCGTATTCTGGACCCGGAAAGCGGAGAAAGAAGTATTTGCTGGGATTTAATGCCGGGTTATTGGACCAATCGAACCGATCTATATGATAAAGATAAATGGTACCTGGATCCCGTAATGGCGAGCGGCAATACAGAGAAAATTTATAAACATGTTACGGAAGGAATTGACGGTCTCTTAGATCAATATGGCTATCGGCGCGATGGCATGTTTTATCATACCGAGGGTGGGAATACACACAGCATTGTAATTTTCTGCCATTTGGCTGTGGAATTAGCAATATTGTCTCATCTTTTAGGCATTGCGGCACCGGTCCTTTGGCAGGGTTTCTTTGTGGCACCGTCGTCGGTTACAGTTTTAGCTACAGAGGAAAGGAAGAAGGGCGAAGTATATTTCCGCTGTAAGGCGTTGGGGGATACTTCACATTTGTATAAGGGCAACGAGCCCATTTCTGACTCGGGATTTTTTCAGGAAATTTATGAGTAATCGCCGTTTAAAGTACCTTTTCCGGCATCCCGGATAATTAAGCGGCAATAGCGGATGACCGCTCCTTTTACCTTACATAATTCATGTGAACTGAGGTTCGTAGAGCCTTATGAACCCTTTATGATTTTTAATTTATACGCATAAAAATGCTCAGAAGCGAACTGCAGTTCCCTTCTGAGCATTTTAGTTACAGACATCGTTCGGATTTTTGTAATCCTATGTTATATCATGATATCCCTCAACGGGCCCGGACTCTGTGGCTGCGGCGTTTTCTTCCTCCTGATTCTGACGTTTTTCCTGCCCTTTGGCCAGTGCGGTATTAAAAAGCTGGTACTTTTTCTTTTGATCATTCTCGCCCAGAATTGCTGTGATCTGCTTTTCCGCCTGTTCCATCTCCGCACGAAAAGCTCTGGCGGAAAGTCGCAGGGCGCCGTGGCTGAGAATGATGAGCTGCTCCGCTCCGTCGGAGGTGGCCACCGTGACGCGGTGTTTTTTCCCGATTTCATAGGTGGTTTTTTCTATGTAAGCGTCCGCTGTTTCAGCTTCCTTGGTGAACACCACATGGATATTGTGGTAGCGAAATATCTCTCCGGTATTATGAGGGACTTTATAGGCGTCAAAAACTAAAATCACAACGCATTTTTTGAATCCCTGATAGTTGCTGAGTATGTTCATCAGGAGCTTCCGGGCCGTGTCCAGGCTGTCCTGTGCCACTTTTTTCAGTTCATCCCAGGCGAAAATAATATTATAGCCATCCACCAGCAGGTACTCAGGGCCGGCGGCCCGGGGCTGGATTGTGTACTCCTTTTGGGACTCCGGCGTGTCCTGCCGCGGCTGTTCCCGAGGGGGATTCCTCTGCCTGATGGGGCCATAAGTCCGTTCAAAGATTGCTTTCAGTTCCTTGTCCTGTTCCATGTAGTCGGCAAAGGTAGGGGAACGCTGGGCTGGGGCTGCTGCCGGCACGTTTTCCGGCGCATCTTCCGTTTCTCGCGGCTTTAGACCGCTGTCGACATGCATGTGATTTTTTACCTGATCCCATTTGACCACGAAGCCCGCCCCGTGGGAGCAGAAGACCGAATCCGCCGGATTTTCCGTGTCCCGCTCGCTGTCGTAGCCGATGGCCGCTATAACTTTCTCCTGGTCATGGCAGGGCTCGTATCCCTTCAGTACGCAGAAGAGTCTGCCCCGGCCACGGGTATAGGAGGTAACCTCCATGACGTAGTCCCGCATTTCCGCCACCGGCGCAGAACCGGTCAGAACGGCTTCCTTCCCAACGGTCTCCGGCTGGGAAACGCTCCCAGACATCCGCAGAAGATCCGACATGGCGCGCCCCACATATTCGGCGGGAATTTCCAGTCGGAAGTCGTACCAGGGTTCCAACAGGATGCTTTCGGCGCACATCAGGCCCTGCCGCACCGCGCGGTAAGTGGCCTGACGGAAGTCGCCGCCCTCGGTGTGCTTCACATGGGCCTTCCCGGCTACCAGTGTAATCTTCATATCTGTGATGGGGGAGCCGGTTAACACGCCGAGATGCGTCCGCTCTTTAAGATGAGTCAGGATCAGCCGCTGCCAATTTCGGTCCAGCATATCCTCCCCACAGGCGGTATCGAACTGAAGCCCGCTGCCCCGTTCACCCGGCTCCAGCAGGAGGTGAACCTCCGCATAATGACGCAGCGGCTCAAAATGGCCTGCGCCCTCCACCGGCGACACAATGGTTTCGCGGTATACGATGTTGCCGGCGCCGAATTCCACATCCATGCCGAAACGCTCCGAGATAAGGCGCTTTAAAACCTCCAACTGCACCTCGCCCATCAGCTGGAGATGGATTTCCCGCAACTGTTCGTTAAATATAATGCGAAGCTGTGGATCTTCTTCCGCCAGCTGGTTCAGTTTCAAAAGTGCACTGTGGGAATCGCACCCGTCGGGCAGCAGAATCTGATAGGTGAGTACAGGTTCCAGTACGGGCTTTTCCGAGGCGGCTTCATTCCCCAGCCCTTCGCCCGAATAGGTATGATTCAGTCCGGTCACCGCGCATACGGTACCGGCCGGGGCCTCGTCCACCGTTTGATACCTGGCGCCGGAATAGATGCGGATTTGGTCGATCTTTTCCTCTGTGGTCTTCTCGTCCGGCAGACCCGTGCCCTGGCCCGTCAGCAGTTCCTTTACTTTAAGGCTGCCGCCGGTGACCTTCATATAGGTCAGCCGGTTGCCCTGTGGATCCCGGGCAATCTTGTAAACCTTTGCGCCGAACGCAGACGGATAGTCAGGGCAGCGGGTATACCGCTCCAAGCCCTGCAAAAAGGTATCTACTCCATCCAGCTTCAGCGCAGAACCGAAGTAGCAGGGAAAAAGTTTGCGCTGTTCAATCAGCAAGGTAATTTCACTGTCCGTAACCTCGCCCCGCTCCAGATAGTGGGAAAGCAGAGCCTCATCACACATGGCAACATTCTCCCAAAAAGAATCCTGTGCCTCGCCAAAGTCCACACAGCCGTCATTCAATCGCTGTCTCAGCTCTGTCAACAGCTCGGCCCGGTCGGCTCCGGCAAGGTCCATCTTATTCACAAACAAAAAGGTGGGAATGCCGAACCGGGCCAGCAGCCGCCACAGGGTCTGGGTATGACCCTGTACACCGTCGGTTCCGCTGATGACCAGAATGGCGTAATCCAGCACCTGCAGCGTCCGCTCCATTTCGCTGGAAAAGTCCACATGGCCCGGAGTATCCAGAAGTATGACCTCCATCTTTTCCAATGGGAGCACCGCCTGCTTGGAAAAGATAGTGATACCACGTTCCCGCTCCAGCGCATAGGTGTCCAAAAACGAGTCCTGGTGGTCCACCCGCCCCAGCTTTTTCAGGAATCCGCTTTGGTACAGCATTCCTTCGGTCAGGGTGGTTTTTCCCGCATCCACATGTGCTAATATTCCGACGACAAGCTTTTTCATATTTACTTCACCATATATCCAAATTAATCTGCCGGATTTTCATCAGGCATGCTGTTAATATACCATGTTGCGGCGGGCGAATCAATATAAAAAGAAGTGGCCGCCGGGGAGTTGCAGCTCCGCAGCGACCAGGGGTTTCAATATATTTCTCAAGGGTATAGGGAGTACGTTCGCCTTGATTTACTCAAGTTCAAACGCGCCTGTATAAAGCTGATAATATTTCCCCTTTTCTCCAATTAGCTGATCATGGCTGCCGCGTTCGATGATGCGGCCATGTTCGAGCACCATGATGACGTCGGAATTCTGCACGGTGGAAAGCCGATGGGCGATAACAAACACCGTTCTGCCCTTCATCAGAGCATCCATGCCCTTCTGCACGATGGCTTCGGTTCTGGTATCGATGGAAGAGGTAGCCTCGTCAAGAATCATGACGGGCGGGTCTGCTACAGCGGCGCGGGCGATGGAAATCAACTGCCGCTGTCCCTGTGAAAGGCCGCTGCCGTCGCCCTCCAGCACGGTGCTGTACCCCTGCGGAAGCATGCGGATGAATCCGTCGGCGTTTGCCAGCTTTGCGGACGCGATGCATTCTTCATCCGTAGCGTCCAGCTTGCCGTAGCGGATATTGTCCATGACCGTCCCCGTAAACAGGTTCACATCCTGCAAAACAATGCCGAGCGACCGGCGAAGATCAGCTTTCTTTATTTTATTGATGTTGATGCCGTCATACCGAATTTTTCCGTCGGCAATATCATAGAAGCGGTTAATCAGGTTTGTGATTGTCGTTTTTCCGGCGCCGGTCGCTCCGACAAAAGCTACCTTTTGGCCGGGTTCGGCATAAAGCGTGATGTTGTGCAGGACGATGTTATCCTCATTGTAGCCGAAGTCAACATCGTAGAAACGAATGTCGCCTTGCAGCGGCGTATAGGTTACCGTGCCGTCACTGTGCGGATGTTTCCACGCCCATGTTTCCGTCCGTCCCTTGCTTTCTTTTATTTCGCCGTTTTCCATTCGTGAATTAACGAGCGTCACGTATCCGCTGTCCTGTTCGCTTTCCTCGTCCATTAAATCAAAGATTCTTGATGCGCCCGCAAGCGCCATAATCACCATGTTGAACTGCATCGAAATCTGGCCGATCGGATTGATGAAGCTGCGGGACAGGGTAAGAAAAGATATGATCGTACCGATTGTCAGGGCGTTGACCCCGGTAAGGCTCAGATTCGGAATCCCTGCTATGCCCGCCGCGCCCCCGATTATGGCCAGAAGTACATAAAGCATGTATCCCAGATTGCCGATAATCGGCATTGTGATATTTCCGTACTTGTTTGCCTCGGTTGCGCAGTAGCAGAGCTCTTCATTCTTTTTGTCAAAATCTTCTTTGGCCTTTTCTTCATGGCAGAAAACTTTTACGACTTTCTGACCGTTGATCATTTCTTCGATATAACCGTTAACGTCGCCCATAGACTGCTGCTGCTTGATGAAGAAGGTTCCGCTTCTTCCCACCAGGGCTTTAATTACTTTCAGCAAAACAAAAGCAAACAAGGCTACAAAGGCGGTAAGGCCGACGCTGAGATAAAGCATGGAAAAGAATGCCGCCGCCACAGACACAAGGGACGCAAACATCTGCGGCATGCTCTGAGAAATTGCCTGACGCAGCGTGTCGGTATCATTGGTATAACGGCTCATTACATCGCCGTGGGTATGTGTGTCGAAATATCGGATCGGCAGGGTCTGCATATGTGTGAACATCTGGTCACGGATTTTTTTCAGCGTGCCCTGTTCGATGATAACCATCGTCCTGTTGTAGAACAATGTGGAAAGCACGCCGATGACATAGACCAAACCCATTAAAAGAATCGCTTTGAACAGGCCCGTGAATACAGGGTGTGCCTGGCCCAGCAGCGGAACGATGTACTTATCAATCAGCGTCTGAAGGAACAAAGAGGACGCCGCACCCGCGGCCGCGCTTAACAGGATACAGACGACGACAAAAATCAGCTGAATTTTATAGCCTGCCATATAGGACAACAGTCTTTTAATCGTGCCCGGCTTGAACCGCTGTATCGGTGGCCTACCGCCCGCAGCTGTCCGGCCGTTCGTCTTATGGTCATCTTTCAGCGGCATTTTAGGCATGGAGAACGCCTCCTTTATTCTGGGACTCATAGACTTCCCTGTAAATATCACAGGTGCTGAGCAGTTCTTCGTGCGTGCCGACCGCGTTGATTTTGCCGTCGTCAAGCACAATAATCTTATCGGCATCCTGAACCGATGAAACGCGTTGCGCAATAATAAGTTTCGTCGTGTTCGGAATTTCTTCTCTGAATGCCTGGCGGATTAATCCGTCGGTCTTGGTGTCAACCGCGCTGGTGGAATCGTCCAGAATAAGAATCTTAGGCTTTTTCAGCAATGCCCGCGCGATGCACAGCCGCTGCTTCTGGCCGCCCGATACATTGGTGCCGCCCTGCTCAATATAGGTGTCGTATTGATTCGGAAACTCCCTGATGAAGCCGTCGGCCTGAGCGAGCTTACAGGCATGAATCATTTCCTCATCCGTCGCGTTTTCATTGCCCCAGCGAAGATTTTCTTTGATCGTACCTGAAAAAAGTACATTCTTCTGCAGTACCATCGCCACCTGATTGCGGAGCGATTCAATATCGTAATCCCGCACATCGACACCGCCGACGGTTACCTTTCCGCTTACGGCGTCGTAAAGGCGGGGGATAAGCTGAACAAGACTCGATTTTGAAGAACCGGTTCCACCAAGGATACCGACCGTTTCTCCTGATGCGATGGAGAGATTGATTCCATCAAGGACCGGCTTGTCGGCCTTTCTGAAATAAGTAAAAGTGACATTTTCAAAGGTAATCGAGCCGTCTTTTACCGTGTGCACCGGATTTTCCCCGTTTTTCAGGTCGCTTTCCTCATTCAGAATTTCCACAATACGCTCTGCCGACGCGCGTGAAATGATAATCATGACAAATACCATGGAAAGCATCATCAGGCTCATAAGTATCTGCAATGCATAGGTAATCAGGCTTGCCAGTTCGCCCGTTGAAAGCCCGGCAACGGGATTGTTGTTGCTGGCTACGATTTCTTTGGCGCCAAACCAGGAAAGCAAAAGCATGCTGGCAAAAAGGCAGAACTGCATCAAAGGCATGTTGAACGCTATTCTCTTTTCAGCCTTCGAAAAATCTTGGAAAATCGACTGTGAAATGTCTGCAAACTTCGATTCTTCATGATCTTCGCGGATATAGGATTTAACAACCCGGATGCCAAGCAGGTTTTCCTGAACAACATTGTTCAGCCTGTCATAGGTGGTGAATACCCGCACGAAAATCGGATGCACATGCGATATAATCAGCCACAGGCCAAGACCGAGCACCGGAATGGTTACAAGAAAGATCAGCGAAAGATGAACGTCAATCCGGAAAGAAAAAATCAATGCGAACACGATCATCATAGGAGCGCGTACCCCAAGGCGAACAAGCATCTGATAAGCATTCTGAACATTGGTGACGTCGGTTGTCAGCCGAGTGATAATACTGGCGGTTGAAAATTTATCAATGTTGGAGAAAGAGAACTTTTGCATGTTATAGAACATGTCACGGCGCAGATTTTTTGCAAAGCCCGAAGAGGCAATCGCCGCGCTGCGGCCCGCAAGAATACCCGCTAACAGCGAGATCATGGCGGAAACAGCCAGAGCAAGTCCGATCCATAGGACATTGGATATATTTTTTTTGCTGATCCCATCGTCGATCAAATACGCCATCAGCGTGGGAATGACGATTTCAAGAATCGATTCAAAGGTTACATACGCCGGGGCGAGCATGGTATCTTTTCTGTATTCTTTTACGCTGGACAGAAGTTTAGTAATCATAGAAAATCTCCTTAACGTTTTGCTGAATATGATTGGAGGGCAGGCTTAATATTGGGTTTATAACCAAAATGAATCTCCCAAAGGTTTCAGAAATAATAAGTAAGAGGCAATAAGTAAGGGGCGATAAAATTACTGCGCCTGAAAATTTACGCGTGTCAGGCCGCAAAGCTTTTAATCATGGCTTTCTTCCTCTTCCTGCTTATTATGCTGCTGTTTTTCCGCAGTAACTGTGTTAATTAAAGCGAGCAGGGTTTTATTTTTAAACTCATCGGACGCGATATTGGCAATTAACCGTTCCAGATAACCGCAAAGCTCTTCGCACTCCGCCGCGCTGAATCCTTCAAACATGCGCGCGTCCACGGTGTCAAACGCAGACCGGCACTTTCGGGCAAAGTCCAGCCCCTTTTCCGTAATGGAAATGCGGTTGCACCTCAGGTCGCTTTCATCCGCGGCTTTTTTCAGCAAGCCGGTTTTTTGCATCCGTTTTACGGAGGTTGCAATGGAAGGCGCAGATACCTGAAGGGTTTCCGCAAGCTCTGTCTGCGTGCATTGGCCGTGGCTGGCAACGTACTCCAAAATAGGGAGCTGTCCAAAATAAATTCCGTTTTCCGCGGCGGCGCGGTGAATGTAGATACGATGTATAATATTCAGCTGGCCGATTCGGTCGACGATGTCGCGAATCTTAATATCCATCTATACTCTTCTTTCTGAAATTGTGATTCATATAATAAACCGGTTAATTGTTATACAACCTAATTATTAACCGATTTACTAATTTAGTTTAATATACTATTTGAAAATTGTCAAGACTCGCAAGCCAAAAAATCAGTCAGAGGAAACATAGCTTATCTTTCTCCCGGTGACTGGAGCTCATTGAATGATTTAGCGATAGGTCAAAAAAAGGCCCTTGAATGCGAAAAAGGGAGCAATACAAATTTTACTGTATCGCTCCCGTTATTGATTTACCGCAGAATATGATCAGCTTTTGCAGTTTATAGATAATCGGAAATATGAGTTTTTAAATCCAAAATCTTTTCCTTTATCATTGCTGCTGTTTGCATAAAATCATCATCCGACTTGCCGGTAGGATCCTCCAGACCCCAGTCCTCACGGTGCCTGCAGGGAAGATAAGGGCATTGAACGCCGCAGCCCATGGTAATCACGATATCAATTGGCGGAATATCCGCTAAAAGCTTTGGATGCTGGCTTTGGGACATATCAATGCCATAAAGCTTTTTGATGGTTTTTACCGCATCGGGATTGATTTCCTTTTTAATTTCGGTGCCTGCCGAGTATGCTTCAAAAACATCGGCTGCGATTACCTTGCTGATGGCCTCCGCCATTTGAGAGCGGCAGGAATTGTGCGTGCACACAAATGCAACTTTTAAATTCTTATTCATTTTGTACCTCAGGTTACCGGAATGTTTTTACTGTCGAAGAATTTCCCCTTTATGTAAAGGGCTAACCTGACCAGCGAAATCATGACTGGCACTTCAATTAAAGGCCCGATAACGGCTGCAAATGCCTGCCCGGAACTAATTCCGAAAATTGCAACCGAAACCGCTATGGCAAGTTCAAAGTTATTGCTTGCCGCTGTGAAGGAAAGCGTTGAAGCGTGACGATATTCAAACCCCATTTTATAGGAAATGAAGAAACTTACGACAAACATAATCAAAAAGTAAAGAAGAAGCGGAACAGCGATTCGAACCACATCAAATGGGAGCTGCACGATATACCGGCCTTTTAGCATAAACATAATCACAATGGTATAAAGCAGTGAAATCAAAGCAAGAGGGGAAATCTTTGGAATAAAGACCGTGTTGAGCCAGTCTTTCCCTTTAAAGTGAATAATAAGAAAGCGCGTGGCTATTCCTGCCGCGAAGGGGATTCCAAGGTAGATCAGCACACTGCGGGCTACATCCCACATCGAAACATTTACGGCCCCGCCACCCCACGAAAGATGAAAAACTTTTGGTAATACTGTAATAAAGAACCAGATGTAAACTGAATAAAGAAGAATCTGAAAAAGTGCATTTAGTGCTACCAATGCGGCACAGAATTCGTTATCGCCTTTTGCCAGAGTGTTCCAGATAATCACCATGGCAATGCATGGCGCTATTCCGATGATAATAACTCCTATGGCATAGTCCGGCTTGTCTGACAGGCAGAGTATCGCCAGTAAAAACATGAGTAAAGGCCCTATAATCCAGTTTTGCAGTATTGCCAGGCCAAATACTTTTTTATTGCCGGTCACCTTGTTGATTTCTTCATACTTAACTTTAATCAGCGGCGGGTACATCATTAAGATTAAGCCGATTGCAATCGGCCATGAAATCGTACCCGTGCTTAAATTGCTGATTGAGTTTGCTGCGGAAGGGAGCATGTTACCCAGCGCAACGCCTAACGCCATTGCGATAAAAATCCACAGCGTTAAAAGCCGATCCAAAAACGAGAGTCTGCCACCCGCTTTTTCCATATTCAATCCCCCTAAATCATTTCTTTATTTCTTAACCTAATTCTTTAACAATTCCAGCAAATTTTCCCCTTTTACTTCAAAAGGCTTCCATGGTATGACGGCATAATTGCCATTTGAAATCTGCTCCACTTTTTGAATCCATTGCGATTCATTCGCTGCCTTTGCTTTTAAGAATTCGCTCGCCGTATCGGTCAAAGAATAACTGGCGTTGATTACCCACCATTTTACCCCCAGTCCCGCGCGTTTTAGGTCTTCCGCAAGGCGCTGCGCCTCATAAAACGGGGTCGTTTCTGCCAGCGTGACAATAATAACTTCCGTGTCATCCGGATTTTTCAGTCTGGGAAGCAGAGTCTTCTCCGCTTCTGAAACATCGCCGCCGGTGTTTTCGATTTGCTGGTTATAGTTCTGGGTGGATTCCAGCAATAGAATGGTGTGGCCCGTTGGAGCAGTATCAATGATCACCGTTTCATTGTTGCTTTTTGCGACGATTTCGGCGAATGCACGGAATACGGCAATTTCCTGCGTACACGGGGAGCGAAGGTCTTCCTTTACATATTCAAGGTCTTCTTCGGACATTGTCTGCCGTGCTTTGCCGAGCACCTCTTCCTGGTACTTTTTCAATTCCGCCTGCTCGTCTATATGGCTGAAGGAAACTCCGTTTTCCTGATCCATTACGAAGTTTAAATGGTCGGCGGGGTCAGTTGTCGCGAGCCGTACTTTTTGGCCCTTTTCGTTCAGACCAAGGGCAATGGCAGCGGCAACCGTTGTTTTGCCTACGCCGCCTTTTCCCATTGTAAAGACTACCTTTTTACCGGACTGATGAATTTCATTTACTATATCGGTAAGCTTGAAAGCATGAGTGAGTTTTGACTCCGTTCCCGTATTGGTACGGCCGGAACAGGACAGCATCTGCCTTACATTTTCAATACCGGTGATATTGTAAGCCCGAAGCGGTACCATTGTAACCGGTCGCTGTAAAAGACTTTCGGGAATATTTTTAATCGCGGCCTGCTGCTTTTCGAACAGAGCAGTTTCCACTTCATCCTCTGAATCACAGGTCTCCAGAATTCCGTTTACGACAAGCATTTGATTTTTGATACCCAGTGCGCCAAGCTCTTCGGAGGCCCTTGCCGCTTCTAAAACAGGTGATGTTTCCGGCCTTGTGACAAGTATCAGCGTTGTTAAATTGCCGTTTGCAAGGGTATCGACAGCTTTTTTGTAGACCGCCTTTTTACTTTCAAGACCGGATAACTGCCCAAGACAGGAAGCTCCGTGTGTACTTTCACTGATGAAACCGCTCCAGGCGGAAGGAAGCTGGAGCATTCTGAGGGTATGCCCAGTGGGGGCCGTGTCGAAAATAATGTGGTCGAAGAGCTCCGCTTTTTCATTATCTGTCAGAAATGAGGAGAATTCATTGAATGCGGCGATTTCTACCGTACAGGAACCGGAAAGCTGCTCTTCCATATTTTGAATCACGGAGTCGGGGAATTTGCCGCGATATGGCCCAATTACCGACTCACGGTATTCTGCGGCAGCAGCCAAAGGGTCAAGGTTTGCTACCACAAGTCCCGGAACCTCTTTAATTTGGCTGCCTTTGTTATCCAGTTCCAGGCCAAATACGTCCTGCAGGTTGGAGGCCGGGTCCGTGCTGACAAGCAGCACTTTTTTACCTGAGTCCGAAAGGGCAACAGCAGTAGCGCAGGCGACAGAGGTTTTGCCCACGCCGCCTTTCCCGGTGAAGAACAGATATTTTGTCATTGCGGCATCAGACGGGTTATACAGTTCCATATTCATAATAATTTCCTTTTAGCAGCAGCCCTTGGGGCCGCAATTGCATTTAGTGACCTTTACTTTAACGCTTCTGGCTTTTATTTCTTCAACATTAACGCCGAGTAAGTCTGCAAACTCTTCATTTGTGGGATAACTGCCTCTCTTCACAATCTTTTCATCAACAACAGTAATGGGGAGAATATCCGCCCCCTTGCCGTTCAACTCTCTGTTGACAGCCTGATTATTCAAAAAAGTCTGTGGTTCAGAAGACAGGTTGTGCCGAATCACTTCAATTCCTTTCTTTTTCAGGTTTTCGATTACAGCGGCAACCCTTATCAGTTCGGGATTTACAGAAGGGCCGCATACCCCGGTTGAACAGCACATGGCCGGGTCATAAATTTCCATTTTACTCATAACGAACAGCTCCTTATTAATACTTTTCTATAACATAGAATATTATCTATATTTATGATATGCAATATAAATTAATTAGTTCTTACTATTAACAGAAGGCGGCCAAAAAATTCCGAACCTTATATTTTGTTGGTAAACTGGCACACTTCCTATTCTGATTAACAGTTTCTTTCCTTTTGTTCGCCGTCTTTGTGGCAAATGCAATCGGTCTTTGTACTTGTTATCAGTTTCCAGTATTCTGAAATGCTCTCCGTACATTCATGATTTAAAGTATAATGCATCCAGGCACCTTCGCGAACACCGTTTACAATTCCACATTCGGTTAACATTTTCATGTGGTACGACAGTGTGGGCTGAGTAATATTAAAGGATTTTAGAATATCACAGGCGCAAAGCTCCCCACAGGAAAGCATATCAATGATTTTTAACCTCGTTTCATCCGAAAGAGCTTTGAAAAGCAAGGCGTAATCCGCATAGCTTTTTTCCATATTAGCCTCCAAAGTATATAGAAATCTATATATGATATTGATCATTATCTATATCATATACCATCACTAATTATATGTCAATATCAATCATAGTTAGTATAGCACGGTCAGAGCGCGGAGTTTTTTTACCAGACAGCTTAAAAGCCCTGAAATGCAGCATTCGCTTGGATTCCGGGGCTTTTTCCTTGCGCAGAATATGATGGTCCACCCTTGGGTCGGTTCAATGCCGGCAAAACAGAGTTAGTTTATACGTTATATTGGGTATATCAAAAAATAAAAATTCGGCTGTCGCGGTTGACTTTGAAGTCAACCGGTGCTATGATGTTGCTGTGAATTGACTTTAAAGTCAACAGACCGTGTATCTTGCCATAAGACAGGAAAGGTGAGGGTTATGGACCGCCAAAACAGCAATGTGAATTCTCAGAACTGGTGTTCCCTTGAAGACCATAAAATCATGGCCATGGAAGCAGAAAAAAGGAATCGCCTGATTCAAGCCGCCATGCAGGAATTTACCAAGGGTTACAGCTTGGCTAACACAGACGAAATTACGAAGAACGCAGGTATTTCAAAAGGACTTTTGTTCCACTATTTTGGAACGAAAAAAGGGCTGTTTATATTTCTGATAAAGTATGCTGTCACGACTGTAAAAAGTGAGTATGTGAAGGTTACACTTGAAAGCGGAGATTTTCTGGAAAATATACGGAAAGTGTCCCTGCTGGCCGGGCGCTTGTCATTTCAGTACCCGGTACTTTATAAATTTCTGGCAAAAGGATATTTTTCATTGAACGAAGTATTTCCCAAAGGGGTGCCGAAGGATTTCAGCAGTGGATTTGAAGAATTAATGCTTCAGATTTATCAAAATACGGATACTTCGTTGTTTAAGGATGATATTGAACCATCGAAAGCATGCAATATCATTATCTGGACCATAAAGGGATTTTCGGATAAGCTGCTGGATTATGGCAGTGAACTTGATGATTATAAAGCACACTATGAAGAAATTGAAGAAGAACTGGAAGAATATCTGCGGATTCTTCGAATGATTCTTTACCGATAAAATGAATAGGGAGGAGATTCGGCATGAACGGGTATGTACTTGGATTTCAGGACATTGATAAAACAAAGCTCCCGATCGTCGGGGGAAAAGGCGCTAATTTGGGGGAGCTTTCAAGAATTGAGGGAACACGGGTTCCGGATGGCTTTTGTATTACTACCGACGCATATAAAACAATTCTTGGGAATAACGAAGAATTCAACTTATTACTCGGGCAGTTGTCCCATCTAAAAGCAGGTGACAGGGAAAGAATCAGTGAAATCAGCGGGAACATTCGCAACGTTATCCAAGCAGCGTCAATTCCGAAGAACATTGACGAAGAAATTACCGCCTGCCTTTCAAGGCTTGGCGATGGGGAACCTTATGCCGTACGTTCTAGCGCTACAGCGGAGGATTTGCCAACGGCTTCCTTTGCGGGCCAGCAGGATACATATTTAAATATTACAGGAAAAGAAGAGATCCTGCGGCATATCAGCAAATGCTGGGCTTCGCTTTTTACCGACCGTGCCGTAACCTACCGCATACAAAACGGATTTGACCACCGCAAGGTTTATCTTTCCGTGGTCATTCAAAAAATGGTCTTTCCTCAGGCTTCGGGGATTTTGTTTACAGCCGATCCCGTTACCTCAAACCGGAAGGTGGCATCCATTGACGCCAGCTTCGGGCTTGGCGAGGCGCTGGTTTCCGGTCTGGTTAATCCTGATATTTATAAAGTACGTGACGGACGAATTATTGATAAAAAGATATCCGCCAAGAAATTGGCAATCTATGCATTAAAAGAAGGCGGCACAAGGGAACAGAAAATTGAGGCCGAACGGCAGAATGCACAGACGCTGACGGATGACCGGATTTTGCAGCTTGAAGGCATAGGAAGAAAAATAGAAGCATACTTTGCCTGCCCGCAGGATATTGAATGGTGTTTTTATGAGGGTGAATTCTATATCGTTCAGAGCCGCCCAATCACGACCCTGTACCCCGCGCCGGACAGCAGCGACGGGAAAAACCGCGTGTATTTTTCGTTTGGCCACCGGCAGATGATGACGGAAACCATATCGCCGCTCGGCATGTCCTTTTTTCAGGCTTTTTTCAAACAGATTACCAGCTCGCCGCTGCACCAGATTGGCGGAAGGCTGTATATTGAAGCATCCAATGAAATCCGCTCGCCGATTTTAAGAAAATCGTTTGTCAAAGGCCTTTCCACCGTCGATGTTCTGATGCAAAATGCGTTTTTGAATTTGAGCAAACGAAAGGATTTTGTAAAATCGCTGCACCATACAAAGACTGCAATGGTTGCAAGTTCCATCTGGATACGCTGGCTTATTAAGACGATCAAAAACTACCGGGAAAACGACCCTGCCGTTGCGGAAGGCTTCATCGCCCGCAACAGCGCACTGATGCGGGAACTTGAGAAACAGGCCGCCGATCTTTCCGGGGAGCAACTGTTTGATTTTATTTCAAAGAGTACGTTGCAAATAAAGGATGCTTTGATGGACAGTTACGGGGTGGTGTTTGCGGGCGCCTATGCCTCTTCCTGGATTAATAAGAACCTGCGGAAATGGCTGAACGAAAAGAATGCGGCCGACACCCTTGCCCAATCGGTATCGAACAATGTTACTTCCGAAATGGGGCTTGAACTTCTGGATGTGGCGGACGTCGTCCGGCAGTATCCGCAGGTAATGGAATATTTTGAACATGCCGATGACGGAACCTTCTTTGTTGATTTGGCTGGGCTGGAAGGCGGAAAAGCCGTGAGCGATTCCATTCAGGCGTACCTTAAAAAATATGGGATGCGCTGCAGTGCGGAAATCGATATTGCAAGAACACGCTGGAATGAAAAACCCACTCTGCTCATTCCGATGATCCTCAGCAACATCAAGGTTTACGGGCCAAACGCACACAGCATGCGGTTTGAGCAGGGCCTTGCGGACGCCAAGCAGAAGGAACAGGATATTGTGCGCCGCCTTGTGAAACAGCCCTTTGGCAAAAGAAAAGCCAAAAAGGCAAAGAAGGCAATCAGCGTTTTGCGCAACTTTGCCGGCTACCGGGAGTTCAACAAATATCTCCTGATTTGGTATGATTGGATTATTAAACAAGCCCTTACAAAGGAAGCGGAAGTTTTGGTGCAGAAGGGCGTCATCCGGGAAAAAGAAGATATCTATTATCTGACGCTGGAAGAACTTCGTGAGGTTATTAAAACAAAAAAGCTGGACTACGGCATCATTGAAAAAAGGATGGCGAATTACAAGGTCTATGAGAAGCTGACTCCGCCGCGTGTGATTACCTCCGATGGGGAAATTATATTCGGGGAATATGATACCGGCAATATTCCGCAAGGCGCCTTGGCGGGTACACCCGTTTCCTCCGGCATTGTAGAGGGGCGCGCGCGGGTGATTTTGAACCTGGAAGACGCTGACATAGAGGAAGGCGATATTCTGGTTACTACTTTTACGGATCCCAGCTGGACGCCGTTGTTTGTGTCGATTAAAGGACTGGTTACGGAAGTAGGCGGAATGATGACTCACGGCGCCGTTGTCGCAAGGGAATATGGTCTTCCCGCCGTCGTCGGCGTAGAAAACGCCGCAAAATTGATTCAGGATGGACAGAGAATTCGGGTCAATGGAACAGAAGGGTATATAGAGATTCTGTAGAGTGAAAGAGGGCATGATGACGATCAGCTGACGCTGAGGGGATAGGAAAGCTTTGTTTCATCAAAGAACCAAAAAATGGCGATCAAGCATTAAAAAGGCCGTCCGTTTCAATTGAACGGGCGGCCTTTTTGCAGCCAAAATTAAATTTTACTTTGCAGCGAACAAAGTGAAAAACTGAAAAATTCAAAATTCGCAATTTAAAAATTTATTACTTATTCTTTGTATTTATGACAGGATCGAACGCAGAATAGACATCAAAGCTGCAATTTATTTGTTTAAAATGTCAAAGGATAAGACTTTTAATTTAGTTACTATTTTTATTGACTTTACACTAAAAAAGGGATATCATATGAGCATCAAATCTTCGTAAACGATTACGGTAGCGATTACGGCATCGTTTACGAATAAATTTTAAAAAAAATTATTGTGATAATAGACAATCGCATCATTCTTGTCCTTAAACGGATACAAGCAGGTCCCAGCAAATGATGTCAGGAGGAATTTGATGAAAATGACAATCAGAGATATTGCTCAGAAAGCAAATGTCTCTACGGCAACTGTCTCGCGCGTTTTAAATAATAAACCGGACGTAGGAAAAGAAACAGTGGAGAAAATCAGAAGTATTATTGAAGAGTTTGGGTACCGCCCAAGTACAATTGCGAGAGGCTTAGTGCTGCAAAAAACATCTACGATAGGCTTAATCATACCCGATGTGTGTAATCCGTATTTTCCTGAATTACTGAGAAAGGTAGAGGATGAAGCCAAAAAATACAAGTACTCCACAATCTACTGTAATACGGATGATATCGTAGGGAACGATATCAAAATGATTAATCTTCTTCGCAGTAAACAGGTGGACGGGCTGATTATTTCATCGTTCGGGGACAGCAAAGAAATCCTGGATCAACTTATGAAAATGCATGAGGAGCATTTCCCGTTTGTACTGATCGGCATGGTAGGAAAGGATGACGCGTATAAACAGTTTCCTTCCGTAACGATTGATAATTTTGAATCGGGTTATATGGCCACTAAGCATTTGATTGATTTGGGACACAGAAAAATTGCACATATCACCGGTCTTCCGGATTTAAATACATGCATAGGAAGACGGGAAGGATATAAGCAGGCGCTGAAAGATAACAATATTACATTTCAGCCGGAGTGGCTGGTTCAGGCTGGTTTTACAGGAGAATCCGGTTATGGCTGCACGAAGCAGCTTCTGAGTCTTAAGGATCGGCCGACCGCTATTTTTACAGCGAATGATCTTCTGGCTCTGGGCTGCTATCAGGCTCTGTCGGAAGCAAAAATTGCAATTCCGGATGAGATTTCTTTGATTGGCCATGACGATGTCTTCATGATTTATCCGGCAATTACGACTATGCGGCAGCCGAAAACGGAAATTGCGCAAAAAGCGGTGGAGTTTTTAATCAGACAGATCAACGGAGAAGAAGACGCCTTCAGCGCTTCTGAAGTATTGCATGCAGAATGTATTGTCCGAAAGTCTACCGGGAAAGTACATTCCGCCTGAGATAATTTATTTATGTTATAAGGATGGAAGGGGAAAAGCTTAATGGCAAATTATTCAATGTGGCTGCTTGAGTATGCTTATGTGCCGGTTCAGGCAATCAGCAGTGTAATGGCAGGGCAGCACAACAAAGGAACACGCACCTTATCGTTCACTTATCTTGCGATTAAGGGTGAGGGTCACAACATTCTGATTGATGTCGGCACCGACGCGTCAAATGAATACACCAAGAAACTGTCGGAAAGAGACAGTATTACAAACTGGAATCCGCCGGAAAAGGTTCTTGCCAATATCGGGCTTAAGCCGGAAGACATTGACACTGTAATATTTACCCATGCGCATTATGATCACATGGATAATATGGATGCCTTCCCCAATGCACATTTTTATTTGCAGAAGAAAGAACTTCTGGGCTGGATCGATGCAATGAGCTTGGGTAAAAAGTATTCCAGCCTCCAGATGGCACTAAACCCGGACGACATTGTCAATGCGGTGAAAATGCTGGCGGAAGGCCGGATGACTTTAATCGACGGGGAATGCACAAATTTCATGCCGGGTATTCAGTTGTATCCCGCCTATGACGGACACACCTATGCTTCCCAGATGATCGTTGTTGAAAATGAGGAAAAAGGCGGTCCCGACCGTTGGATTATGGTGGGAGATTTAGTTTATGTTGATGAAAACCTGAAAGGAATAAACAATGACGGAATTTTTGTTCCGGTCGGGCTGGGCGTCGGTTCTCCATTCAATATGATGAAAACTTACGATGAGATTTTAAAAAGAGCTAACGGCAATTTGGAGAAAATTGTGATTGGGCATGAATCAAACAACTGGGGAAAATATCAGTCGTGGACGACAAAAGAAAATCTGCATGTTGCGGAACTTTGCTTGGCACCGGGCGAAAAAAGTTATTTGCCCAAAACAAATTAGGAATTAATTAATAGAATTAATTTAATAAAATTTTAGGAGGACAATATGTTCCAGAAAAAAGTATTATCAATTACCATGGCAGCTCTTTTAACAGCATCCCTGACACTGACCGGATGCTCTACGGGCTCCCCGGCGGCGGCTTCCGGCGCGGCAGGCGCTGCCAGCAAAGCTTCTGACGGAAAATTTGACTTGGCAGTTGTTTCAATTTCACCATCCGACGCAAACAATGCAAATTACATTAAGGGTTTACAGGCAGCAGCGGCAAAATACAACTGGACTGTAAGTGTTACCGACGCGCACGGCAGCGCGGATGAAGCGAACTCCGCAATTCAGAACTTTGTTACAAGAGGCGCAGATGCAATTATTGACATGGTGTTCCCGACTACATCTCTTGCGACTGGCCTTCGTGCTGCGAAGGAAGCGAAAATTCCGGTTGCCACCTGGGGCGGCGGAATGGGCGACGGCGTAGCGGTCACCAATGGTACCGGCGGCCTGTTCGCGGTTCCCATTGTTAAAATGATGAAGGAACAAATTGGAGACAAAGGCGATATCTTGGCTCTCACCTATCATACCGGTCAAGTTGCAAGAGAAAGAGAAGCAGAACTTGATAAAGTGGTTGCAAACATACCGGGCATCAAAGTGACCAAAAATGAAGTAAAGATTCCCGGCACATTACAGGATGGCGCTCAGTATGCGAATGCCTGGCTTGCATCCCACCCGCAAGGTTCCGGTAAACTGGCAATTTGGGGTTCCTGGGATGATCCTGCTCTTGGCGCAATTTCCTCTCTTAAACAGCAAGGCAGAAAAGATGTTCTCGTATACGGTCAAAACGGTAACGCAGATGCAATCAAAGCCATTCAGGATGGCTGGATGACAGCAACCGCATGGGAAGATGCAGCAGCGGAAGCCGCAAAAGCGGTTGAAACCCTGAAGCAGGCAATTGCAGCGGGGGACAGCTGGAAGCCGGTCGCAGCCGAAGTTGCTCCGGTTATTATCACAAAAGACAATGTTGCGCAGTTCATTAAAGACCATCCGGACGCAATAAAATAATTATACACAGGAATATTATAACTTGAGATACTCGGAGAAGGATTAAAAGAAATGAAAGATTTAATTGAGCAAAATGAAACTAACACACTTCCTTTATTGGAAGTGAAAGGGATTACCAAATCGTTTGCTGCAGTTAAAGCTCTGGATCACGTTAGCTTGTGTGTGAAAAAAGGAAAAGTTCACGGACTTATCGGCGCCAATGGCGCCGGTAAGTCTACCTTAATTAAGATTTTGGCCGGTGTGCAGATGCCGGACAGCGGTGAGATTTTTCTCAACGGACAAGAGGTTAAAATTCCAAACCCACACACTTCAACAGCTTTAGGGCTTAGCTTTATTCATCAGGAACTAAGTTTAATAGAAGATTTTAATATCCTTGAAAATATTACGCTGGGCATGCCTAAAAAAACGACTTTAGGTATGATCGACTGGGGAAAAATGCACAAGGATGTTGAAGCCGTAGTCAAAAGGCTAAAACTCAACATCCCGCTGACAACTCAGCTTAAAGAATTAAGCGTTGCAAATAAGTGGCTTGTTTCCATCGCGAGGGCCCTGTATCAGGACGCTAAATTGATCGCAATGGATGAACCAACCGCTTCTCTTTCGGAAACCGAAGTGGAACTGTTATTTGATGTAATTAAGGATTTAACGCAAAATCAGGATATTGCCATTGTTTATGTATCGCATCGTCTGGATGAGATCATGGAAATATGTGATGAACTTACAGTTTTTAAAGACGGGAAAAAAATATTTTACTCGAGCAAGGATGAAACCAGCAAGGATCAGATTATTGACGTAATCGCAGGATTCCATTTGTCATCTGAAAAACAGGAAATTAAAAAAGTCGAAAATGCGGAAGTATTGCTGCAGGTTGATCATATTTGCGCGGCGCAGAAAGTAAAAGACGTAAGCTTTAAACTTCACAAAGGGGAAGTTCTGGGGCTCACCGGTCTGGTTGGCGCGGGGCGTACCGAACTTGCAAGAATGATTTTTGGCGCGGATAAAGTCAAAAGCGGCAGTATGGCTTATCATGGAGAACCTTTTGCACCCAAGCATCCTAAGCATGCCATCGATAAAGGGATTGTGTTGGTTCCTGAAGACCGCAGAACCGAAGGCTTGGTTTTGAATAGAAGCGTAAATTTCAATGTAAATCTTCCGAACCTCTCTTATACAAGAACGTTTAACTGGCTGCCTATTGTTGATGCAAAAAAATCCGCAGAGATTTCAAAGGATATTATTAAGCGCCTGCTTGTGAAAACAAGCAGTGAAAATACGAACATATTGAATCTAAGCGGTGGGAATCAACAAAAGGTCGTAATCGGAAAATGGCTGAAACGCACCCCCGAACTTATTATTATGGATGAGCCGACACGCGGTGTCGATGTTGGCGCTCGTGCCGAAATCTATAATATAATCAAAGAAATGGCCCGTCAGGGGACTTCATTTTTAATTATTTCTTCTGATATAGAGGAATTGCCCGGTCTGTGCAGCAGAGTGATGGTAATGAGGGAAGGCAGAATATCCGGGGAGCTGACAGACTCCATGATTTCCAAAGATACAATTTTAAAACTCTGCTATGCAAATTAAAAATATCGGTTTTTAAATTATAATAAGGCAGGAGTACTTATGAATAATCAAGCATTAAAAAATGATCAAAAAAGAAAAACCTTAAGATTTGTTTCTAAATACGGAACGTTAATCGGTTTGCTTGTAATGATTGTCATATTCTCAATCTTAAAGCCGACCTCATTTGCTACCTTTAATAATTTTCTCAATATTTTCAATCAGGGCTCGTTATCGGCGATTATCGCCTGCGGGTTGACGGCAGTTGTCATTGTCGGCGAGTTTGATATGAGCATAGGTTATGTTGCCAGCTTTGCGGGCGTTTTGGTAACCGGGTTGATGGTAATCCAAAAGCTCCCAATGGCTGCCGCAATTCCACTGGTCCTGATGGTTTGTCTGCTGATTGGCTTTGTAAACGGCCTGATCGTCACAAAGGCAAAAGTCAGCTCGGTTATTACAACAATCGGTATTGGCGGTATCGTCGTAGGCTTGAATTACGCATATTCCAGCGGCGCGCCAATTTCCACCGGTGTTCCGGAAGAATTTCTGAATTTAACGCTCCTCAAGTTATTTGGGCTTATTCCGGCGGATATAATGTACATGATCATTATTCTATTAATTCTGTGGGTCGTATTAAACCGTACAGAATTAGGCCAATGGATTCAGGCTGTTGGCGGGAATCAGAACGCGGCCAGATTATCCGGCATCTATGTTGATGCGGTAAAAACAATTTCCTTCATGATTAGTTCCTTCTGTGCGGGTATTACAGGTATTTTACTGGCGTCCCTCATTGGCAGCGGTACCACGGGCGCGGCGGATACTTACATGATGAATGCCTTTGCCGCCGTGTTCCTCGGTTCTGCAACATTAAAGGACGGTGAGTTCCATATTCTTGGGACCTTCATAGGTGTGTTTATTATTCAAATCGGTTTCAACGGATTGGCTATCTTCAGCGTTCCTACCTTCTTTCAGTATATCTTCCAGGGCGTGATTCTGGTCGGTGCAGTTGCACTCAGTACGGTTGCCAGCAAGTATGCGTCAAAGTAAGAGGAAAGAATCGTAAGATCACTTTTGCCGGGCAAGGCAGGAAAGTCAAATGCACTTGTCTGAAAAGGAGAGAAAAAAGATGGAAAAAAAGCCAAAGATTCTGGTAGTGGGCAGTTTTGTGATGGATTTGATTGTGAGCACGGAAAAGTTCCCGAATTCAGGGGAAACGGTGCTGGGCAAAAGCTTCCGAACGGCACCGGGGGGCAAAGGGGCGAATCAGGCGGTGCAGGCGGCACGCCTGGGCGCCGACGTGACCATGGTGGGCAAGATCGGGCAGGATGATTTCGGCAAGAGCCTGATCGGTTCCTGCGAGGAGTCCGGTATCCATACCGAGTTCATCGCCGTTGACCCTGCGGTCTCCTCCGGAATCGGGAACATCCAGCTGGAGGTCGGCGAAAAGGAAACGAAAAACAGGATCATTGTTGTGC
>JAEWBE010000054.1 GCA_023391275.1 Bacillota bacterium | reverse complement strand
GTGCAAGCAGGGGGCGCCGCTGTTATTTTTTGTCTTTCCGGCTGCACGACTGGCACCCCGCGCAGTGGGAACAGTCGCCGCAGCACTGGTTCCTGTGCCGGAAGGAATACCGTACGGCAAGCACAAGGAGGATAACGATTACAGCTATAATGAGATAATCCGCAATTTGCATAAAGCCCTCCATTCGCTACTAGTGAATCAGCAGCCCACCTATGTGATAAACAATAAAAGAAACAATCCACGCAATACCGCATTGATAAAGCACCACTGCGAGTGCACTTTTCGCACTGTTCATCTCGCGTTTTACGGAACTGATCGCCGCGACACAGGGCGTGTAAAGCAGGGTAAACGTAAGATATGCCCAAGCAGAAAGCGGGGTAAAGAGTGATGCAAGCGCTTTCGGAAGATTGGAAACACTGGTGCCGGTTAAAACCGCCAGCGTGCTGACAACGGCCTCCTTCGCGGTGAAGCCCGTAATTAAGGCGGTAGAAGCCCTCCAGTCGCTGAAACCGAGCGGAACAAAAGCGGGAGCGATAAACCTGCCGATTCCGGCCAACATGCTGTTGGCGCTGTCCGCCACAACGTTCAGGCGGGTATCAAAGGTTTGCAGGAACCAGATAATTATAGTTGCCACAAAAATGACGGTGAACGCACGGGTCAAAAAATCCTTTGCTTTATCCCAAAGCAGAAGCGCCACGCTTTTCGCACTTGGCAGCCGGTAATTCGGCAGTTCCATAACGAAAGGCACAGGCTTGCCATGGAAAACGGTGTTTTTTAAAACGAAGCCACTGATAATACCCATTATTATGCCAATCAGATACAGGGCGATCATCACAAACGCGCGATGCTTTGGAAAAAAGGCAACGGTAAACATCGCATAAATTGGAAGTTTTGCGCTGCAGCTCATAAAAGGGGTGAGAAAAATCGTCATCTTTCGGTCGCGTTCACTTGAAAGTGTGCGCGTTGCCATGATGGCGGGGACGGAACAGCCAAAACCGATCAGCATTGGGACAAAGCTGCGGCCTGAAAGCCCGATCTTACGCAGCAACTTGTCCATGACAAACGCTACCCGCGCCATATAGCCGCTGTCCTCCAAAATAGAGAGGAAAAAGAACAAAACGACAATAATGGGCAGAAAGGAAAGCACGCTGCCTACACCGGCAAACACACCGTCAATAATCAGCGAGTGAACCACCGGATTGATTCCGTAGGCGGTCAGGCCCGCGCTTGCGGCATTGGTCACAAAGTCAATTCCAAAAGACAGCAGCTCGCTTAGCGCGCTGCCGATTACCCCAAAGGTCAGCCAGAATATCAGCATCATAATGAGCAGAAAAATTGGAATGGCGAAATATTTATGCGTTAAAATGCCATCAATCGCAACACTGCGCCTGTGCTCCTTCGACTCCCCTGTTTTTACAACAGAATCCCTGCAAAGGCCGTCGATAAAAGTATAGCGCATGTCGGCAAGGGCAGCCTCGCGGTCGGTGCCGAGCTCCCGCTCCATCTCCGTTACACTGTGGCCGACCATATCCTTTTCATTATCGGAAAGGCCGAGGGCGCCGAGCATCGGTTCATCCCCCTCCACAAGCTTTGTGGCGGCGAAGCGGGCCGGAACACCAATGCGTTCCGCATGATCTTCCACCAGATGGGCGACCGAATGAATCGCCCTATGTACCGCACCGGAACAAAAATCCTGCCGTTTTGGGATCTGCCTGGCCTCGGCGGTGCGGATGGCTGTTTCAACAAGTTCGTCGATTCCCTCATTCTTGCTGGCTGAAATCGGTACGACCGGCACACCCAGTTCCGCCTGCAGCTTATCTATTTTAATGGTCCCGCCGTTGGCGCGAACCTCATCCATCATGTTCAGGGCAATTACCATGGGAAGGTTCAACTCAATGAGCTGCATGCTCAGGTACAGGTTTCGCTCAATGTTTGTGGCATCCACAATATTAATAATCCCGCCGGGGTGCTCTTTCAGTAAAAAATCGCGCGTGACAATTTCTTCGTTGGTGTACGGGGAAAGCGAATAAATTCCGGGCAGATCGACCACCGTGACATCGGAGTAGCCGCGTATAGTGCCGTCTTTGCGCTCCACCGTGACACCAGGAAAATTACCCACATGCTGATTGGAACCCGTCAACTGATTGAACAGCGTTGTTTTTCCGCAGTTCTGGTTGCCTGCAAGTGCGAAAACCACCGGCTATTCCCCCTCAACCTCAATTTTTTTTGCGTCGTCAATACGAATTGTGAGTTCATAACCCCTCAGATGAAGTTCAATCGGATCCCCCATGGGAGCCACCTTACGCACCATAATTTCCGTGTGCGGAGTCAGACCCATATCAAGAAGTCTCCGCCTCAGCGCCCCTTCCCCATTCACTGCAACAATCTTGGATTTTTGGCCGATTTTCAATTCATTCAGCGTCATAAATTACCCCTTATCTTATTTTAATTTGATAGGAGAACTATGTGTTAGCCATTGCTAACATCCTGATATAATTTTATAATCCCACAGCCTGTTTGTCAAGTAAAAATGAAAATTCAATGAAGATTTTACGATTCCAACAGCACAGGGAATATTCAGGCGAAATTTATATAGAAAACAATGATTCTTCGTACGTTATATAATAATATTCCGCACTGCCGCAGGAAATGCAAAACGGGAAGCCCAATATCCGGGCCTCCCGTCTTCCTGTGGATTATGATAAATCAAGTGTTTCAAGCACTTTTTTCAATGCGTCCGCCGAAGCAAGCAATTTCTGCTGTTCGTCTTCGTTAAGCGGAATATCCAGAACCTTTTCCACACCGGAGCTTCCGACAATGGTCGGAACACCCATACAGATATCCTGCAAACCGTAATGGCCCTGAATCAGGCTGGAAATCGGGAGAATAGAATGCTCATTCCGCTGGATGCACTCCGCGATACGGCGAACCGCCATAGCAATGCCGTAATAAGTTGCGCCCTTGCGCTCGATAATTTCGTAAGCGCTGTCGCGCACCCCTTCATACAGCTTCTCCATTGTTTCCCGGTGGTGGAAGTGACCGCAAAGCTCACAGAAGTGGTCCAGCTCAATGCCGGAGACATTTGCGCTGCTCCACACGGCCAGCTCGCTGTCACCGTGCTCCCCGATAATAAAAGCATGAACGCTGCGGCTGTCAACATCAAGGTGCTGACTCAGAAGGTACTTCAGACGGGCCGTGTCCAGTACCGTACCGGAACCGATTACCCTGTTTGCGGGGAATCCGGAAAGCTTTAAGGCGACATAGGTTAATATGTCGACCGGGTTGGATACGATGAGCAGGATGCCTTCGCATTCCCTTCTTTTGATTTCGGGAATAATGCTTTTGAAGATACCGACATTCTTATGAACCAAATCCATGCGTGTCTCATTCGGCTTCTGATTTGCGCCGGCAGTGATGATAATCAGACCGCAGTCTGTGATGTCATCGTAGGTTCCGGCATAAATTTCCATCGGCCTCGCAAAGGGCATGCCGTGGTTTAAATCCATCGCCTCTCCCTCGGCCTTATCATGATTCGCATCGATCAGCACAAGCTCCGAAAAAAGTCCGCTTTCCATCAGGCTGAACGCACAGCTGGCCCCTACAAAGCCGCAGCCGATCATCGCACATTTTCTGACATTAACCATATTGTCACCATCTTTCCTTAATTATTTTAAGCTTCGTCCGCTATTTTCAAATGACAAAGTTTCCGTTTTGGAACACTGCAACCTGTTTGCCGTCCTGTGTAGTACCTACAATGTTCATGTCGGCACTGCCGAACATAAAATCGCAGTGAATTTTCGAGTAATTGGAACCGATTTTATTCAGCTCTTCACGCTTCATTTCCGCGCCGTTTTTCACATTGTCCGGGTAAGACGCGCCAAGCGCCAAATGGCAGGAGGCATTTTCATCAAACAGCGTGTTCAGAAACAGGATTCCCGAATTGGAAATCGGGGAATCGTAGGGAATCAGCGCCACTTCGCCAAGGTAGCCGCTGCCTTCGTCAAAGCCGACCAGATTTTTAAGGGTTTCTTCTTCTTTCTCGGACGCAAAGTCCACCACCTTGCCGTCCTTGAAATCAAGCCGGAAACCGTCGATCATTTTTCCCTGATAACTCAGGGGCTTCGTTGCGTAAACGCGGCCGTTCACGCCAAACCGGTAAGGCATTGTGAAAGCTTCCTCCGTTGGCATGTTCGGGTTAAAAACCGCCCCATTCTTCGCGGTCGCGCAACCGCCTTCCCACACATGGTTTTGAATCAGTTCCACGGTCAGGTCGGTTCCCATTCCATTTTTAAAATGAAGGAATTTAAAATTGTATTGATTTAAAAGTTCGCAGTTGCGTATCAAATTATGATTATGCTGCCGCCATTCTGCAACAGGGTCGTTATCGTCGGAAACCCGCACGCTCATCAGAACGGCGGCCCACAGCTTTTCAAGCGCCGTTTCGTCATTTTCATTAGGGAACACCTTTTTTGCCCAGCTAAGAGTAGGAATTGCCACGATGGACCACTGGCCCATATTTGCCATGGTGTAGTACTCAAACGGCTCAAACGCGGTTTCTTTGGCCATCCGGACTGCCTGAAGCTTCTTCCCATCGATGTCCGCCATCAAACCGGGAGTAGCGGATTCAATATACAAAAAACAGCATTTCTTATCAATACAGTTTTTCTTTTGTTCGATGCGCCAGGGGTCAATCCCGCAAAGCGTTTCGGTACTCTCTTTCTGATAAGCCAATTTTGTAATTGCTTCGTCACTCCAGTTGACGAGCACTTCACCCGCGCCCGCTTTGTAGGCTTCCTCCACACACATCCGTACGAAATAAGCGCTGTCAACCGCCGCTGTAATAACAAGAAGCTGCTCCTTCTGTACATTTACACCGATACGTACTGCAAGCTCAGCGTATTTCTGCAATGCTTTTTGTGAAATCATATTATTTACCCCTGTTTCTTTCTACTTGTCTTTTATTTAGTATACCACATTAATCCATAAAATGGAATTAGTTGTCGCTAACCAAGACCACTTTTTTGCAAATTTTCCCCCAGCAGCTTCAACTTTTCCCGGCGAGCCCGATAATCCGGCAAAACACCCTCAACCAGCCGCCAGAACCGGACAGAATGATTGTGCTCGATAAGATGAGCCAGTTCATGAACTACCACATAATCGATTACCTCCGGCTCGGCTGTGACCAGCTTCCATGTAAAATTCAGCCTGTTCTTTCCCGAACACGACCCCCATGAAGTACTGGCCGACCCAATGCGCACCCCCGCGGGAACCCAGCCCGTCCGCTTCGAAAAAACTGCGACCCGCTCGGGGATAATCTGCTGTGCAATCGTTTTGTACAATTGGATCAGCTTCGGTTTAATTGTTTCATAATTTTCATCCGTGATCAAAAATTGTGTTCCATCAAAAGCAACCTTATTCCCGGATAAAACAGGCCACTGCCGCCCAAGCAGAAACAGTTCGGAACCAACGGATACCCGGAACTCCCTGCGCGCCGCGTCACGTTTGACCATCTGGCCTGATTTTACTTCAATCCAACCATGTTTCTCCTGTACAAAACGGTCAATCGCACTTTGTGCCGCGCGCAGCGGAGCGCGCACAATGACGCTGCCGTCCCGGGCAATACAGATTGCAATGGTTTTACGCCGTGAGCGGATTAACTGATATTCCATCTAATTTTACCCTATGCTTCATTCCCCGGCGACAGCTTGAACAATCCGCTATGCCCGGCTTCGCCCGAAACAGTTTCCCTTCCTGTATTATTCTGGTAGATTTATTATATAATTATTCTTCCAAAAAGACAACAGCCGCCCTTTTCCGGGCGGCTGACAGGGATATTTATTTTTTCGGACACGCGGCGCACCTGAAAGCGCCGAAATTAATTCTGATTTTTTCGGAGCATGCTTTTGCTGGCAAAATAAGTTGCCAGAAAATACCCACCGTAAACAAACAGGAAAACTGCAGCGGTTATGAGGGTATTACCCAGAATATCAAGATGACCGAACTGCGAAACCACCGTATTGGCAACATGAATCCCGACCGCGGAATGGACAATCGCAAGCGACAGGGGCAACATAAAATAAATGGCGATCTGCGTAAACAGCGCATGATAAACCATTTTCTCCTCAGCGCCGAACTTTCTGAGCAGGCCGTAGCGTTCCACATTGTCCGACACTTCGGAAAGCTGCTGCAAGGCCAGCACCGCCGCGCTGGTAATCAGGAACACAAGACCGATGTAAATGGCAAGATAAGAAATCATTGTCTTCAATCCCGCGCCCTGATCGTACATCTTCTGTTTGGTTATACTCATGTCAAATGGCCACGCATCCTTCGTTTTGGATTGATCGGGGTAAACCTTTTCCACGGACGCCAGAAACGCCGCATCGGTAACCCCTGTTTGATACTGTATATTCAGCAGCTCAATCCCTTTAGTCAGGCCAATAACCAAAGTGTCCGGGACAATCAGGGTACCGGGATCGTTCTTCATCATGGTCGTTTCAAAGCAGGTGTCCAGATACTGCCGCTCCTGTGCCTTAAGCGTTTTCCCGTTTAACACGACTGAGCCATTATTGCTGAGAAAATAGGCAATCACCGGCTGCATCTCGGGATAATTGCAGTTTACCAGAAATTCATCGTCCCGCAGCGAAACGGTTGGCTTTCCCTGTAATTTCATGGCCGCGTTATAGTCGCTTTGGGTAATGATTGTCACGGCCTGAGACTTGATGTCATCCATGACAAACTGATTGTTCACCGCAGGCGAACCCGGAAGAATCAGGTCACCATATTTCACCTCAGACTGATATCCCGTTACCTGCGCGTAAGCTTTGACCTTTTGCTTGAAATCAACGCCGTGCGAAATCATTTCCTGCGCAATGTCCTCGGGAGGCTGGCGGTCCGTCTTTTTTGTATCCCCGTAATAGGTGAAAGTAACATCATACGGGGTAACATATTTTAAATCCCTTGTAAGCACATTGGACAGGCCCATGCCGGTTGACAGCGTTCCGATGGTGACCAGCAGCATGATGCAGATTACCGACATGGAAACAAAGGTGGTGTTTATTTTTGAATTGATCTGCCGAAGGACAAACATGTTCAGATTTTTAAAATAAAGCTTTTTATTGGATTTGACGACACGGAGCAAAAAACCGGAAAGGGACAGAAAAAACAAGAGCGTACCAATGCAGCCCAAAACGATGGACGCGGCAAACTGGGTGTTGAATTCCATCATCCCGTTTTCAATCATCAGGTGGTAAGCGGTTGCAAGGCATGCGGCGGAAACAAAAAACAAAATAACAGAAAGCCACAGATGGCTGAAGCGCATTTTTTGGTTTTTCTTCGCGGCATTCAATAAATCAATCAGTTTATATCGGGAAATGGCCACCGTGTTAAATAAAATTACAATAAAAAAGATAATGCCAAAATACAAGATTGTTTTATAGAATGCCCGGACTGAAAAAGTAAAGGTAAAAGCTTTTAAATCCACCTCAAACAGTCTTGCAGTTACAACAGAAAGCCCCTGCGCGGCAAAAATCCCCGCCAAAAGCCCGATTGCAAGGGAAAAAACGCCGATGATCAGTGTTTCAAGAATGACAATGCGTGATATTTTTCCTTTCGGCATCCCGAGCGTCATATAAATCGCCAGCTCTTTTTTGCGCCGCCTGATTAAAAACTGGTTTGCGTATACAACAAGAAAGCCCAAAATCACGGAAATAAAAATAGAAACGTAACTAATCATTTTAGTAAGCGCCTGAATCAGTTTCCCCTGCGTTTCATTGATCTCCAACATGGCGGTCTGCGAATCAATGGAATTAAACATATAGAACAGGCATACACCGAAAGTAAGAGTTAGAAAATAAACCGTAAAATCGCGCATGCTTTTTTTTACATTTTTCAATGCCAACTTAGAGAACATTGGAATTGTCACCTCCGAGCAGAGTTACAACTTCAATGATTTTGCTGAAAAATTGCTTGCGGGTATCCCCGCCGCGAACAAGCTCATTGAAAATTCTTCCGTCTTTGATAAACAGGATACGGTGGCAGTAACTGGCGGTAAAGGCATCGTGCGTCACCATCAGAATTGTCGCGCTCAGGTTCTGGTTCAATATTTCAAAGCTTTCCAGCAGCATGCGGGCAGATTTGGAATCGAGCGCACCGGTCGGCTCGTCCGCTAAAATCAAGGCTGGGCCGGTCACAATCGCACGGGCCGAAGCAACCCTCTGTTTTTGGCCGCCCGACATTTGATAGGGATATTTTTTCAGCACGTCTTCTATTTGAAGCTGCTTCGCGACCTGCCGCACCCGAACATCAATTTCCCCCGCGGGCGTTTTGACAATGGTAAGCGCAAGGGCGATATTTTCATAGGCGGTAAGGGTGTCAAGCAGGTTAAAATCCTGAAAAATAAACCCAAGCTGCTCCCGGCGGAATTTAGACAGCTTTTTAGAGCTTAATTCCGTAATGTCCATTCCGTCAATCAGAATATGCCCCGCGGTAACGGAATCGATGGTGGAAACGCAGTTCAACAGCGTCGTTTTTCCACTTCCGGAAGCACCCATAATGGAGATGAATTCCCCCTTATCAACTTCAAAACTGATATCGTCAACCGCCTTGGTCACATTTCCTTTATTGCCGTAATATTTTTCAATATGTTCAACCGATAAAATTTTCTGCATGCCGTAATCTCCTTTAAATTCTTTAAAGTCCTGATGAGAAAGCCGCACAAATTAACTGTGGGGAGCAAGCAGCTTTAAGCATTATACCCGCGTCGCCTTGCTTTTGACTCGGATTCCCTCTTCTCACCGTGAATTCAGTATAATGGAATGCAGAAAAACATACCATTGATTTCGCTTACAGCAATCTTACGGTTTTGTAAGATTGCCGCTATACAAACATATTACTTTTAGGGAACACGATGGAAACCATTGTGCCCGAATTTTCATTGGAAGCAAGGGAAATTCCAAGGTTCATCTTGGTACAAAGCTTTTTACACAGATAAAGCCCGATTCCAGTGGATTTGGCGGTTGTCCTGCCGTTCGTACCGGTAAACCCTTTTTCAAATACCCGGCCCAAATCTTTTTTGGGGATTCCGATGCCGTTGTCCGTAATCACCAGCGTAACGCTGTTTTCACTTTGCATCCCGTAAATTTCAATTTTAGGTGAGCTGCTCCTGTACTTTACCGAATTGATCAAAATTTGTCCCAAAATAAAATCCGTCCATTTCACATCGGTAAAAACCGTTTTATCCAGCGCGGCAGTCCGCACGCTGATTCCCGCCTCAATAAATATTCTGGAATTTTTGCGCAGCACTGAACTGACCAGCTCTTTCAGAGTAGTTTGTTTGATGATATAATCTTTTTCCACATTATTGCTGCGGGAATAAAACAGCGCCTGATCCACAAAATTTTCGATTTTTACAAGTTCTTCCGCTAAATTGAGCGTAATCTCATTTTGATTATTTTCCATAATCAGTCTGCTGGACGAAATCGGCGTTTTTACTTCGTGTACCCAGGTTTCAATGTATTCACGGTACTCCTGTGACGCACGGCGGTATTTCGCAATTTCGTCATTCATCGACTTGTTGGCTGCCTTTGTCAGCTCGTACAGCAGCTTCCCTTCACAGAAAGACGGTTCTTCTATAATCTCGGAAATCAGGTATTTTCGATCGATTCTGTCAAGGCTTTGCATCAGGGTATTGTAAAAAGCGCGTTTTTGAAAAAACTCAAATGCAAGACCGGCAGCCTGCCCCAGCAGGATGACGCCCGCCACGAACGCGCCGGCATATAAACCAAGGCCAAGCGCACTGAACAGGGCAATACAAAAAATTGCGGTAAAGGCCGCAATGGCAACAGGAACGAGTTTGTCCCGCAAAAAATCAGTCAGTTTCATACCAGATACCCCTGACCGCGCCGAGTCATCAGATAGTCATGAATCCCGATGCTCTCCAACTTCTTTCGCAGACGATTGATATTTACCGTCAGCGTGTTATCATCCACAAACTCTTCCGACTGCCACAGATCGTTCATGATTTCATCGCGCGGGATAATTTTTCCCTTGTTGCTGATAAGCAAATGCAGGATGCGGAGTTCATTTTTGGTAAGTTCAACCTCATTTTCCTGAAAGCGCGCCGTACTCTTTGATAAATCCAGTTCCAATCCACGGTCAAAAAGGGTGTCCGCCGGCCCGGCAGGATATGCGCGTTTCAGAACCGCTGCGATTCTGGCAAGTAAAATCTGTGTATTGTACGGCTTTGCAATAAAGTCATCCGCACCCAGATTCATACTCATAAGCTCATCAACCTCACTGTCGCGGCTGGTGACAATAATAATCGGAATTTGAGATTGACGGCGAATTTCCCGGCAAATATAATATCCGTCATAAACCGGCAGGTTAATATCCAGCAGAACGAGCTGGGGGTTCCGATGAAGAACGG
>JAEWBE010000027.1 GCA_023391275.1 Bacillota bacterium | reverse complement strand
GTCGCAGACTTCGTCAAGGTCAAGGCCCTCGTCCCTTTTTTTCGCCGCGTGATAAACCAGCAGCCCTTCGCCCATGGAGGCGGCAAGCGAGTCAATCACACGAAGCCTGCGCCCGGGGTATTTTTGGCTCAGTTCCCCCGCGGTCAGGCAGGCGTTATTATATGTACCGCTCAGGCCGGAAGAAAATCCGATATATAAAACATCCATGCCCGATTTTAAAAATGGTTCGAATGTTTCTATAAATTTTAATATGCCGATCTGGTTTGTTGTGGAGGACTCGCCGGCCGCAATGCGCGTGTAAAAATCGTGAGAGGAAATTTCACGTTCATCCGGATAATTCCAATAAGAATCGTTCCCGATAATAAAATTCATCGGAATTACCTCAACATCAAGTTCTTCCACAAGCTTTGGAGAAAGATCGCAGGTAGAGTCCGTAATAATCTTATAGCCGCCCATTTTCAAACTGCTCCTTTTTACAATAAATGGTTCCTACGAACGAATTTATATGAACAGAATTATTATATAATACCTTGTGTGGGCTGTCCACCGACAAAATACAAAATTTGTCGTATTTGGCACGGCAGCGCCAGTCCCGAAGGAGCAGTGTGAAGCGGTTGCCGTCAGTCCAGATGAAAGGCTTTTTCCAGGCTGGAAACTTTCTCGTCGTCAATTGTAACGAGGTTTCCCAGATTTTTTGAAGAGATTACGGCTTTGGCACTGTATTCCGCTACTTCAAGCCGGTCAAAGGCATTAATCAGGCTGTTGCCGGTGGCAATGACGCAGTCGTTTTTTATCATTACAATCGGCGTGGAGGGAATAAAAAGATCCGCCACGTTTTCCGTGTCCATGTAAACCGAGCCGTGAGGCATTTTGGGGATTTTCCTGAGCAGGATATAACTTTCCGGGATGGTTCTTGAATCGAATTCCTCATTGGTGACCGCGAAAGCCATGATATTTGGTGCATGGGCAATGATTACGGAATTGATTTCGGGATGTTTTTCATAAATCGCTTTATGAAGCATCACAGAACGGCTCGGTATTTTTCCGGATTCCTTGCGGCCGTTTTCAATTCGCACAAGGTCTTCCGGTTCAAGATATTTCCGATCCTTTTCATAGGGCGTTATAAGGAGGCAGCCATCCTCAAGCCTTCTGGAAAACGTGCCTTCCGTGCTGGTGAAAAGTTTTTGATTGTAGGCGCGGTGGATCAAATCGCACATGATTCTGCGCGATTCCCGCTCCATACTGCTGTAACCGGAGGGCGTGAAATCTTCCATGTCCGCGTTTCGCTTGTTTTTGGAAAGCGCCATCTCGGCGTCGGTCAGGGGAACCGGAGTGCCGATGCTTCTTGCGTGGATTTCAAGCCGGGCGCAAAAGTCCAGCGTTTCGAAGGACTGGAACGCGGCGAACAGGTTTTTCGCCCCTACCACAATCCCGTGGTTTTCCAAAATCACGGAGTTGTATCCCTTGGTAAACTCAAGCGCAATTTTTTCTCCCAGTTCGGTGCTGCCCGGCAAACCGTATTTTGCCATGCCGACTTTGCCGCAAACCAGTTCCACATTGGGCACAAGGTGCGTGTCCGGCAGCTTCCTTACAATGCTGAAAGCGACCAAAGCAGGCGGGTGGGCGTGCAGCACCGCTTTGATGTCGGGTCTGCTTTCATAAACCAGTTTATGAAAGGGGAATTCGCTGGACGGCTTGTGGCTGCCGATAACGGTGCCGTCCGGTTTGACCCGGATGATATCGCTTCGGGTCAAAGAACCCTTGTCCACTCCGCCAGGTGTAATCCATATGTCGCCGTTGTCATCCAAAATAGACAGGTTGCCGCCTGAAGTGGTGGTCATGCCGTAACCGTAGATTCGTTCCATAATCATAATTAATTGATCGGCTGGGTGCAGAACCTGAAAGTTCATGTTTAATCTCCTCGCTTTCCAGTATAATCGCGTCATCTCTTACTTTGCGCCAATCATAACTTATCATACATTATATCATTCATACGGTGATATTCAACGTTTTTACTATAAATATCGGATGAATTTGTAAAAAATCGCGAATGAATTTCCTGCTGTCCAATCGTATCCTGCATAACAAAAAGGCTCCTGATAAAATCAGGAGCCTTCATCATTCAAAAAAATCCCGCCTGGCCGTAATGTGCTGAGATAACCTGCTACCAAAGCAGGTGGGTGTCCGCCCAATGGTTTCATACTCCCTTCGTCCGGTCAATGCCGGGAGGTCTGAAGTCCGCCACCGGAGCCGAGCTCCCGATTTAAATCTGTAGGGTTATTCATGCAACGGTCCGCGCACCAGGCAGGGTGTGGACCAAATTTTATTCTTCGTCGTCCTCATCGGCTTCGTCTGTTTCGTCATCCTCATCAGAGTCGTCGTATAACTCCTCAAAACGGCTTTCAAAAAGTCCGGCGAGTTTGTCGAGCAGCGCTTCGTCCTCAATTTCCGCTAATTGCTGTTCACCATTCTCTTCGATGGCTTCGAAGATATAATAGGTTCCCTCGGCGTCAATCTTATCCTGCGGCGTTTCAAATGTGGGCAGCAAAGCATAAAAGCAGCCGTCATCATTATCTATTACATCCAGAATCTCGAATTCATGTTCTTCGCCCTCGTCATCAACCAGGGTGAGCAGATCCGCACTGTATTCGTCGTTCATCAGGGTCATCTCCTCACGATTAATTTATCTGTGTTCTCATTTTACATTGCCTGTTGGATTAAGTCAACAGGAAAATTAAGATACAAAACATTGCATATATTATTTTTTAAAATCTGATAAAATATGTTGACATTCTACATATATCTGCTATAATAAAGACAGAAAAGATGATTTGAAAAACGGCACCGGGCAAATTACTTCAACAGGGTGATGTCACTGCCGGGAAGGGTGCCGAAACAATCAATTGATTCTTTTGAAAGGGGTGAGTCCAATGGGCATTGAACCGTTTCAATGTGCCGGCACCTGTCGACCTGTTGGGCGCGGATGCTGAAAAACAACAGCGAGATTAAGCCTTGTAAAAACAGATAATTGATTTTTGACCATTTTATGAAAGGATTAAAGAAAAAATTACGTTAAGCAATCCGAAAGTGGTTTTAATTTGTAAAGAATTTTGGAATTGTTCGATTCAGCGTGATCTATAATTTGAAGCCCGATTTTTGCTTTTTCAATAAAAGCAGTTCACAGGAACAGTTAAAGGGGTGATTCCAAAGTATAGTTGAAAACGCGCTTCAGAACCGGGAACCATAAAATATAAATTTGTAATTGGTGATGCCGATGTACAGTGAATAGTTTTCTTCTGAAATCCGGGCCGGGTTAACGGAAATGCGATTCGACTCAGGAAACTTGGGCAGATAATTTGTAAATTGGTTCATAATAAAGATTACGGCTCCGGCAATTAATTTTGCCGGAGTCATTGTTTTTATTCATGGAAATTTTATAATATGGGGTTACACTATTAATAGCAGGGATGTGCATATCTTATAAGAGAAGTTTTGCTGAAACGGCAGCTTGGTTTCGCGCATCGGCAGAAATTGAGGAGTGGATACAATGAATACGAAATATGATGTAATTATCATTGGCGGCGGGCCGGCCGGCTACACGTCGGCGCTTTACTGCGCGCGCGCCGGGCTTTCCGCATTGGTGCTCGAGGCGTACGCCCCGGGCGGCCAAATGGGAACAACGGACACCATCGACAACTATCCGGGTTTTTCCGAGGGAATCGGCGGATATGACCTTGCAATGGAGATGCGCAAGCAGTCGGAACGGTTTGGTTCCGTCAGTGCATTCGAAAAAGTCCGGTTTGTTGACTTCGATGCGCAGCCGAAGAAGATAGCAACACAGGGCGGCATCATCTATGAGGCAGGCGCGGTTATTGTCGCCACCGGCGCTTCGCCGAAGGAACTGGGCCTGAACAGCGAAAAGGAACTTCGCGGCCGGGGAGTTTCCTACTGCGCAACCTGCGACGGGGCTTTTTACCGCGGAAAAACAGTGGTTGTCGTCGGCGGCGGCGATACCGCGGCGGCCGATGCCGTCCTTTTATCTAAAATATGCAGAAAAACCTATTTGGTGCATCGGCGTGACACCCTCCGCGCTTCCGGAGCTTATTTAAAGCCGCTGGAAAACAGCGGTAATATTGAGTTTATTTGGAATTCCTCCGTTCAAAAAATCCTCGCCGGGGAAAAGGTTACCGGGGTGGAGGTCAAAGACCTGAAAACCGGTACGGTCAAAACGCTGGACTGCGACGGGATTTTTGTCGCGGTCGGCAATACCCCCAACTCGGAGCTTTTCCGGGAAAAGCTGAAACTGGATGCAAGGGGATATATCATTGCGGATGAGAGCACCCAAACCAGTGTTCCCGGGGTTTTCGCCGCGGGTGACGTGCGAACAAAGCCTTTGCGGCAAATCGTTACTGCGGTTTCGGATGGAGCGGTTGCCGCCAAAATGGCGGAAGATTACCTCAATGCGCAGAATTAACTGGAAATTCACAGGACTCAAAACGGTATTGTTAATTTTGCGTTATTTTAAGACTGGGCTGTTATTATGCGCCGGATTGTGTTAAAATCATGTTAAAACGAAAAAAGATGTGATGATGTGACAAAATCCGAACTGAAAATGAATACACGCAGGCTTCTTGAAAAATATTTATCCGGCGAGTCAATGGATTATCATATGGTAGTGGCAATTTTTATTCCGGTTTTGGTTGATCAGGCTTTTGTGATTATTTTAAGCCTGCTCAACACCGCAATGATCAGTTCCTCCGGCGTCGCCGCGGTCAGTGCGGTCAATATGGTTGACTCGCTTAACATCTTTTTGGTAAATGTATTTATCGCGGTTTCCACCGGCGGCACGGTGGTTGTCGCGCAATATAAAGGAAGCGGAAACGACCCGATGGTTTCCAAAGCGGCGGCGGGTTCCGTTTCCTCTGTTTTTTTGCTTGCGCTCAGCATCAGCATGCTGGTTATCGCGTTTCATACCTCTTTCCTGAGTCTTTTGTTTGGTGGGGCGGAGGCGGATGTTCTTTTCAATGCGCGGATTTACCTGATCGGAAGCGGCGCCTCTTACTGCGGCATTGCGTTGGAGGAGGCTGTGTGCGGTGCGTTGCGGGGCGTGGGGGAAACAAAGTCCTCCCTCGCCCTGTCGTTGATTATGAACCTTTCCTATGTGGGCTTAAACGTAGTGTTTATTAATTTCCTGCACATGGGTGTTTACGGCATAGTCATCGCAATGAATATATCGAGATATCTGGGTGCGCTGTGCGCGATTATTTATTTGGTCAAATTGAATACTTCGCTGCATTTCCAGATAAAAAACGTGTTTCATTTTAATCCGTCGATGCTCAAAAAAATTCTTTTTATCGGGCTGCCTTTTGCGGCGGAACAGCTGTTTTTCAACGGCGGTAAAATCCTGACCCAGACCTATATTGTGAGCCTTGGCACCTTCGCCATGGCAACCAACGCAATTTGCGCCTCCATTTCCAACCTGTTCCAGATTCCGGCGAACGCCCTTGCGCTCTCCATTGTGACAGTGGTAGGTCAGTGTATGGGGCGGCGGGATGTGAAAGACGCGCGCAAATTCATAAAATCATTTCTTTGGCTTTCCGCTCTTTCATTATTGATTATGGGTTTGGTTGTTTTTCCGCTGTTTCGCCCTCTGGTATCATTATTCAATCCGCCGGAACAAATCGTACATACGATTTTCATTATAATTCTGATCAATTCGGTCGCGCAGGTCGTGCTCTGGTCCGGCAGCTTTATTACACCTGCGGCGCTCCGTGCCGCGGGCGACTCAAAATTTACTTCGATAGTCGCCATGCTCTCCATGTGGCTGTTTCGTGTGGTGTTCGGCTATATTCTGGGGATTGTTCTGCACTTTGGCGTCGTTGGCGTATGGATTGCGATGGACTGTGAATGGGGTGTGCGCGGGGCGATATTCCTTCTTCGCCTCAGGGGCAGGAAGTGGTACCAACACAACTTAATTGACGAATGAGTCTGCCAATGGAACAGCCCCCTGCCCGAACCAATCGGGCAGGGGGCTGTTTTTGTCATTTCCGGGATTCAAACAATGAAAATTTATGGTCGGAGACGGTTATCTTCGTAATGGGACATTTTTGTTAATCGCTTGAAATGATTTCATAATCGAAAAAATAATGATCAAACATGGACTGCGGAATTGGTTCCTTCACCATAAAAATTGCGGAATGAACGGTCTGGCCCTCTCTATCATAGGAGTAAACCGCTCCGTTCACCGTTTCCCGAAAGAAGTCATAGCACCATATCCGCGCAAATCCGTCTTTCGCCCAAACCTTATACACCATAATTCCGCTCACCGCCCGTCTTTAATCTTAGTTTAATACAAAAGGACCGCATATTCAAGACAAATTTTCTTATGTGAAAAATCCTCTATGAGAACTAAAGCAACGGATTAAAATCGGAATCAGGTGCTTTTTTCGGCATAAACGTCCTTTGCTTCCGGATGGGATTCGAACCATTTCACCGCATAGGGGCAGGAGGGATAAGCCTTTTTGTGCTCACTTCTGAGTTTTGCAGCGACCGCCTCCAGCAGTTGGCCCGCAATGCCCTGCCCGCGCAGGGAGTCATCTACAAAAGTATGCGTAATTTCAACCGTTTTTTCTGAACGCCCCGGGAAAATCACCTCGGCGACTAATTTTCCGGCTTCATTCACTGCATAAATTCGGTTGGGCTGATAGATAAAATCCATCATGATCTTCCTTTCTCTTTTTCATACCGGCGCAAGTGCACTGTCGGCGCACCTGCAGTCCACATTTTTTAATTTATTTGCAAAAAAACTTTCCCTTAGGGAATGATATGGTTTTATTAGACTATTTCGCTGAATTATGTTATGATTCAAGCATAGACTATTTCTGCCAATCGCAGAAATGGAAAGTGACATTGAAAATTAAATAGGAGAAAACATGAATTTTAAAGACTTGAACATTATCCCGAAAATTCTGGACGCCCTTGCGAAAGAACACTATGTGAGCCCCACCCCGATTCAGGAACAGGCGATTCCGCCGGTATTGGCCGGAAAAGATTTGCTTGGCTGCGCACAGACGGGCACCGGAAAAACTGCGGCGTTTGCCGTTCCGATTTTACAGCTCTTAAGTGAGCGAGCCGGAGAAAAAAATGAACTCCGCAAAATCCGTTCGCTGATTTTAACCCCGACCAGGGAACTGGCCCTTCAAATTTATGAAAGTTTTCGTGCCTACGGGCGTTACACCAGGCTTCAGGCCTGTGTGGTGTTCGGCGGCGTTTCCCAAAAGATGCAGGTGGAAAAACTTCGCCGCGGAGTAGATATCCTGGTTGCCACTCCGGGAAGACTCAATGACCTGATCAATCAGGGATATATTGACTTGAAGAACGTTGAAATTTTTGTACTGGATGAGGCCGACCGTATGCTCGACATGGGCTTCATCGCCGATGTGAAAAAAATTGTTTCGAAAATTCCGAAACAAAAACAAACCTTGCTTTTTTCAGCTACCATGCCGCCCGAAATTGCAGAAATGGTAAATTCCATTTTGGTTGACCCGGTAAAAATAACGATCACACCGCCCGCCACCACTGTGGAGGCGACCGAGCAAACGGTTTATTTTGTGGACAGAGGGAACAAGGCGAAGCTGCTGATTCACCTTTTACAGGACCCTTCCATCCGTTCCGCTTTGGTGTTTACCCGAACCAAGCACGGCGCGGATCGTGTGGTGAAAGAACTGGACAGGGTAAAAATCAGCGCACAGTCAATTCACGGAAATAAATCTCAGAATGCCCGCCAGATCGCACTGAGCAGCTTTAAAAACGGAACCATCCGCGTGCTTGTAGCCACGGATATCGCCGCAAGAGGAATTGACATTGAAGAATTGTCCTGCGTGTTTAATTATGATTTGCCTGAAATACCGGAAACCTATGTGCACCGTATTGGAAGAACGGGAAGAGCAGGCCTGAGCGGAATCGCAATTTCCTTTTGCTGTATTGATGAAAAGAATGACCTGAAGAACATTCAAAAACTGATTGGAAAGACGATTCCGGTTGAGGAAGATCATCCGTTCCCAATGATGATTACAACCCCGACCCCAAAATCTGAACTGCGCCGCCACCGTCCGGCGGCCGGCTTTGCCGAGCCCGCCCGGAAGCAGGCGCCCGGCAGAGGTGCCTATGAAAAGAGTCCTTCCGCCAAAAAAACCGCGTTTTCATCCCAGAAGGATGCGCCGTCCAAACACTTTTCCAATAGTCCGAAACGGAAGAGCTCCTATTCACGCAAAGGCTGATGCATTGATAAACGGGGGCTTCGCTTCCGGCCTGTGAGCCGGAAG
>JAEWBE010000013.1 GCA_023391275.1 Bacillota bacterium | reverse complement strand
ATGGATAAAGGATTGGTGGAAGGGAAACTAATCGTAACCGATTCCAAACTTTATTGGTCTGGGACGCGTCCGGGTCTTCGCCATAGATGGAAATTGCAAATCATTATACAGAAAAGCATCCTCTTCCCCCCTGCTCTGAAATGGTATATAAATATATTCCTGTAATCTCTCCCAAGAAAATCAAGACCAGTATAGCGCAGAGCAGAGTACTTCTCGCAGGTTTGCGCCATATTGATTTGAGCGCATATTCAATCGTAGCTAAATCTCTTCTTAATAAAATTATAAAGATCGAGCATTGCATCCTCAGTTTCGGTGAAGATGGGATCTCTATCATCTCCTCATTTCTTTTTCCAAGGACTCACTCCTTTCATGATTTATGCTTAGCTTAGCATAGATTACTAAAGCGTTCTTGTATGATATTGCCCTGCCGATGTCAAACAAGCAGCAGACTCTGTTATTTTCATATAAAACGACTTCAGGCCAAATTTCGAGGTGTTGACAAAGCCTGTAATAATCCTTCTAATGTGATAAAATAGTGATAGAAAAAAACATGGAGGGCAAGCAGATTAAATTCCACACATTGACCATTAAGAACCTCATTCCCGAAGATCATTTCCTGCGAAAGCTGGATCGTCTGGCCGATCTCTCCTTTATCTATGAGGAAACAAAGAAATAATACTGTCATCATAATGGACGACCCAGTATTGACCCAGTGATTCTGGTGAAATATCTACTGTTCGGATATCTCTACGGCATCGAATCGGAACGGCGCATGGAGCAGGAAATTCAAGTCAATACGGCGAGCCCTCCTTTTGCGAAAAGGTTGCGACGCATAAAAAGCCATTGGAAAGCTCTTAGAAGTGTACATTCTATTTCCTACCAACACTGCAAGGTCTGGTTGCTGAGTTAAAGACTGTTGTCCGATAGTCTTACAATCAATAAATAGGAAATTTATGTATTTAAGAATATTATGTTTCAAGCAATGCGTATTCCAATCCATCCTTGCAGTGAATTTTCAATGAGTTCAACAATATTATGTCGGTATCCTGCTGAGAAACAAGTTGTGGTAATTCGGTGCACCCCCATAGTACAGCATCTACGTCATACGAATTAATAATTGAAAGGAATTGTGCTTTGGATTGGGAGGATATATAATTAAGCGCCAATTCTTGGAATATGATATTGTTAATAATCGACTTTTCTTTATCACTTGGCAAGACAGTTTCTATCCCGTGTTGCTTTAATTCTTTAGGGTAAAAGTCACTGTTCATGGTATATAGGATACCAGTCAACAGAATCCGCTTTAGCCCCAACTCTGTTGCTCTTTTTGCCACGGATTCAATAATATTTAAAATGGGCAAAGTGTACGACAACTGTTTTCGCGTTGATGACAGCCCGCGTCATACTCAATGTAGAAAATTTCAACATTCCGGATCGGGTCATAAGAAAAAATTAGGTATACCCTCATGGGTGGCGGTGACGGTTTCACTTATCATCTTCCCATAGCTTTCTAGCGACTTCCTGATGGATTTTTCCGATTCGGGATAAGCAAAAATCCGATATTTCTCCGGTAAATTGTCCATGCCGCGATAAAGCTCAGTAAAGCTGCCGCCTGTCCGCCCTCGTCCAAGCTCATATCACGTCCGTAGGCTTCATAATCAATGTAATTCTCCAAATGCCCTTAACATAGTCTTCAAGATAATGAAGAAGATGGCTTCAGTCCTGTATCTCATTTATCATTTCTTGAATCTGACTGATAACAGCTTGGGGCTGGTACTGGTGGATATAATGCATGGAGTCCTTTATGAAAAGCTGTCGGCTGTCCGTTGACCATTGTGTCAACGCTTGCTGGCTTTTGCTCCAGGATACGTCTTCGTGTCCAAACCCGTCTGCGGTAAGGATGGTGAGCGAGATACCATTTAACTTGCCCGCACTGATCACTTTTTCTGCGTTTTCCTGACTCTTTCGCATTTCTTCAAGGATATTTCTATTATTCGCAATAAGAAGCGTAGCGGTTTTATCTAGCTTTCTGATATTGTCGGGGACAAGTTTCAATGAATTCCTCTCGGAATTCAGATTGTCCGCAAATCCTGGCAGCATATACAGAAGCCGTACGGCACCGACATTTATAAATCCCCGCTGCAGCGAACCGATCAGTGTTACGGGCGGTGTATTTGCGTAAAGCTCCGGGTTTCCCCCATCGATCAGAACGATACCTTTCACCTCATCAGGATATATCTGGGCATAACGAAACACTTCAAGTGAGGCCATGGAGTGCCCTACTAAAATGTACGGGGGTTTTTGATTGGAAAGGATGAGCAGAGAGTGGATTTCTCCGACAATCGTATCAATTTCCCGCGGCTTATCAGTGATATCGCTGTAACCGTAACCACATTTATCATATACAGCAAAGCTGGCCAGCTTTGCCATATCCTGATACAGCGGATAAAAATCATTATATGGGCTGGCGGTTCCCCAACCGGCAGCAAAAACAACAGTAGCTTGGCTGTCTTGCTTGCTTTCTATATAGATATGCATCTTCGTTTTGTTAACCATATAGAGATCCCCGATTGGGAGATACGTTTTCCTGTCAACGGCGGCACCTATTGCCTGATATACGGCTCCGAAAATCAACAACAGGATCAACGCAACGGCAATCTTAAGGGTATGATATTTTTTCCTTTTAGACTCGACGGCTATTCCTTTTGAGTTCGGAACAATCCTACTCATTTTCTTTTCCATAATGTTCTCCCTCCGTATGAGCAGAAGCAACGTGATTGAACTCATTTGACGGACAAAATCCGCTCCAGTAATATCTCATAGAAATTTTTTAGTCAAAGTAGAATAATTCCTCAAATTTTTTATCTAATGCAATGCAAAGAACCAAGGCCAACTTGGCGGTAGGGTTAAATTGACCTGTCTCTATAGAACTTATCGTATTTCTTGATACCCCAACCATTTTAGCGAGCTGACTTTGGGATAGTTTTTTTTCAGCTCTTGTTTCTTGTAATTTATTTCTCAGGATCAATTCTTCATTCAATTGCACTACCTCACAAACGAAATAATAATAACTTGACTGTCCTATATGGCAAAATAGCCAATGAATCCAATAACTGCAGTGATCCCCTCAGCAATACCTTGTATTAAGAACTTCTTCTTTGCTGTTTTAGTATACGAATACAGAGCTGTTGCCGATAAATAGGCAAATGTAATTACTGTGAATTCAAAGAAATGTTGCCCCTGCAACGCTTTAATGATGCCGAAAACAAAACAGAGAATTGCGACAACTACTCCGCCCAGACCGAATCCATTTTTTAAATCACTTTGTTGCATTTCATCTAAATATACGTTCTCTTTTCTGCTCTTTTCCAGTATCGTTTCTTTATCCATGATGACACCTCCAAAATATAATATTGCCAAGTTTTCTTGGTACTATTATATCATATATCGTGCCAAGTATACTTGTCAAGTAGTTTGATAAGTTTTTAGGTCCTCTGTCTGGATATATTGAAATAATAGGTTATGTATTTGAAATACGTAGGCTACGCGAGATGTATTTTGAATTTGATACGGCAGTTGAAGTAGGCCGCGGATCATAGGTAGTGTAATTAGATGCGGGAAAGCTGGTGATTCCAGTAAACTCAATTGGAAGTCCCGCCGAGGTATAAAAATTCATACCATCCTGCAAATGAAAATGAAGGTGCGGTTCCGACGTGTTACCTGAATTGCCGCAATAAGCAATACACTGGCCGCGTTTTATAGTATCACCTACTTTTACACAAACACTTCCAGGCTTTAAATGAGCCAGAAGTCCATATTCCTTATCAGCGTGACGTATAAGGATATAGTTACCTCGTATATCTCTAGCAGAACAATCGGCTTGCCCGTATCCCAATAGAAGACTGTCGGAATATTTATTTCGAACCTCAACTACTTCCCCATCTGCTGGAGCTAATATTTCTTTGCCGTAACAATAGTAATCTGTCAACTTTGTATCTTCGCCGGAAAAGCTGTGTCCTTCTTCATCAAGTATAACAAAGTCGTAGGCGTACCGCTGAGTTTGAATTGACCAAGAATGAGAGTATTTTTTATCAATACCTCCGTTGACGGCTGTCCATGCACCTTGAAAGGGTAAGGAGTACCGTATCTTGCACTCGTAGTTTTCTGCATTGGGCATATGGAAACCATACCGCAGAGGAGCAATCAGTATTCCCCATACTTGTTTTACTGCTTGCAAAAATAGAGGAAGATTATAAAAAATGCCGATAAACCCGAAAAACCAGAACAGCCACAAAAAATTCAGTAGTTTATTATCAAAAAACAGGCCAAGCAATCCTAAAAGTCCGAGATACTGGATTTTATCACAAAATCGAACCAAACATTTCATCCTTTTCCATCCTCATGAAAATAAAATATTTCCTCCACTGTACAGGAAAACACCTTAGCAATATCCATTGCAAGCTTCAAGGATGGGTTGTACCGACCTTTTTCCAAATTGATAATGGTCTCCCGGCGTACACCAACCAGAACAGCTAGTTCTTCCTGCGTTAAATTTTGCCTTGCCCTGTGTTCACGCATTTTAGTAATTAAAGCCATGTTTAATCCTCCCATTGCTCTTTTGTTTCAAGAACCAAAAGAGCAATGGTAAAACAGAACAGTGAAACGACATAACAAGACGCTAAAGCCAAGTTGCTTGTTAATAAATACGGAAATAAAAGACGTACAGTGAAAGCGAGCCCTGTGGCACCTACTCCCGAAAAAAAGCCAACGCTTGCGGCGCTTCTGACATTCTGCTGAAACATTTCGTCTGGTGTCACAAAGAAATAGCGGATATAATAAGCATAGCCAAAAAATCCAAGGAATGGCTTATGCTCTGTAGCTATTCCGAAAATTCCTATAAGCGCAAGAATGGATAAAAAGCCTAATTTATTTAATTTCATACTGCTCTCCTATTAGTGGTATATTTCTAACTATATGTTATAAATATACCACTAATACTGTTGCTTGTCAATGAGCCTACTCACATGTAAGACGAGAAGCCACATTGTAAACTGAAAAGCCATCTTTGTAAATGAAAATTGAATATTTGTAAACGAAATACAACTTTTGTAGTTGAAATGCATGTTTTGTAAGTGAGAATCCACCCCTAATTCCTTAGGCTGATTAGCTGTTGGCGGCATGCAAATTTATTATTTTTTGAGAAGGGTGGGTTTTAACATGATGTCTCTGGCGGCAACTGGATAACATCCAAGTTTCTGTAAAACCTCTTCTCCATGATAAAAGCTGAATGTTTCGTATGGGCTACGATTATTCAGCTTTTTTCTTTTGTAAGAATTGATGTGATTCATCATTAGGCCAATATCGTCCTGTGTCAGATGATGAAAGCTTGTCAATCTCTGCAAGTATGGGGCAGGGACAAAATTGAAATTTAAGATAAAGAATCCCCCTCTTCGCAATATAGTCCTGCTGCTTTTGCTTTCTCTGAAAGTACAAATTCCTCCATGCTGGATGACGCAGAAACCAGATCTTTTACGAATTTCACTTTTTCCTCCATACCGTAACCACACTGACTCTCCATGCGAATCTGTTTTGTTGTTTCTTCATCAAATCTTTTCTCCAATCTGAACATGGTTGATTTTACCCAATCAGCATTTTTTTCCTTTTTTGCTGTTTCACCATTTCCATATACAATTTCAGTTGCAGTCTTCGTATCGCTATGAGTTTTCACAGCTTCATAAATTGCACTTTCTTGAATCTTTCTGATATCAAACATGCTCTATTCTTCCACCCTTCATTTATACCGTTAAAACAAAAATTATCGTGAATATTTTTGTTAATCAAAGCTGCTTCAAGGTCAGCCGCATCTTCTATTTTCCACTTGCGAATGTTACGTCCCATACATCGTCCTCCTATGCACCTAATACAAATAACGCGAATTCCAAAGGAACGTCTGATTATGCTCATAATCAGATCAATACATTGAATCAAAATTTATTTTTTTACATCTTTATCAAGATACATTGATATTTCACCGCAAGTAGGGCATATCGCCACTTTCATTCCATCTGCTTTTGGCACACTTCGTTCAACTCTAATTACACCATAGGTGTTTACTCTGAGTTTAAAGCCCTCCTCCATCTGGGATTGGCATTGTTTACAAACTCTCATGATATCACTCCTTATTAGATTCCTGCTTATCTTCTCGCTATATAAACAACCGCAGTTTGTTATAATATTCGTACCGTAATTTACGCTCATCGCTGATTATTCATTTTAAGCATAGGTTACTGTGATTCACAATCTTAAAAGCGGCATAAAGCCTGTTAATTTGTTTACTTTTTTCTTGTCCCCGTAAATGGCGATTCCAAAATAGGTGTGTTCCTGCTCCGGTGTGGAGGCCGCTTTGTCGATATAGTCGCCGTATACATTACAGCTTTGCGCCACGTCGGAAAAGTCGACCACCACCAAATCACTGAATTCCGGTTGATACAGCCGCTTCCTCAGATCCTTTAAAATATCTTTGTTTCCCTTTAGCATAGCGATGGGAATTGTTATAATGCCCAAATGCGTTTGATTTGAGGCGTCCACGACATTATCTCCGATCTGTGCCGGAATATGTTTCCCCAGTGTTACCCCCAATATAGCGGAAGTAATGGCTATGATGCCGATTGGCAGCTCCGAATCGATCGCCATAACGCATTTCATATTGGAATTATCCATTTTCCAGTTCTCCTTTTGTTTTGATAGAAATCCTGTTTTCAGAAAGAAACAATCCTGCCAACGTAAGTACAATTCCGAGTACGGCAATGCCTGTGATTTTCTCCCGCAATACAAGGATCGAGGTGACAACCGTGATCACAGGAACCAAATAAATATATATGCTGGTCTTTACCGCGCCCAACCTCTTTACCGCAGTGTTCCATGTTACAAAGCAAAGCGCAGATGCACCCAATCCTAAAAATAACAGATTGAATAAATTGGTCGGCTGAATCAGCATATCCACGGATGGATGAAACCCGAATATAAATAATGCGGGTATCATAAACACCAGCCCATAAAAGAAAATCCGGCGTGTAGATTGAACGGTATTGTAATAAAACCCGCTGATTTTCTTTGTTAAGATGGAGTAAGTAGCCCATACGGCAGCAGCTAAAGCGGCTAATATGTCGCCCAACGGGTTCAACCTGAGCGTATGGTATCCGTTAAAGCTAATCAGGAAAATACCGCAAAGAGCAACTGCAAAGCCTGCCAAAAATTGCGGCTTCAACTTCTCACCGTCTAAAAACAGGTGGGCAAGAATCGCAGTAAAAAACGGAGAAATCGAAACAATGATCCCTACGTTGGAGGCCATGGTATATGTCAGGGCTATATTTTCCAGTAAAAAGTACAACGTAACACCGCATAAACCCGCCGCCGCAAAATACAGTTCCTGCTTTCGTTCCCTGATTTTAAGCCTGTGGGGATAGGCAAAGCACAATGCGGCGAATCCGAGGGTGAACCGTATGAAAAGTATCTCAATGGGAGAAATCGTCATCAGGAGTATCTTGGTCGATATGAAAGTCGTGCCCCAAATGACAATGGTAATAACAGCAAATAAATGCCCGGTAACTTCGTTTTTTCTATCCATGAAAACCCTTTCTATATAAGACCTTAACCATGTATATCCTTAAAAATATTCATATACTGCCTCGGTGTCAGCCCGATAAATTTCTTAAAGAAGGTTGAAAAATGGCTTTGGTCGGCAAACCCCGTCTGCAATGCCACGTCAACCGGCGATACCCCCTGCTCCAACAGCTTTTTTGCTTGATCGATGCGTATGGTTTCCAGGTAACTGTATGGCGTAATTCCTTTCTGTTTGGTAAAGGAGCGCAGCAAGTAATACTTGCTCAACCCGGTCAGGTTGCTTAAATCATCCAATGTAATATTCTTTGTGTAGTTCTTTTCCAAATACTCGCAGATAGCCTTTGCCTCCATGCTTTGTACGCAGTTTGGCTGAGGGGACTCCTGCTCTGTATATTCCTCGATCAATTGCTCTAAAAGGAAGAAGAATATTTCTTCTTTTCTAAAATCCTTTTCCTCCTGCATGATAATCAAATGCAGTTCCTTTAACAGAGGGACCAATTCGCTGTGAAAAACTACCTGCTGCGTAAAATAAGGCAGATATTCTTTCCCCGCTATTTCTAAGACGGCTTTGCTCATGATTTCCAGTTGGATGTTGATACAGCGGTAATCCAGCGCTTTCCCATCAATTTGTTCGCATGTGTGATTATCCCTGGGATTAAACAGCAATAAATCTCCCGGTTCGATGGTGTATTCTTTGTTTTTACAGGATAAATACCGCTGCCCGCGCTCAATAAAACCAATTACATAATACTCGTGGAAGTGGTTGGGGAACTTCTGCATAACCCCTTGAAAATGATAAGCCTCAACCTTTAGCTCCGCATCGAAATTTACAGTCCTTATTTCTTTTTCCAAAAACTCACCTCCTTAATTTATGCTTAGCTTAGCTTATCATAGATTGCTAAAGCGCTCTTGTACGATATTGCCCTATTGATTGTAATAATGCACGAAAGGATGCTTGCAGATTCTGCCGCCCGATGTGTTTATCGCGGTTCATTAATCTCAGCCCAATTCCTTTCAAAACCTCGTTAGTGGTAATGCCGCTATACGTGTAGGTAAGCTCGTCAAAAACAAATGGCAACGCTGCTCTATCCTCAAGCTTTATAAGCTTATAGTTATTTTGCAAACGGTCTGTATTTCTAATAATGGACTCACGGATAGATGGCTTTTCGATTTTATCGGCATTGTTTATGATTTCCTGCAAGTATCCAAACTGATTTATAAGTGCCGCAGCAGTTTTGGGACCTACTTTTTCTACTCCTTTGATATTGTCAGAAGCATCACCTGTTAAGGACTTGAAAGCGGCATATTGACTGGGGGATATGCCATATTTGTTTTGTATGTATTCAACATCATAAATAACCGTATTATTACCACGATACCGCAATACGCTCACTTGATCACTTATAAGCTGAAAAAAGTCGCTGTCTAAGGAAGTAATTACAATTTTGGCTATCTGCATAATCTAGGATTCTTTTTATCAGTTCGCTGCCTATACCTTTGCCCTGATATTCTGGAGCTGCAACTATATCCACGATAATGTAATACAGTCCGTCACCTAATAGCCTACCCATACCTATGACACGATTGTCAACTGCGATAATGTCATACAAGCTATTTTTCAGGGCACGAATTGTCTGTTCCTTAGACCAATTATTCCACCCGGCACGTTGCCTTAAATTAAAATAATCTTCATATTGTAATGAGTTTTCTATATAGCACATCTTCACTTTTTCAATCGCCATGAGGGTTCTCCTTTTCCCAAAGCATTTTACAATCTTCAAATCGAACGCTTAATTTTCCTATATCCTTCAGCCATGACAGATAGGAACGGACGGTGCTGCCTACCAGCACATACTGTTCAAAATTCATGGTAAGGCGATATTGATGAAACATTTTCTGCAATATATCTTCAAATGCTTGCGGCATTTCACAGAAAGAAACGATGTGCTCCGCGATTTCAAGAACTTTTTTCCGATTGTACTGCGCCAGCTCCTTTATATTCTCCGCAGCACCGGCGTGTGCGGGTACAAACATGGCGGCTTCCATCGCTTCAACGGCGATCAGCGTTTTTAGATAAGCGTCAACATCATAGATAAACGGGATTCCGTACTTATCCAGCGTTTCTTTGCTGCTGAGACAGTCCGCAAGGAAAACGACATCGTCCGGTGTGCGGAACCCAACCATATCGAAAAAATGTCCCGGAAGAGGAATGACTTTGATTTCCTTCGGAAAATCAGGATCGGAAAGCTCCTGTGCGTCGCTCTCCTGCGCCAGCAAAAATTTATGACGCAGTTCCTTGCACGGGTATCCGCCGTACAAAAAGGATGATTCCAAAATTGGATGTCTGGTAAAATCCTGTTCAATTCCATTAGCGAAAATCTTGCAGCCGGTTTGTCTCTGCAAGTACTGATTCCCGCCGATATGATCGGCGTTGGAGTGCGTATTCAGAATGCCCTTCAAATGCCATCCATTTTGCTCTAAAATCTGACGAACCTTTCTTCCCGCATCTTTATCGTTTCCGCTGTCGATCAAATATACCTCTTGATCGTTCACACAGTAAACGCCGATTTTTGCCGGACAACTGATGTAATAGCTTCTTTCTCCAACCTGTGTCAGTTCATACATAGCTTTATCCTTCTTTCACGCTTTTGGATAGAAAATCATGTTATATACATTGCATTGATTTTCATAGGGATTGTTATATTCATGGAACACATTCGCACGGAAACGGATCGCCTGTCTTTCGTGTACGACAACCGTTTTCGTGTTGATGACCAGTTCCAATTTTCCTTGGAGCACAAAAATATATTCTTCCACTCCGTCAAGGTGCTTTTCGGAAGGATGATGACATCCCCCGTCAAATTCGATGTAGAAAATTTCAACATTCCGGATTGGATCGTAAGGAAAGATCGGGTATGCTCTCATGCGCCCGTTGTCTTCCACAATGGCATCCTTTGCTTGCCAATCCACCACGCTATACTCGGCCCCCTGCTCTTCCAGAAAAGAGGATAACGGTACTTTCAATCCTGTTGCAATCTTCCAAAGGGTTGTAATCGTGGGAGAGGATTGCCCCCTCTCAATCTGACCAAGCATGGGTTTGCTGACATCCGTGAGCTTTGCGGCATCATCTAATGTAAGACTCCTGCTTGTCCGTATTGCTTTCAGGCGTTCTCCGATCGTTAATGCTGGTGAGTGCATAATATTGTCCTCCAAAAATATTGTTCTAAAAATATGTTATATAATTATATTTATATATTATAACATATTTGGAGGCCGTAAATCAACCGCTATCCTTACTTTTATGCGGTCAATATACTTGGAAGAGAATCCTTGCCAAAGGACTCTCCTCCAAGTCGATTGTTCAGGAAATAGCGGAATGCCCCATTTAAGGAAACAAGATTGCTGGGCAACGAATTCCATATCTCTGAAAGAATGCGTAATTTAGAGGGCATTTCTGCAATGAACATTGTAATAATCAGAATACCTGCGGTAACAC